>CAZGWM010000067.1:0-1670 GCA_964529195.1 uncultured Muribaculaceae bacterium | reverse complement strand
AGATGTATATGCTTTTATCTGTGAAAATGTTAATATAAATATATGAGATGAAATATACTTCGAATATCGATAAGGGAGGTTAATAAGAATGATTTTTTTAAAGGAATTTAATTTACCAAATGAAGTAAAAGAAGATAGTGTTATTTTGTATGAAAGAAGAACTCTTTTTAACAATTTTTATCCTTTTAGAATATTTTCAAATTTAAACATTGAAAATATTAACTTTAAAAATATAACCATATTGTATGGAGGTAATGGTTCAGGAAAGTCAACTTTATTAAATGTTATTGCTGAAAAAATAGGTGCTCAAAGAAAACAAAAATTTAGCAAAGGTGAATTCTTTGAAAAGTATGTTGATTTATGTAATTATTCAAAGCTTAACGGAATACCTAATGAAATAAAAATAATAACAAGTGATGATGTGTTTGATTACTTATTTGATATTAGATCAATTAATAATAATTTAAATAATAAAAGAGATGAGTTATTCGAAGAATATTTAAAACATAAATATAACAATCAGAAGTATAGTATAAATGATTATGATAATTTGAAGAAAACGGTAGAAAGCAGAAAAAAAACAATGTCATCATATGTTAGAGAAAGACTTGTTAATAATAATATAATAGAGCAGTCAAATGGAGAATCGGCATTAATGTACTTTGAAAGTGAAATATCTGAAAACTCAATCTACATTTTAGATGAACCTGAAAATAGTTTATCAGCCGCATCACAAATAAAATTAATTAAATTTATAGAAGACTCTGCAAGATTTTATAATTGTCAGTTTATTATTTCAACTCACTCACCATTTATACTATCTTTAAAAGATGCACATATAATTGATTTAGATTCTGGCAATAGTAAAGGATCAAAGTGCTCTGAACTTAAGAACGTGAAAATTTACTATGATTTTTTTAAAGAAAATGAAAAAGAATTTAAACATTAAAGTTACAAGTCCAAAAACACCTTTATATAATGGTGTTTTTATATACAAATTACTTTAATATAATAAAGAAGTTGAAAATTATATTAAATAGATATATAATAATCTTCACTTAGGAGGGAATTATATGCCAATAACCTTTGGAAAATCTAATGGATATGAAGTAATATACGATAATGAAACTAAAAAAATAATTAGTATAAGAAAAAATGAATTACTTAATATTCGTGATAATAAAAAAGAAGTACTATTTGATCTAAGAAAAAGGAATTTAAAAAAACAAGGAATTGATTGTGTTAAAAAAGAACTGATTAATGACTGGCTTGAATTTATAGATAGCTTTTTAGAAAATTCTGAGGAATTTTATTATAATGGAATGACTGTATATGAATCTTTAAAATATATGCAAGCACTTTCAAATGGTAAATCAGTGCAAGAAGTCTGTGATGTAATAAATTTAATTGAAGAAGACCTTGAAGTATACAATGAAAATATGGCTCTAATCCCAGCTAACAGAGACTCAGTAATAAGTTTAATATCATTTTACCATGAAAGAGGAATAGAGTTAGAAGATGAATATAAAACAAGAAAATTCAAAGAACAAAAACTAAATAAACTATATTTAAAATAATAAGGAGGGTATTATGGAAACAATTAATAGAGATGAAACATTTGATAAAATATATGATGAATATGCAAATATGAGTGAAATATTTAATGATAT
>CAZGWM010000066.1:0-1711 GCA_964529195.1 uncultured Muribaculaceae bacterium | reverse complement strand
GAAAAATTAAGTCCAATGATGAGACAATATTATGATATAAAAAAAGACTATGTAGATGAGTTTTTATTTTATCGTGTTGGTGATTTTTATGAACTCTTTTTTGAAGATGCTAAAAAAGCATCTAAAATACTTAATTTAACTTTAACTGGAAAATCTGGAGGACTTTCTGAAAAAATACCTATGGCTGGTGTTCCACATCACTCGGTTAAAACATATGTTGAAAAACTTATTTTAAATGGACATAAAGTAGCGATATGTGATCAAGTTGAAAACCCTAAAGATACTAAAACTGTTGTAAAAAGAAAAGTAACCGAAGTAATAAGTAAAGGAACAATTGTTGATCTTGAATTTTTAGATGAATCTAGTTCAAACTATATTGGATCAATCTTAGATTTTCATTATACTTATTTACTAACATATGCAGATATTTCTACCGGTAAAATATATTCTGAATTTATAAGTAAAAAAGAAGATGAACTAATAAACAGAATTTTAAATTTAAATATAAAAGAAATAATTTTAAAAAGAGATTTTGAATTTGAAAAAGTAAATTTAATAAAAAATATATACCAAATAAATATAACTAATATAGATGATTTTTATAATGAAGAAATAAAATTAATAAACAATATAAAAGATTATCAAAGAAAAGAAGGAATAAAACATTTACTTTATTACTTAGTTGATATTCAGCTTAAAGATATAAGTCATTTTAGTGATGTTATTATAAATGAAATAGATAATTTTTTAAAGATGGATATTCATACCATAAGAAACTTAGAAGTCTTTGAAACAATCAGACATAAAGAAAAGAAATATAGCTTAATTTGGCTTCTTGATAAATGCAAAACATCAATGGGATCAAGAACGCTAAGATACTTTCTAACTAATCCTTTAAAAGATGAAAAAGAAATAAATAAAAGACTTGATTACATTGAAGTTTTAAATACTCAGTTTATACTAAGAAGCACTTTAATAAATTTACTTGATGAAGTATATGACTTAGAGAGATTATCTTCCAAAGTAACATCAGGATCACTAAATGCAAGAGATTTACTTAAAATGAAAAGTACTTTAAAAGTTTTACCTGAAATAAAAAATGTAATTCAAAAATTAAATTTAAATATAAAAATAAGTGATCATAAAGAAATATATACATTACTTAATGAAGCTATTTATGAAGATCCACCAGTAAGCATTAAAGAAGGTTACTTAATAAAAAAAGGCTATAATAAAGAATTAGATGAATTAAAAGAAATAAGAAGTGGTGGAAAAAGTTATTTAAGCTCTCTTGAGAAAGAAGAAAAAGAAAAAACAGGAATAAATAATTTAAAAGTTGGTTATAACAAAGTTTTCGGATATTACATTGAAGTATCAAAAGGAAACATAGATAAAGTAAAACCAGAATTTAACTGGGAGAATATAATTTATTCAATGAAATAAAAGAAGAAGTAAAAAAAGAAATATTAAATATAAAAGATACATCAGATAAAATAGGGTATATAGATGCTATTACCTCTCTTAGCATAATATCAGAAGAATATTCCTTAACTAGACCAATATTTAATAAAGACCATAATTTAGAGCGTTTCTGCCTTTTTCTACATTTGGCACCGCTCCGAATCATTCTAACCAGTTACATTCATTAATTTTAGCGTTGAAAGTTTTGGAGGCATTTCCAGTGATCACAAAAACCATTAACATTAATTCT
>CAZGWM010000065.1:0-1825 GCA_964529195.1 uncultured Muribaculaceae bacterium | reverse complement strand
TATTTAATTCTGTTATCAAACTATTATTGCTGCTTAAATAATAATCAGCAGCACTTTTTATCTTATCAGTATACTCTGTATACGATTTGCTTTCTGATTTATCAAATATTTTATTGAAATTCATTGCAGTCAAAGTAAAGACTATAGTTAAAATTGTTAAAGATATTATAATTTCAATAAGAGTAAAACCTTTTTTATTTCTCATTTTATCTACCTACCATACATAGTATAATATTTTTTTATATTAAAATCAATCTTTTTTTTCTTTGTAGAAAATAGCCGTCTTAACAAGCAAAAAAAGAACTTTTGCTAAAACTTTATTTAGTAAAAGTCCTTTTTTATATACTGTTATTTTTATTTTAAAATAGTTAGAATATTTATCATCAAAAAAACTTGCTTTTTCTTATGTTATATCATTCAAGTAGTACTTACCGTCTTATTATCGTTGAACTTCTGATTAAAACAGTTATTCCAATTCAAATTCTAATTTATTAACATATGAGTTATACAAATTAAAACTATTAGCATGGCTAATATGTGCTTTCCAAGATTTAAAAGATTGTGTAACGTATTTATAATTAATATTATTATTTTTGTACATAACATTCCATTTTTTAATTCTTTTCTTCATTCTTTCTTTACTACGTTTTCTTACAAGTTTATGCGTATGAAAAATTCGATAACCACAAAAATCCACACCCATAGAAGACGGAAAGTATCTACTTTTATAATTTAACTAATTTTAATTTTTTTTCCAAAAACTTTTCTATCTCTTTATAAATTATTTTGGCTTTATCTTTATTTTCAATCAATAATACAAAGTCATCCATATATTATGCAAAGCTTTACATAACATATACCTGAGATAAAATTTAATCCTTAATTTATGTTTAACAAATTGATCAAGTTCATTAAGATATATGTTAGCAAAGTATTGTGATGTGTAATTTCCAATTGCGATTCCAAGCTCATTTTCTTCACAAAATATCAATTTAGAACTTAACTCAAGAAGAGCATCTTCCTTAAAATATTTTTTAAATAATTCAAACAAAATATTAGGATTTATGCTATAAAAGAATTTTTTAATGTCCATTTTTAAAACATAGTAATCATTATACTCTAGCTTGGCTTTATACATAAAGTATTCAAGCCTTTTGACGGCTTTGTGAGTTCCTTTTTCTTCAAGACAAGCATAACTATCATATATAAATTTTGGTACTACATAAGGAATTAAAAATTCATGAACAAACCACTGATGGACTACTCTGTCTTTGAAAGGTAAAGACTTTATAAGCCTTTCTTTAGGTTCGTATACTTTAAATTCTCTATAATTCCCTATTCTATATGATTCATTAGCAATTGAATCTACTAATTTAACAATATTTCTTTCAATATGATATTCAAAAATTATTACATCATTTCTATTGGTTTTATTTTTTCTTGCTCTCAAAAATGCATCATACATTTCACTGTAATTTAGCTTCTGATAAAATACATTCTTTACTAACTTTGACAATATGCCATCCAGTTATCTAATTCATCCATGATCTTAGAAATTTTATGACTCCAAGAACCATAATTTCTTTTATTAATATATTTAACTTTATAAGAAATTCGAACATATATTTTAAGAATTTCCAACTTTGTTTTAGCTGTGAATAGTGATTGTACTTTTTCTTGTTTGTGATGTTTCTTTTTAGCTATAATCAAACACTCTAAGCCTTCATTTAAAACTTGTTGCGTATCACTCGCCAAATATTTTCCTTCAATATCTGGATATTTAAGTAGCAAGTTATAAACATAAATAATCAAATCTTGATAATGT
>CAZGWM010000064.1:676-1875 GCA_964529195.1 uncultured Muribaculaceae bacterium | reverse complement strand
ATTTTTCCCACTTGAAGCTGTTAAAACAAATATTCTTGGAACAGATAATGTTCTAAGTGCAGCAATAGAGTATGGAGTTAAAAAAGTAGTTTGTTTATCAACAGATAAAGCGGCATACCCAATTAATGCAATGGGAATTTCAAAAGCAATGATGGAAAAAGTATTTGTTGCTAAATCTAAAACTGTAGATCCAGAAAAAACTTTAATTTGCGGAACAAGATATGGAAATGTTATGGCATCAAGGGGATCAGTTATACCTCTTTTTATTGATCAAATTAAAAGTGACCAACCATTAACAATAACAGATCCTAATATGACAAGATTTTTAATGAGTTTAGAAGATGCAGTTGAATTAGTAATATATGCATTTCAAAATGCTGAAGCAGGAGATATTATGGTTCAAAAATCGCCTGCATCAACTGTTGGAGATTTAGCACAGGCAATTAAAGAGTTATTTAATGCTAATAACGAAACTAAAATAATAGGAACAAGACACGGAGAAAAAAGATATGAAAGTCTTCTTACAAAAGAAGAGTATATAAAAGCTGTTGATAAAGGAGATTATTACAAAGTACCAGCGGATAAGCGTGATTTAAACTATGATAAATATTTTGTTGATGGTAAAGAAGAATTAACTACTGAATCAGAATACAATTCAGATAATACTAGAAGATTAAATGTAGAGGAAATAAAAGAAAAATTATTAACTTTAGATTATGTTAGAGAAGAAATAGAAATGTGGAAAAAGAGATGAAAATATTAGTTACTGGATCAAATGGATTTATTGGAAAAAATTTAATTTCAGAACTTAAAAATAGAGGATATAATTCTATTTTTGAGTATGATCGAAATACAGAAGCTGAGTTATTTGAAAAATACTGCTCTGAGGCTGATTTTGTATTTCATTTAGCAGGTATTAATAGACCAAAAGAAGAAAAAGAATATGCTGAAGGGAACTTCGGATTTACATCTACACTGCTAAATACATTAAAAAAATATAATAATAAATCACCAGTAATGATTTCATCTTCTATTCAAGCAGAGCTGGATAATCCATATGGTAAAAGTAAAAAAGATGGTGAAGATCTTCTTTATGAATATGGAAAAGAAAATGATGTGAATGTATATATATATCGTTTTCCAAATGTATTTGGAAAATGGTCTAAACCAAACTATAATAGTGTTATAGCAACTTTTTG
>CAZGWM010000064.1:0-666 GCA_964529195.1 uncultured Muribaculaceae bacterium | reverse complement strand
CATAGCAAGAGATATCCCAATAGTAATAAATGATGAAAATCATCTATTAAATTTAGTTTATATCGATGATGTTATTAATGAATTAATTAATTTACTTGAAAATAAAGGAAATAAAACTGGATCTTTTTACGAAGTTCCTGTTTCTTATAATAAAACACTTGGAGAAATAGCTAAATTAATTAAATCATTTAAAGAATCAAGAAATAATATAGCAATTCCTAATATGGAAGATGAATTTACTAAAAAACTTTATAGTACATATTTAAGTTTTTTAAAAGAAGATAATTTTAGTTATGAATTAAAAATGAATGTAGATCATAGAGGATCTTTTACCGAATTTTTAAGAACAAAAGAAAGAGGACAAGTTTCTGTTAATATATCTAAACCAGGAATTGTAAAAGGAAATCACTGGCACCATACTAAAAATGAAAAGTTTCTTGTTGTATATGGTGAAGGAGTAATTCGTTTTAGAAAACTAGAAACAAAAGAAATAATTGAGTATAAAGTAAGTGGCAATAAGCTAGAAGTAGTTGATATTCCAGTAGGTTATACCCATAATATAGAAAATACTGGAACAACTGATATGGTAACAGTAATGTGGGTAAATGAACCATTTAATCCTGATAAACCAGATACATATTTTTTGGAGGTATAAGATGAAAAAAA
>CAZGWM010000063.1:0-1953 GCA_964529195.1 uncultured Muribaculaceae bacterium | reverse complement strand
TGTCAACCATTAGTTGTCATTGCTTTTTACTACTCAATTTTGGTTAAATAATTACAAGTTTTAAGTATTAATGTAAATATTTAATTATTATATAAATAGTCGAACAACATTCATTGTTCTTAAAACAAAGTATACAAAATTATATGTATTTATAAAAATTAAAACTGCAAAATGATTTATTTTAGAAGATTTAAATTTTTGATTCAGTTTTGACATCGCTTGTTTTTTAATAAAAGTAACTATCAACAAACTCTTTCAATTTTTTCTAAAATAAGTAATCATCACTATACGATTCACTGAGAATAGTATTTTAAAGTTATAGAATATTTATATATTAAGGATTAAATGTTATAATTCTTAATGAACTATCGGAAGGATGCTTGGTATTATGAACAATTATAAATTTAATGCATATGATAATGAACATATCAAAGAAGCTTTTGATACAGTAATTAAAAGTAAGTTAGAAAAAGATAAGTATATAAATCTAACAAAATATATTAGACAAAATAATACAAAGCAAGAATATTATAATATTCTTAACTCTATAAATTCTAATTATAAATATTTATTTAATGATGACCAAAAATATCCAAAGAATAATAATATTCTATTAACATTTTATGAGGCTCTTTCTACTAAGAATATAAATCTAAATAATAATTTATCATTCATTGAAGCAGACGCAATTGTTTATTGGGTGTATGCTTCGTTTGGAAGGATTGAGGAAAGGATTTCTTTTTCGGATTATAGTTTGTTTACAGATATTTATAGTAAGTTTAAAATTACCACTCTAAAAGAAGAGAAAATGCATGTTTATTATGATTCAAATGAAGTTGATATTAATGTAATTAGTTCATTAAATGATTTTCATATGATTATCTCCAATTTACAAGTAAATGGTCATCTTTTTTTTAGAGGTCACGAAAACATGAACTATTTATTACAACCTTCTTTTTCTCGCAATAAGTTATGGGTTAAAAATGAAAATAGTATGTTTGAAGAGATCCAAATCGAATGTCCTTATGAGTTTGAATCTCATAAATCACATTTAGAAAAATTAGTAAAAATGCAACATTATAATATACCTACAAGACTGCTTGATATCACTGAGGATCCAAATGTCGCTTTATATTTCTCTTGTGCTAACAATAATGATGAATTTGGTGAAGTAATAGTATTTAGTTCCGGCAAATATGACATTAAGTACCCGCAGAGTGATACTGTATCAATATACGCAAGTTTAGCTGCCTTATCTCTTAAAGATAAAAACAAACTAATCGATTTAGTTAAAAATACTAAGGATAATTATGAATTTAATAAAGATGCATCAGTTTTAATTCAGCAAATAAGACTAGAGAAACCAGCTTTTTTAAGTGAAATTGATAAAGACGAGTTTTACAAGGTCTTTATAGTTAAAGCGTTAAAGAATAATAACCGCATTAAAAATCAAAATGGAGCATTCATTATTTGTGGTCTAGATATGTATAATGATGGGTTCAGCAAAAGTATCAATAATCTTAGACATAGAAACACAAATGATAAAATACAAGTCCTACTCATAAATAATAAGTATTCAATTCTAAAAAGTCTAGAAACTATTTTAATTGATGAAGCATCCTTATTCCCTGAGATTGATGTTATTGCAAAAGTTATTAAGAAAAGATGGTCTAAATTAGTATGGTAAACACACTATTTTTCATATTTTTTTTGATGTTACTAAATTAATTTTTTAGACATAAGAATCCTTGAGAAGTAGTGGCCCTAGTATTAAAAGTCAATTAATAATTAAATATTTACTTATTTAATTATTTTTTGACATCACTTTGACATCACTAACACTTATAAGTGATTAAAGTTTAAGAGTAAACATCAAAAAAGCCTTTATATAAAGGCTTTTCTAGTTTTTGATAAGCTAATGGGTACTACTCCCACTCCACGACCATATTTTCG
>CAZGWM010000062.1:0-2031 GCA_964529195.1 uncultured Muribaculaceae bacterium | reverse complement strand
CCATTGTGTCTTCTATACTTTTAGAAGTATATTTATAATTCATTTATCTCACCTTGTTTAATTATATATAATATTTATGATTTAGTAAACATCAAATGACTTTATTAGAGTAAAACTCTGGTTGACATGTTAAATTTATACCAAGTCTTTTAATTGCTTTTAAATCACCATTTAAAATTATGTACGTACTGTGGGCATCACAACCATTTAATTTGCTTATATTTTGCATTGCTTTTTCAATTATAGGGTTTGTAACTGAGCATATTGAAAGTGCGATTAAAACTTCTTGAAGAGATAATTCCTTTTCATCTGTTCTTAATTTTAAAATTGGTTCAAGAATGCTTGGACTTAAAAGGTCTATTTCATCAGGTATTTTTGTTAATATTTTCATTGCATTAATTATTAAACTACTTGCTGGTGATAAAAGCGTGGTTTGTTTTCCAGTTATTATTTCACCATTTGGAAGCTCAAGAGATATGACGTGTCTTTCTTCTTCTTTACTTTTGTTAATAGCGGGAGTTACTACTGTTAAATACTCCTCATCTATACCAAGCTCATTTAACAAAAGTTTTATTCTTTTAGATGCATCTTGATCATTTAATCCTAGTTTGAAGTTGGCATTTTCTTGATAATATCTTCTTACAATTTCTTTTTTACAAGCTTCATTAACTACTTCCATATCAGTGATACAATTAGATAAAGTATTTACTCCCATATCAGTTGGAGAGTAATATATATCAGTTCCAACAATTTTATTTAATATTTTTCTTATAATTGGGAATGATTCAATATCCCTGTTGTAATTAACTGATTGAACTCCATATTTTTCTAAATGAAATGGATCAATTTGATTAACATCTCTTATATCAGCTGTAGATGCTTCATAAGCTAAATTAAGTGGGTGTTTTAAAGGTAAATTCCATACTGGAAAAGTTTCAAATTTAACATAACCAGCATTTACTCCTCTTTTTTCTTCATGATATAACTGACTTAAACAAGTAGCAAGTTTTCCTGAGCTAGATCCAGGTGCATTTACTAAAACAATTTTTTTACTTGTTTCGATATATGGATTAGCTCCATATCCTTCATCACTAACGATTACATCAACATCAAAAGGATATCCTTTTGTATAAGTATGAATATATGTTTTAATATTTTGTCTTTCTAATTTTTTAATAAATTTATCAACACCGTTTTGATTATTATATAAAGTTATAACAACACTATTTACTAAAAATCCATATTCATTTGATTGATTTATTAAATTAAGTAACTCCTCATCGTAAGTAATTCCATATTCTGATCTAGTTTTATATTTTTCAATATCTTCAGCTTTAATACAAAAGATAATTTCAATATCTTTTTTTAATTTAGATAGTATTTCTATTTTAGAATTTGAATTAAATCCAGGTAATACTCTAGATGCATGTGTATCAGAAAATAGTTTTCCGCCTACTTCTAAATATAATTTATCAAAAACATTTAATCTTTCTTTAATTTCTTTTGATTGAAGATCAATATATTTTTTATTATCAAAACCTATTTTCATACTATCACCATTTTCATAATAACAAATATATTTACCTATTAGTAATTTTTTTTTAATTATTTATTGTTTTACTGATATATATCAGTAAAATTTGTATGTCAATAACATGATAGTTATTAACATTTATTTACACTTTAATTATTTTATTGCAAAAAAAAATACTGGCAACTACTTATTTTAGCATTTCTACTATCGTCAGCGTTTAAGTGCTTAACTTCTCTGTTCGGGATGGGAAGAGGTGTATCCACTTAGCAATCGTCACCAATAAAAAACTTTCGTTCTTTAAAAACAAGATAATGTATACTCATCAAATCATATTTATGATTAAATCCTCAATCTATTAGTACTAGTCAGCTCAACGTATCGCTACGCTTCCACCTCTAGCCTATCAACCTCGTAGTCTACAAGGGATTTTACTGTATAAAACATGGGAAAACTCATCTTGGAGGAGGCTTCCCGCTTAGATGCTTTCAGCGGTTATC
>CAZGWM010000061.1:0-2040 GCA_964529195.1 uncultured Muribaculaceae bacterium | reverse complement strand
AATTATTTCCAAGAACCATAAAAGTTGCAGTACCTCTTTTAAAACATTCCATTCTGTTTGGACAATTTGCCTCACTACAAACTGTACTTAAATCCAAATCCTCTAAAAGACCTTTAACTTTATTTGAAGAAGATCCTCCTTGCATCTTAACTCTTATCCATTCTGGCTTTCTTAAACGCATACTATACCTCCTATTTATTTAATATCCATAATGCCTCTTAAAAAATCCTCATTTGAAAGATTTTTTATATAATCTCCTAGCTTTATATTATCTAAATAATTATTAATAGAATTAATTTCAAAATTAACTCCATTTAAATCATTCTCAACTTTTGAAATATCTTTCTCACCAAAAAAATCTCCATAAATAGAAATATCATCTATCTTTCCATTTATTATATTTAAACTATACTCAACAACACCACAGTTTGGATATTTTATTGCATTCTTATAAGAATAGCTTGGACTCTTTCCATAATTCCATTCCCAAGTTCTAAATCTTTCGTCTGCAATTTTCTCTATCTCTTTTAAATCCTCTTCTGTCAAATTGTAAACTTTTTCTATATCATAAATCTCCATTACATATTCTTTAAGATACTCTCTAAACTTTAATACATCCATAGACTTGTCTTCCATATGTTCATAAATTTTTGTAACTCTTGAGCCTACAGATTTTACAGATTTATCTACAAATTTTATTTCTCTACTCTTTAAAGCATATTTTAAATTTTCCATATTTCCATCATATAAAAGTGTTCCATGATGAAGTATTTTATCATGAGTACAATACTGTGCATTGCCACAAATCTTTTTTCCATCTATAAGTATATCATTTCTTCCAGTAAACTCTGCCTTAACTCCTAAAGAATTTAAAGCTTCTATAACTGGTCTTGCAAATTTTTCAAAACCATCATTCAAAGGGTTAGAATCTTTGTAGGTAATAAAAGTAAAATTCATAATTCCA
Organism: uncultured Muribaculaceae bacterium; assembly: GCA_964529195.1. Lineage (GTDB taxonomy): Bacteria > Bacillota_I > Bacilli_A > RF39 > UBA660 > DUUS01. The sequence goes on along the minus strand of CAZGWM010000061.1, from coordinate 1,076 downwards.
TAGTCGTTGTAAACTGTCCCTCCACCAGACAATCTCCTCACTACTTCAATATTATTTTCTTTTACAAAATCTAATTCTATCTCTGACATTGTGTTTTGATTTCTTCCAATAAGTATTGCTGGTTTGTTTATCCAAAGCATAAAAACTTCTTCATCAAAATTATTTACTATATACTCTTCTACTGCGTGATTAAAAAATGGATCGTCACTATTATTCATTATGTATAGCAATATTTATCCCTCCTAGATAATCCTACACTAAAATTATATATATACAAAGTCATTAAATCAACCATTCTATAAAATTAAATAAAAAAACCTCTCTAAGAATTAATTTCTTAAAGTGGCTTTTATTTTATTTTTGTCTAAAATTATATTTAATCCATCTAAGATAGAGTTAACTACTATGTCAGAATGATTTAATAACTTTCCTGACATACCTTCCCCACCAATTATCCCAATGGAAAAACTTGCCTCCTTAAACATAGGAATATCATTAAATCCATTTCCAACTACTAAAGTATTTTCTCCTCCAAGCTTTTCTACAATTTTTCTTTTTTCCTCACCTGCATTCTCTTTTGGAAATCTTATTATATCGGCATTTATATCTTTACATTCTTCATTTACAGTTCCATAAGTGTCAGCAGTTAATATATAAATATTTAATTTTTCTATTTCTTTTATTTTTTTTAATAGTTCTTGAACACCATCTATTAACTTTCCATCATAAGCTATAGTTCCATTATAATCTAAAACTAAATTTTCTATAATAATATCTTCTCTACCAGGTATTTCGTACTTTATCATAAAACTCCCTCCAAAATGTTTCTTATCCATATTATATACTATTAGTGGAACAGTTAACAATGAGCATTGGATAGTTGAGAGTGGAGAGTGGAGAGTTTAAAGACAGTGAACAGTTAAAAGATTTTATTTTTTATTTAATCAATTTTAATTTTAGATATATTATATTTTGCTTTGCCTTTGTTTTTTTGATTTTAAGTCTTTTAAGCCTTTTAGGTTTTGGTTTTGGTTTTGGTTTTGGTTTTGGTTTTGGTTTTGGTTTTGGTTTTGGTT
>CAZGWM010000060.1:0-2259 GCA_964529195.1 uncultured Muribaculaceae bacterium | reverse complement strand
GAGACTGAAGTAACAAATGAAGAAATAAAAGCAGAACCTGAATTTGATCTTTCATATTTAGAACCTGCCCCTAAAATGGATTTATCACACCCAGAACCTGAAGTAAAATCAGAGCCAGAAGTAAAAGTAGAACCTGAATTTGATCTTTCATATTTAGAACCTAAAACAAGTGAAGAAAAAGTAAATGCTTTTAATATTAATTTAGAAAAATTAGAACCTAAAAATGAAAAACCTTTAGAAGAAGATTTCGTTCTTCCAGCTTTAAAACATACAGTTCAAGTTGAAAATCATTATAAAAAAGATGAATTAAACGAAGTAAGTAAAGATAATAATAAAATAACTGGATTTGATTATAAAGAAGAAAACAAATCTTTTGATATTCATTTTGATGAATCTTTAAAAGAAGAAGAAGTTACTTTACCTCCAACTTTAGATGAATTTTTACCAAACTTAAAAGAAGAAGAATCTTTTGGAGTTAAAGCTTCTGATTTAGAAGAACCACTTAATGAAAAAGTTGTGTTATCAGCAGATGATATAAAAGCCAAATTAAGTAAATTATCAAATGAAGTAAAAGAAGAAAATGATAATACATTAGATGATTTATTAAATCAACTAGGAGCAGGTAAATAATTTAAGAAGGTAAGCATTATAAAGAAAACAAGACAATTAATTTGTCTTTTTTTTATGTCTCTGCTATACTTAAATAGGTGTAAATATGACAAAATATGATGAAAGTTCAATTACAATTTTAGAAGGCCTAGACGCTGTTAAAAAAAGACCTGGTATGTATATTGGGTCAACTGATAAAAGAGGTATGCACCATCTAGCTTGGGAAATAATTGATAATGGAATTGATGAAATAATAAATGGTTATGGAGATAAAATAACTGTAACAATAAATGAAGATAATAGTTTAACTGTAAGTGATAATGGTAGAGGGGTACCAACTGGAAAACATAAAAGTGGCAAATCTACTCCAGAGGTAATATATACAGTACTTCATGCTGGAGGTAAATTTCAAAGTGAAGGATATAAAATATCAGGTGGTCTTCACGGAGTTGGGGCATCTGTTGTAAATGCTTTAAGTGATTTTATGATCGTAACTATTTATAAAGATGGATCAGAATATCAAATATCATTTAAAGATGGTGGTAAAGTAGATAAACCTTTAAAAAAAATAGGTCCTACTAAAAAAACTGGTACTACAGTTACCTTTATGCCAAGTAAAGAGATATTTAAAAATACAAGCTTTAGTTTTACTACCTTAAGTGAAAGAATGCAAGAAAGTGCTTTTTTACTTGATAATTTAACTGCTGAAGTAATTGATATACAAGATGAAAAAAGAAGCGAATTTCACTATGAAAATGGTATTTTATCATTTGTAGAATATATAAATGAAGGAAAGAAAACCCTTCATGATGTTCTTTCAATAAAAGGCGAAAGAAATAAAATTGATGTTGATATAGCTATTCAGTATAATGAATCTTATAATGAAAGCATATTATCATTTGTAAATAATGTTAAAACAACAGATGGTGGAACTCATGAAATAGGATTTAAAACTGCTATAACAAAAGCATTTAATGACTATGCCAAAGATAAAGGATTAATCAAAGGAAAAAATAATAACTTTGAAGGATCAGATGCTAGAGAAGGCTTAACTGCGGTACTTAATATAAAAATACCAGAAAACATATTACAGTTTGAAGGCCAAACTAAAAGTAAACTAGGAACTCCAATAGCAAGAAGTAGTGTTGAAAATATTGTATATGATACACTTAGATACTTCCTTGAAGAAAATAGAGAAATATCTGAAACTTTAATAGAAAAAATGAATAAAAGTAAAATAGCGAGAGACGCTGCCAGAAAAGCAAGAGAAGCTGCAAGAGATGGAAAAAATAAAAAAAGTCAATCTCAATTAAGTGGTAAATTAACTCCTGCTCAATCTAAAAATCCAAAAATAAATGAATTATTTATAGTTGAAGGAAATTCTGCTGGTGGGACAGCTAAAAAATCAAGAGACAGAAAATTCCAAGCAATTCTTCCTCTAAGAGGGAAAATATTAAATACCGAAAAAGCATCTACTTCAGATATATTTAAAAACGAAGAAATAAATATGATGATAAATTGTATTGGAGCTGGAGTTGGAAACGAATTTGATGTTAAAGATATAAATTATGATAAAGTAATAATAATGACCGACGCTGATGATGATGGAGCTCACATTCAATGTTTGTTATTAACATTCTTTTATAGATT
>CAZGWM010000059.1:0-2300 GCA_964529195.1 uncultured Muribaculaceae bacterium | reverse complement strand
ATAAAATGGTACGTTTGCTTCTCCAGCAACTGCTTTAGCTAAAAGTGTTTTTCCTGTTCCTGGAGGACCTACAAGCAATACTCCTTTAGGTATTCTCGCTCCTAATTTTTGGAATTTTTTAGGATTTTTTAAGAAATCTATTAATTCTGCTACCTCTTGCTTTTCTTCTATTAATCCAGCAACATCTGAGAATTTGGTTGAACCACCATCTTCACTTAGTTTTGCTTTACTACGACCAAAGTCCATGCTGTTTTTATTGTTTCCACTTATTTTTGAAAACAAGAATACTGTTCCACCTATTAAAATAACATATGGTACTACATTCATTAGCACTACTAAAAATCCATTATTTTCTGGATTTGTTTTAGTGATAACTGCAATTTCATTTTCATCTACGTAAGTTAATATTTTTTCTAAAACCGCTTCTGACATTGGTATGTTTACTTTAAAACTCTCTGTTTCAGAATAATCTTTTAACTGACCAGAAATAGTGTATACACCAGAACTGTTTTTAGGAGTTATTTCTATTTTTTTTACTGTTTCTTTAGATAACTCCGCAATTAATTCATCATAACTGAATTCGTTTATTTTATATTGTGATAAATTATAAAATAACAATACACCAACCATTACTACTATTAGTATTAGATATGGTAATGTTTGTTTTTGATATTTTTTAGTTTTCATAACTCTTCTCCTTTTTTTCGTACTTTATTATTATATCATAGCTTTCATTTTTTTGTTTATCAAATTTACTTTTCTTTAAACCTGGTATCCATAAAATTTCATCATTAGAATCTGTAACTATTGGATAAATATCTCTTATATTAGTAGGTATTTTATTATCAATAAATATTTCTTTTATTTTTTTATTTCCACCTAAATTTTTAACACTTATTTTATCTCCGTTTTTTCTAGTTCGGATATAAATTGGTAACTCAATCTCGTTACTATGTATTCTTAGTAAGTCGTTGCTTTTATCTATATTAGATTCTTCTACTTTTTTTATTTTTCCTATTTCTAAATTTACTTCGGTTTTTAAAACATAATTATAAGATAAATCAACATTTTCATAGTGATCAAACTCTAATATATTATAAAATTTTGTCACTCTCATATTTTTAGGTAAAACAATATAAGTATTTTGTTTTTCACTTTCTATTAAATCCATAATTAGTTTTGTGTGCAAATCAGTGATAACATTTATATTATTACCATATATCTTGAATAATATTTTGTTTAATAATCTCTTTTTAAATATATTATCTATTAAATAAAAGTCATTTAAGTCTATTTTTTTATTTTTATATAATGTTTTATATAATTTATCAGTCTCTTTTTCAAAATATTCCTCATAACTGGTAATCAGTTCGCTAAATTTAATAAACTTTTTATGCACATTTTTATTTTCTTTTTTTATTTCAGGTAGTATATTATTTCTTATTCTATTTCTTGTATAAATGTTTTCTTTATTAGTGTGGTCGACTGCGTATGGAATATTATGATTTTTAACATATTTATATATTTCTTCTTTAGTCATATTTATAAGAGGTCTTATTATATTATAATTATCTTTTTTTGTTTGAATTAAAAATCCGGCATATCCTTTATATGATGATCCTCTAATTAGCCTCATAAGTATTGTCTCTACTAAGTCATCACCATGATGAGCAGTAAATAAATACTTACTATTATATTTTTTTAACAATTCTTCAAAAAAATTATATCTAATAACCCTAGCATTCATTTCTAAATTTCCTTTAGGATATTCGTCTATACTTTTACTTTCAAAAATTAAATTATTTTGAAGACAATATTTTTTAAGTTCTTCTTCTTCTAGATCAGATTGTTCTCTTAATTTATGATTAACAAATGCTACTACGATATTTAAGTTTTCTTTTTGAAGTAAATCAAGTAATACCATAGAATCAGGACCATATGAACATGCTAAAACAATATGTTGATCATATATTTTTAAACTTTTGATTAACTGAATTGCATTGTTCATAAAATCTTCCTTCTCTTCGTATATAGTATATAATATTTTACTGTTCTATTTCAACAAAAACTTTAATAGGTAATGTAAATAATAAAGAAACAAAAAAACTCGTACTTATTATAAATACGAGTTTTGTAAACTTTGAATTTTTATCTCTTACTAAATTGTGGAGCTCTTCTTGCTTTTTTAAGACCGTATTTTTTACGTTCTTTAACTCTTGGGTCACGCGTAATCATACCTTCCGCTTTTAAAACTTTGCGGTATGAATCTTCTCTTGTTTGATCTAACGGAGCATCATATT
>CAZGWM010000058.1:0-2368 GCA_964529195.1 uncultured Muribaculaceae bacterium | reverse complement strand
TAACATACTACAAATGTCCCCGTATAACTTTAATGGCACTAATGCTAACGTGTGGAACGTCAATTCAGATGGCAATTTCAAAGGCGACAACGTTCATAATGTCCGGGGCGTCCTTATAATTTCCTAAAATTGTGATATGTTCATGTCTGCATGACAGATATTTCAGAACTTAATGTCTTAGGAAACAAGTGTGTTTCCTAGCTATTTAATTAAAGCCAAAACAGTACTTTACATCCCGGTTTTAGTAATGCACTATCTATGAATAATCCGGGATGTTTTTAGGAGATAAACATTTGAAAGAATTTAAGTTATATCAGCACATTGTAAGTTTAATAGACTATTCAGAAAAATATATTTTATCTTCATTTAATAAAACGGAAATTACTCTTAAGATTAATTTTACTAACGCATTATATGATTTACTTGAAAATCTTATTAGAGCTAATATTAATACAGGAAATATAAGAAATAAATATCAAAAAGAGATACTAGTTAATAGCGCTTTTCTTGATTATTATATCGAAAAAATAAAAACAAAAAATATTATAATTAATAAAAGATATATATCTTTTATTAATAAATTAGATAACATTAACAAATTAACCTATGGATGGATAAACAGTGAAGAGAGCAAGTAATATTTATTATAAAGAACTTAGTTTAAAAAATATTTATTTTGCTTTTAATAAAGTGAAATCAAACATCGGAAACAAAAAAGAATTATTTGATTTTCTTTTAAATAAAAATACTAAGTTAATAAATATATATAATAAATTATATAATAGAAATTATAAGTTTAATAAATATCATATATTTTTAATAAAAGAACCAAAGTATAGATTAGTAATGAGTGAAAATATAGAAGATAAAGTAGTTAATCACTTTATTGCAGAATTTTATTTAAGAAAATATATAGATAATTCGTTAATTTATAGTAATGTTGCCACTAGAATAGGAAAAGGTAGTAAAGTAGCACTGGATTTATTTAAAAAATATCTTGAAAAAGATTCTTTTATTTTAAAAGTAGACATATCTAAATATTTTTATAATATAGATCATGCAATCCTTCTTGATCTTTTATCCAAAAAAATAAAAGATAAATACGTTATTAATATTATAAAAGAAGTTTTAAATACTACTAGTGAAGATTATATTAATAAATTAATTAAAAAGGAAAAATCAAAAGAAATAAATAAAATATATAAAACAAATCTAACTTTAAAAGAAAAGAATAAAAAAATAAATGAAATAAATAAAATTCCATATTATAATACGGGAAAAGGAATAAGTATTGGCAATATGACAAGTCAAATACTTGCAGTTTATTTTCTTAATGAAGTGGATCACTTCATTAAAGAAAATTTAAATATAAAAAAATATATTAGATATATGGATGATTTAATTATAATTGATACTAATTATAAGAATTTAGAAAAAATTGAAATAAAAATAAAAAATAAAATAAAATAAATGAATATAACTTAGAGATAAATAATAAAACAAAAATATATAATATTAATAATGGTGTTGAATTTATAGGATATAAATTCAAGAATATAAATGATAAATTGTTAATAAAATATAATAATCAAACATTAACTAGAATTAAAAGAAGGTTAAAATATTTAAAGAAGAATAATCTAGAAGCGTATACTAAAAGCCTTTCTTCATACAATGGTTATTTAAGTATAAGTAATACAAAATTAAAGGAGAGATTTACATTGAATAATTTCAAAGACATATATTCTTTATACAAAGAAAAATATCCAGAATATGTAGTTATGATAAAAGTAGGAAAGTTTTATAAATCTAAAGATGCTGAAATATTTAACTACTTATTTGATTATCAAATAAAAGATGAAATAGTTGGTTTTCCTAATATTGATAAAGTAAAAGAAGTTTTTAATCAACGAAAAATAAATTATATTTATGTTGATGAAAAGGAGCACATAACAGAGTTTAAAGAAAATGATTACTTACACTTAAAAAGTGTAAGTGAGTATGAATGTGACAAAAAACATAAAATCAAATCTCTACTTAAAAAAACAGAAATAATATTAGATAAAGATATAAAAAGTTATATAAAAATAAATGAAATGCTGGAATTAATTTTAATAGATCTTCTTGAACCTATTCCTTCTAAATTAAATAATAACTAAATATTTTACCTAAATGTGCTAGTGCATTTTTTTAATGTCTTTTTACTTAGGCTAAATGCAATATAGAAATATTTACTTAATTTATTGTGTTTACTTTGATAAACAACAAAGTATAAACTTACTGTTGATTACTGCGTGATGTTGTGTTATATTGTTTTTAGACGAAAGTCTTTTTATTTTGAAAAAAAATGAGGTGTATTATGAGTAAA
>CAZGWM010000057.1:0-2562 GCA_964529195.1 uncultured Muribaculaceae bacterium | reverse complement strand
AAAAGAATGTTTAAAAAGAATGATCCTACAATTAATCATGCTAAAGAATTAATTGCTTCTGGTAAAACAATAAATGAAGTGGTAGAAATACTAGGTATTAGTAGATCTACTTTATATAGGTATTTAAATAAGTATTAATTTATTAAAATCTTGTTAAAAGGGTTTTTAAAGAATATTAAAAATATATTTTTCTGGGAAAATCCCATTTTCCCCTTTTGATACTTAATATTTTTATCTTTTTTCTCTTTTTAACTTTTTAGATGTTAAGAAAGCCTTTATTTAAAGGGTTTGAAGGGTGTATAGTCCTACAAAAAACTATGTATAGTCCTACAAAAAACTATGTATAGTCCTACAAAAAACTATGTATAGTCCTACAAAAAACTATGTAATAGTCCTACAAAAAATAAAATATGTAGGACATTCCTACAAAAAAATTGACTATGTAGGACTATTGATATAAAATAAAGACACAAGATCATAAGCTTGTCGGCTGGTCTTGTGTCTATATATAAATCCCATGTAACTTTAGAAAGGAACTTATACTATGAATATTATATCAAATGATAAAAAAGAAAGAAAGGTGTTTACTTTGAAAAACTTTGATAATAATAATAAAGTAGTTCAACATAATGATCTTATTCAAGGTGTTTCTCAAATGGATTTAATACCTTTAAAAATATTTGAATTATGTGTATCTGCTATTGATGTAGAAAATCCACCAAAAGACAATACTATTTATTTAAGTAAAGAAGAAATGTTTTCGTTTTTTGATGTATCTGATTCAAATAAACATTCAAGATTTAAAAAATCTATTGAAAGATTACAAAAACAAGCTGTCTTTCAAATAAAACAAAATAACAAAGGAAAAGAAGAATATATCAGTATTGTTCCTATTCCTACTGTTAAATGGAATAATTATGATGATCTTGTTACAGTAAAATTTAATGAAGATATAATGCCTTATCTTATTGATCTTAAAGAAAACTTTACTCAATATCTAATATTTGATATAGCTAAATTAAATAGTAAATATTCTATTGTATTATATAAATGGATTACTATGAATTATAATATTTATGAAAAATATAATAATAAAAAAATGAAAAATCCATTTATAACAATAGAAGAATTAAGAAAAATGACTGACACTGTAGATCAATATGAACGATTTGATAATTTTGAAAATAGAATTATTAAAAGTTCATTAGATGAAATAAATAAAAATACACGATATGAAATAACTTATGAAAAAGTAAGAAAAGGAAGAAAATATGTAGGTATTAATTTTTTTATTGATACAAAATTTATTCCCTATCCTTCTAATTTTTATGATAAAACACATTTAGTAGATAATGAAATTTCAAGACAAGAAAGTTATATAAAAATGCAACTTCCTATAGCCTATAAAGACAAATATATTAAATACCTAATTAAATATAATATCTTAAAAGAAAATGCTGAAGATATAGTTCATGTTTACGATCAAATAGTACCATTATATGAAAGAATAGATGAAAACTTTATTGATACAATGTGGCATAATAATTCAGTATCTGAAAGACATATAAGACATATATCAACTCACTTGTTACCGACAGAAGAAAATTATCACAGTAATATTGTTAGATATTTAAAATTATCAGTTGATGAATATTTTTATCAATTACTGAATAGAAGAATATCAAATGTTGAATTAAAAGAAGATTCACCATTAAGAAAGCCAGATAAATATGAAAGTGGAATACACGAAGAATTTGGCTTTGTAAAAAGAATGTCAGCTGAAGAAGAATCAGAAGGATTAAAGAAAATACTTGATAAATATAATAAATCATTAGGAAAGGAATAAGCTTATGATTATTAAAGATAAACTAAAAAAAATAATATGGTTTTTGATTTTGATTTATCCTATCTTTGCATATATAGGAAAATATCAAACAAGTATTAATCAAATAGCTTTATATTATGTTGGCTGGTTTTTAATTCTTACATTTGGCAAAATAATTTTAGGTGCAATATCCATGTTGGCTTTATTTTTAATTATATTTATGTTTTTTCAAGGACATGGAATAGAAGCAATTAAAACAATAGGGATTATGTTGGTTTTTAATACAGTCGGATTTATTCTTTTAGATGATTAAATAATATGTGGCAAAATTGCCACATTCAATATTTTTAATTGAAATTGTATTTAATTATGATAAAATACAAAGTATAAGAAGGTGAATAATATGAAAAAACAAATATCATTTACATTCACTGACACTAATACTTTAAATAAATTTAGATCTAAAGTTAAAAGTAAAAATGTAAAGATTAGTTCAGCTGTAGAAGAAGCTATGAAATTATGGTTAAAAGAAAACAAAAAAAAAGAAAATGATACTGAATAAAGTTTGTTTTTTTTGGTAATAAAAATTGTATTTAATTGTATTTAATTACATTAAATGGTATAATAATAGTATAAAGAATGATATAATTAAAAAGGTGGCAAAATTGCCACATTGTAAAAATTTAAAGAAAGGATAACTAATTATGACTAAATTTATAGCAATTACCAATTCAAAG
>CAZGWM010000056.1:1286-2785 GCA_964529195.1 uncultured Muribaculaceae bacterium | reverse complement strand
ATGTTGAAAGGATGCCTGATCCATTAGCGTAATTTATATTCATAGATCCGCTTCCGGCTAGTATAGTCGTATCAGTTTCTGATCCAGTTATTTTGGCAAGGAAGTAAGCAAAAGAAGATGCTACAGTTAGTAGCAATATTAATATTAATATAACTATTGTGTATTTTAATTCTTTTTTATTCATAGGCTGATTTTATCTTTCTTTTATATTTTTATATTATCATGCACTTTTATATAAATCAAGGAAGCACTACTTTTTTATTAGTGCTTCCATTGTTCTTAGCATTTGGGCTGTATATCCATATTCATTATCATACCAAGCTATTATTTTAATTGTTTTTTTATCTTTTGATACATTAGTTAAACTTCCGTCTACTAAAGCTCCATATGTTGTTTTTATTACATCACTTGATACTACTGGATCATATGTAAATCTAAGTACTTCACTTTGTTTTTTTATAAATAAATTATTTATTTCATCTGCATTTGTCTCTTTAGATACATTTAATGTTAAATCTAGGCATGATCCATTTGATACAGGTACTCTAAGAGCAATGCCATCTAGTTTACCATCTAACTCTTTTATAACTGATGCAATTCCTTTAGCAGCTCCAGTTGAAGTTGGTATTATATTTTGAGCTGCAGCTCTTCCTCTTCTTGATTTTATTCCTTTACTGTGAGTTCCATCAAGTGTTACTTGATCGTTAGTATAAGCATGAACTGTTGTCATAAATCCATCTTCAATCCCTATTTCATCATTTATTAGTTTTACAATTGGTGCTAGGCAGTTTGTAGTGCATGATCCAGCACTTATTACTTTCTCATCACCTGTTAACTCATTTTCATTTACTCCATAGACAATTGTTTTTAAATCTCCTTTACCTGGTGCTGATATTATTACATGTTTAGCACCAGCTTCAATATGCATGCTTGCATCTTCTAGTTTAGTAAATGCTCCTGTGCACTCTAAGACTACATCTATATTATGTTTCTCCCAAGGTAAATCTTTAGGACTATCTATTTGATATGAATATATATAATCTTCATCTACAAATATCCCATCTTCATTGTAATCAATTCTCTCATCATCTAGTGAGTGATGAGTTGTATCATATTTAAGTAAGTATGCTACTTCATCTGTAGTGCTTCTTGAGTTTATTGCTACTACTTTATATATATCTGATTCAAGTAGTTGCCTTAATGCTAATCTTCCTATTCTGCCAAATCCATTTATTGCTACATTTACTTTATTCATCGAAATATGAGCCTCCTATAAATTCTCTTAAAACGCTATCTGAGCTTACATGTTCACTTGGGATTGGAAAGAACATTTGCATAAAGTCTATTAAGCGTCTTGCTTCATTATAATATTTTGAATCTGGTGATACATTGTATAAAAGTGGTTCTCCATATACTTTAATTACTCCTACTTCATATATATAAGCAGTATTAAGTACGTGATCTGCATCTCCTATAAATGGAAATATATACTTCTCTTC
>CAZGWM010000056.1:0-1186 GCA_964529195.1 uncultured Muribaculaceae bacterium | reverse complement strand
TTATTTTTTAATTTTACAACTCTATTATTATATTCTTTTTTACTTAGTTTAAAGTTATATGTAGGAAGTGAAACTTCATTTCCTTCAAGCATTTCTTTTAGTTGTTTGTTAAATAGATTTAAATCAAGAGCTTCAATACCTTCGTAGTTTGGTTCTCCATTTTCATCAATTGGTTTTTCATGATCATCTTTATAGTAATCATCTAATCCAATATAAATTGGATTTAATCCAAGTGTTGATAAATATAATGCTAGTTTTCTTGTACTTGTTGTCTTACCACTAGATGATGGTCCCCCGATTAATATAATTTTTTTTCTTGATCCTTTTATCTTTTCAGCTAATTTATATATTTCATTATCCATCATAATATCATTTTTCTTAATGAAATCTTTTATTTCGTATCTCGCAATTAAGTTATTTAAATCATCTACATAATCTATTCCTTGATTATGGAGCCATTTATCATAATTTCTAAATGATTCAAAGATTTTTTCTTGATGAGTGTATTCTGGAATTACACCAGTTTTATCAAGTGGAAATGATAATATTAAATCATTATTACCTAAAAATGTTATTTCAAATTTAGATAAGACTCCAGTTGAAGCAGGTAAATCACTCATGAAATAATTATATGTTCCCATTAATTCATATAGCGTGACTGTTTTAAAGTTTTGATTATTTATATTTCCAGCCTTTTCTTTTAAGTTTAATTTTAAATAATAGTTATAAGCTTCATTTTTAGCAATAACTTTTTTAGATATTTTTGCATCTAACATAATTATTCTTGTCATTTCTGTTTTAAGAGCATTTATATCATCTATATTTAACTCTCTAGGAGTTTCTATTTTTGTATATAGTCCTTTATCTAAAGAATGTGGAAATGTAACATCACAGTTAAAGAGATTTTTAACTGCAACACACATTACAAATTTTAATCCTGATTGATATACTTTCAAATCATATCTATCTAATAACATCTTATCAACCCTTTTCTATCATACTTAGTATTATACCAAATATATAGTTATTTTTATATCATTTTTAAAAATAAATTTATAAAAGAAAAGTAGCGCGATAAATCGCGCACTTAAATTTTATATTTCATTTTTTTATTAGTTTATCGAACTTCCATTTTTCCAGCCCCTCGAAGGGGTTCTCGGGTCTTCTGACGTATGTTCTCACCCCA
>CAZGWM010000055.1:0-3034 GCA_964529195.1 uncultured Muribaculaceae bacterium | reverse complement strand
ATGCTAATATGGTAATTCTCGGTACATCTGGATCTGGTAAATCTACAGCAGCTAAATTATTACTTAGAACACATATTAGAAATGGATGTAAAATAGTTGCAATTGATCCTGAAGGTGAACTAGAAGATATGGCTAGAACACTGGGTGGAGATTTTATAGATTTAGGAAAAGGTGGTAGATTCGGTATTGTTAATCCACTAGAGGTTACAATAGATGCTGATGAGGAAGATATTGCAGAAGGCTTAGGATATACTGTCTTAACAAGAACACTTCAGTCTCTAAAAGCATTTATGAAATATTATTATCCTGAAATTGAAGATGATGTACTAGCGATGTTTAGTGAAGTAGTTCAAGATACATATAGAAGATTTAATATAGGATTTGAAACAGATTTTTCTAAATTCACATCAACTGATTTTCCAATCTTTGATGATGTGTATTCAACAATAAAGGGAAGATTATTATCAATGCCTGAGGCAACCCGTGAAAAGGATGTTTTAGAGAGATTAGAACTAGCTATAAGACCTTTTGTAAATGAATTAAAATATTACTTTAATGGTCATACAACAATTGAAACAAACAGTGAATTTATTGTCTTTAATATAAAAGAGCTGATGAATAGTGATGCAAATATAAGAAACGCTTTATTTTTTAACATATTAAAATATGCATGGAGCTTATGTTTAGATAGCACTAGAAATACTATAATGATGGTAGATGAAGCCCATGTACTTCTATCAAGTAGAAATGAACTAGGAGCTGAGTTCCTAGCGCAAATTCAAAGAAGAAGTCGTAAATATAATACAGGAACAATATTCATAACTCAGCAGCCAACAGACTTTGCTGCGCCAAATGTTATTGTTCATGGAAAAGCTATATTTGACAATGCTTCTTATTACTTAGTAATGGGATTAAGAAAACAAGCAGTAGAAGATTTATCTAAACTTGTAGATTTAAATGAAAATGAAAAAGAAAGTATAAAAGGTTATTCACAGGGTGAGGCACTCTTTGTTTGTGGAAGCCGAAGAATGCGTATTAATGTCGTACTAACTCAAGATGAACTTGATTCATTTGGAGCTGGTGGAGGCTTATAAATTTAGGAGGTAACAACCTATGAATATATTAATAAAAAACAATAAGTTATTAACAAAGAAAGGGTATTTAATACTTTTCTTTTTAATAGCTTTTTTCATATTTAATATAAATTCAAATGCTGCTTCTTTTAAATTTAAAGATTTTGATTTTGATACTTTTGCTAGAGATAACTTAGGCCACTGGACTGATATATGCTCTGAGGATACTAAAAATGAAGAAAATTGCAAAGAACTTGTAATATCAAGGCAAAAACATTATTATACAAGACTATATAAAATACTTGCTTACTATGAAAAAAAATATCCAAATGAAAAGATAGACGATAATATTATAATAACAACAACATTTTATGGACTAAGTCCAGATTTATTTACAGATGATGGTGAGACATATTCTTTAATGTTTGGTGGATCTGCTTATAATTACTTAGAAGAAGACTACAAAGAAGATAAAAATTTTGATATGGACTTTTTTGAAAAAGAAGTTGATACATTAGATTTACTTATAAGAAATTTATTTAGTTATCAAAATACTTGTTATGCTGAGTACTCTGATCCAATCGAAAGCACAAATGAAGATGGAGAGAAAATTTACACCTGCTCATCTTCAAATGAACAAATATTTACAATAAACGGAAAAAGAAAATGCGCTATTAAAGTATCGTCTAAAAGTGTTGGATTTATTGATAATTTAGCTGCAACATCTAATTTATTAAATAACCTTTTATCATTTTTTAAATTAACTGGAAGTTCTCAAAATGAGTGTGAAGCAAAACAAAATGAGTATAAGGGCGCAAACATGGTGTATGTATCTGAAGGATCAAAAAAATATAACCCTGAAGGTTATTATGAGTTTTTGGAAAATTCAAATTATCTTGATAAAAAACCACACTTAAAAAATAATTTTGCTTATGTTCTTAATTTAGCCGGCAAAGAAAGCATGGAAGATTTAAGTGAAGAAGATTATAAAAAATATGATGATGAGATAAAAAAAGCTAGAAATTTTATAATAAGTTCAATAAAAGAAATACTAGAAGTTCACAATTCTGGAAAAGATGTTGTTGCAACACCTACTTTTACTACTATGAGCTCAAATTCATACTGGCTTCCAATTGGAAGTGATGAAGTAACTGAAATAGATGGTAAAAAATTTGCAATGGGAGATCCAGTCCCATATGCAATTACAAGTCATTTTGGTCCAAGAACAAAACCGAAAGTCGGACATCATGCTGGAACTGACTTTATAACATACGCGCCAGCTGGTGAAACAAATATAATTGCCGCTAAAGATGGAATTGTAGTTGAAGTTTATACTGGGTGCATTTCAAACGGAGATAAAAGTTGTGGTGGCGGTTATGGTAATCATGTTGTTATATCCCATTCTGATGGAAATTATACATGGTATGCTCACATGCATGATGGAACAGTTACAGTTTCATTAAATGAACCAGTTAGACAAGGACAGGTTCTTGGTAAAATTGGTGATACTGGAAATTCATACGGACATCACCTTCACTTTGAAGTAAGAGTAGGCTCAATATGGTGGGCATCTGCTGTTAACTCTCTTACATATGTAGATTTAGAAAACCCTAGAGCAACATCAATTGGTGGAGACTTTTATAATATGTTAATCTGTCTAGAAGGTAAGGGGGCTGATGATGGCGGTGATAATTATATGGTTTATGATGATAATATTACACGCGGAGGCGGCGGTACTTTAACTGTCGGACCTGGAGTAACTTTAATATTCAACCGGGAAAGATTTCAAAGACGTGGATATAACATAGATGATTATATGAAGCATGGATTATACATGCCAAAAGATGTAGTAGATGATATTAAATTTGAAATCATTGAAAATATGAGAAACAATATATTAAAAAATCTAAGTGAAAATAGTTTAACGCTACCTGAACATCAAGTTGATGCTTTAGTAATTA
>CAZGWM010000054.1:0-3155 GCA_964529195.1 uncultured Muribaculaceae bacterium | reverse complement strand
TGCACGCCTACTTTGTGCAGTATGTAAAAAACCAAGCTGAAAAAGACTGAGTGGCTACCGCCAACTTAAAAAAGCCCTTAAATCGTCGATTATGAGCAATTTAAGGGTTTTTTTCGCATGGGTGGTAGCAATCTACGTAATACGTAGTCAGGCGCTCAGGATCACTCTAAACGCCCTGAACCTGACATTGCTCGCCAAGTTATTAGATATCTTAGTACTAAAAACTTAATAACCCTCTTCGTTTAACTTTCGATAGGAAGAGCACCCACTTTGATCGCCTACATCACATAATTTTCCATACCATTCTTTGGCTTTATAAATATCCTTAGCAACATTTATTCCATATTCATAGGATCTTGCAAGTTTATAGATAGCCGTTTTATTATTTTGACTGGCTGCTTTCTCATACCATTCAATAGATTTATCAGGGTCTTTAGCTAAAAAATCTCCTTTCCCACCATATAAATCACCTAGCAGAACTTGCGCTCTAGCATCATTTTGCTGTATTGCCGCTTTTTCATACCACTCTAAGGCTTTAGTTTTATCTTGCCGAACTCCTAACCCTTTTTGGTATAGCTCCCCAAGTTTAATTTGAGCATCTGCGCTATTTTGAGCAGCAGCTTTTTCATACCATAAACGTGCTTCACTATAATCTTGTCCTACACCGTTTTCATTCTCGTACTGAAGACCCACTTCATACTGAGCCCAAGATTCACCTGTAGATGCGGCTTTTTTATACCATTCAAGCATTTTCCTATAATTTGGCGCCTCTTCTAAGTTGTCTCGATATAAGTCTGCAATATAAATATGAGAAACCAAATGCCCTTGATTCGCTGCCTTTTCAAACCATTCAAGTGCTTTTAAATAGTTACTTTCTGTGCCTACTCCTAGCTGATACATAACCCCAAGCTGAAACTCCGCTTCTACAAAACCCTTCTTCGCGGATTTTTCAAACAACTCAAATGCTTTTGTATTGTCTTGAATAACAAAATCCCCTGCATAAAACATTACGGCAAGCATATAGTCGGCTTCCATATTTCCTTGCTGTGCTGCTTTTTCAAACCACTCTAAAGCCTCGGCATAATTTTGATCAACGGATTTCCCATCGTAATATAAAGTCCCTAAGTTAGTCTGTGCTTGTGCGTTTCCTTTTTCGGCCGCCTTGGTAAGTTTACGAACTTCTTTTTCACTAATATCTTGAGAAGAAATCTGCTCTATCCCCATATTAATAATATTCTCTGCTACAGATACTTGATTAACCCCCAAGCCTAATACTACTGCAACAATCACCTGCCCTATAGTTCGCCTCATTCCCTGCTCCACTTACGTTTCGATACACGCATCATACTAAAAACCCCTCCTGTGGCGACCTAAGGGGGGGCTATCTGTAAAGCGACGTAGCTCTACGTAAGGGGTGGTATGCAGGAAAAACCCCACCTACGCGCCCTAAAACGCCCTGAATCTGACATTATCCGCACTAGATTTCATTCAACCCAAGAGCATTTTCTGTATTTCTATCCAATTTAGCGTCGAAAAACTGCGTCAATAGACGGTAGAAAATAGAATCAGACTCCGTAATTAACGCAAAAAGAGTAATAGAGGAGTGGAGCTTTAAATCATCAGGAGTGCCAAAAATCTCATACGCGGATTTATTTGCATGTAACTCTAATAGACCTGCACACTCTAGTAATCGCACACCTAAAACGGGATGCTCAAAATAAGCTCTTGCATGCTCTAAACTGCGTAACCCATACCGTACTGATCTGTTACTTGTACCAAGACCCAGTATCTGAGGAAAAACAAACCACATCCAGTGTGTTCTTTTCTTACCCTCTCTTAGCTCTAATAAAACTTGCGGATATAAGAAATCTTGAGCGGAAAGGAAATGATCTAGCTTATATAAACTAGGCATAAAGTCGTCCTTTTAGGTAAAAAGCCTTCTTACTAGAAATTAACTTGAACATTGACTTGAGTCACATCGACTTTAGCGACTTTTGCTACTAACTTCTTAGCTGTCTGCATTGCTTCTTCTAAATTCATCTCTGAGGCCCATCTTTCTATTGTTGACGTCTCTATAAAAGGTTTCCAATCCATCGACGCAAAGTCTAAGCCCAATACACTAGCTACTGTATCTGTATCTAAATACGCCACTGGATTTCTTTGTCCATCCGTCAGTTTTTCCCAAGCATTTTTAAACTCCTCTTGATTCGGCAATAAAGCATATTCACTAAATACTATTACCTTCCGATTGTCATATTCATCCAAACAACCTGATATTTTCCCTATAAAAAAGGCTTGTCCATGCTCTAGACCATCATTCTTTATTGACCAAGATTCTCTATGGTTTCTAACAAGAAGAGCATATTCAGATTCTAGAAGGCGTTCCTTCTTAGCCCTCCAATATCCTGACCCTCCTTCTTGCTCAAGGATATCAAGATTTTTACCTGTAAAAACAGCAACTGTTAAGCTCATAAAATCACCTTTTTAGCGTATAAAAATTAAATAATTTACTTAATATAACATAAAGTATTGTTTTTTATACGATAAAACTCAAAACCTAGCCATTAAAATACAGGTATTAGTGATTTTGGCTAAAAAAGAAAGAAATCTAACAGATTCACCAAAAAAAGAAGGTTTTCTTTCAAAAAAGAACAAAATCTGAAAAGCCCCTCTGGTTAATCCATGAAGGGCTTTTTCTTGTCTTAGTGCGGATTATTCCCAGGGAATAATCCCACGCTAAACCGGCTCAATGTGACATTACTCGCATAATGTCAACTAAATTTTAAGCACAAAAAACGCCCCAACTGGGGCGCAATGTTGTATTACTTAATAGTTTTTTGCTCTTCTCTCTAAGTCTCTTTCAATCCTAGCATTTTCTTCTCTTAGGTTTCTTATGACTTGATTATATTCTTTAGCTCTCTCAAATTCCTCATTATAAGTGTATAACTTTTGAGTCGCATATTTCCCAATGCAGGTCACGTAAGTCTGAGATCGACCTCCACCGCGCGTTAGCCCTGAAACTCTCATCTCAAAAAAATCATCATTAACATCATCTTCTATGCTCCCCTCAACAAACCTAATACTTTCGGGAGCCAAGAAGTCTTTTTTGTAGAACTCAAGACAATGCGCTATAGGATCATTTTTTTTAAGCTTAT
>CAZGWM010000053.1:1743-3252 GCA_964529195.1 uncultured Muribaculaceae bacterium | reverse complement strand
ATAAACAAGGTATAACTAAAGAACTTTTAGAAATAATAGAATATATGTAAAAAAATCCTTATTAAATAAGGATTTTAATTTTATTTATAATAATCAATCAATTAAATAAATAAATTATGATATAATAAATTTATACAAACATTTAAGAAAAGAGAATCTTATGAATGAATTAAAAGCGAAAATTAATAAATTTAATGAAGAAAGAAATTGGGATCAATTTCACAGTCCTGAAAACTTAGCTAAATCAATATCAATAGAGGCAGCTGAATTACTTGAATGCTTTCAGTGGAATAATGAATATGATTTAGAAGAAGTAAAAGAAGAGTTAGCAGATGTAATTAATTATTGTATCCAAATGGCTAATAAATTAGAATTAGACCCAAAACAAATTGTTTTGGATAAAATGGAAAAAACAGCTATTAAATATCCAATAGAAAAAGCTTATGGTAAAAGTGATAAATATACAAAGCTAGGTGATAAATAGATGTTGGTTTATGAAGGATTAAAATCATCATTTATAGAAGATGTTGATCTAAATAAAATTGCTGATAAGATTTATACTAAATATAAAGAAGTATTTAATAGAAATACCTCTCTAGCTGAAATAAGATCATGGCAGGAATCGATGCTTAGAATGAGAGGAGTTTTAAGTGATGATAAAATTCCCAACAATGCTGGAGTAGCTATTGAATTTAATATACCACATACATCAAATAGAATAGATTTCTTATTATCAGGCTATAATGATAAAGGAGAAAATTCTATAATGATAATAGAATTAAAGCAATGGTCAGAAGCAAACGCAGTTGAAGGAAAAGATGGAATAGTAACCACTTTTCTTGGTGGTGGAATAAGAGAAACTACTCATCCTTCTTATCAAGCCTATAGTTATGCTAGTTTAATTGAAAATTATAATCAAGATGTATATGAAGGTAATGTTAATTTGCATCCTTGTGCTTTTTTACATAATTATAAATTATCAGACAATGACCCAATTTTTAGCAAGCAGTATAAAGATCATATAGACAGAGCTCCTTTATTTGGTTCTGAAGACTTTTTAAAGTTACGAGAATTTATAAAAAAATATATTACTGAAGGAGATAATAAAGAAGGTTTGTATATTATTGAAAACGGTAAAATAAGACCTTCAAAAATGCTACAAGATTCATTTACTTCTGTATTAAAAGGAAACGAAGAGTTTGTCTTAGTTGATTCTCAAAAGGTAATATTTGAAGAAGCATTAAGAGTGGGTATTAATGCTCATCTCAATAATAATAAACAAGTTTTAATAGTCGAAGGTGGGCCTGGAACTGGAAAATCAGTTTTAGCCATTAATTTATTACAACAATTTTTATCTAGAAGTATGAATACTTTTTATGTTACAAAAAACAGTGCGCCAAGAGAAGTTTTTAAAACTATGTTAAAAATAGACAAATTAAGTGGAATGAATAATTTGTTTAAAGGATCAGGACAATTTGTAGATACTGAATCAAATTACTTTGATGTTTT
>CAZGWM010000053.1:0-1733 GCA_964529195.1 uncultured Muribaculaceae bacterium | reverse complement strand
GTTTTAATTGTTGATGAATCACATAGATTAAATGCGAAATCCGGATTATTTGCGAATTTAGGCGAAAATCAAATAAAAGAAATTATAAATGCAAGTAAATTTTCAATATTTTTCATTGATGAAAATCAAAAAGTTACATTAAAAGATATTGGCTCAATTGATGAAATAGAAAAATATGCAAAATATTATGATGCAGGAATTACTAAAATGGAATTAAGCAGTCAATTTCGTTGTGATGGGTCTGATGGCTATCTTGCGTGGTTAGATAATATTTTAGAAATAAGAGAAACTGCTAATTATGAAATAGAACATAATTATGATTTTAAAGTATTTGATAATCCTAATGATTTAAAAAGAGCTATCGAAGAAAAAAATAAACTTAATAATAAATCAAGGATGGTAGCTGGTTATTGTTGGAATTGGATAAATGAAGGAAATTCTAAAAACAATTCCGATGTTCATGATGTAGTTATACCTGAATTTAATTTTAGTATGAGCTGGAATTTAGGAAATACAAGTACATATGCTATTGATAAATCTTCTATTAATGAAATTGGCTGCATTCACACAGTGCAAGGCTTAGAATTTGATTATGTTGGAGTAATAATCGGAAAAGATTTAAAATATGAAAACAATAAAATTGTAACGAATTATAATGAAAGAGCGAAAACAGATCAATCTCTAAAGGGAATTAAAAAATATGCAAAAGAAAATGGAGAAAAAGCAGCTCAAAAATTAGCTGAAAAGATTATAAAAAATACCTATAAAACTTTAATGACAAGAGGTATGAAAGGATGTTATATTTATTGTGAAGATTCCGAGCTTAATAAATATTTCGAAAATTTAATTAATTTAAAATAATTTAAAAAACAAAACATATTATTAAATAATGTGTTTTTTTCTTGCTTTTTTATAAAAACGAAATATAATAAAATCAGAAAGGAATCGTGATTAATTTGAAAAAATTAACAAAAATATCATTATTAATGATTGTTGCATTAATAATGATGCCTGCACTAAGAGTAAATGCTGCAACAGCAGCAATAGTAGTTCCTACGCAAGTTAAAAAAGGAGATAATGTTTTAAATGATATAGGAAAAAAAATATCTATATCACCACTTGAGTATTTTGATTATGAAGGTATGCTTACTTCACCTTTAAATGCTTATAATATTGGAAGTGATGAACCTATATTAGAAGATGGTCCTTATAGACTTATTTTAACTTTAGGTAATATAACTTCAGATGTTAATTTTACTTTAAATGGTAAAATTATTACTACTAAAGTAGATGACATAACTGACTTTAATGAAACAAATGAATCAGCATATACACTAATGTGGGACATACTAACTTTATCAGTATATTATGATGCTGATGGTAATATTGTTATTAATGGTGGAGTAAGTGAAGAAGTAACAGAAGATAATTTATATGATGTAAAAGTAACTCCATCATCTTTTGTAAAAAACACAAAAGATGAAGTAACATTTACTGTTAATGCTCCATATTCATTATTTACTGGAGTATTAGTTAATGGTAAAAAACTTGACTCTAAGCATTATACTTCTAAAGAAGGATCTACTATAGTAGTTTTAAATAATGCATACTTAAACTCACTAGAAGTGGGAACATATAAAGTTGACTTTGAATTTGAAGAAGGATCAGCAATATCTACTTTTACTGTTACTAAAGCAGTAGTAAAAGAAAAGGTGCCTAAAACAAATGATAAT
>CAZGWM010000052.1:0-3303 GCA_964529195.1 uncultured Muribaculaceae bacterium | reverse complement strand
TCACTACAAGACAAATTGAAGCAGGAACAAACTTAAAAGTATTACAAGATGTATTGGGGCATACTGATATTAGAACAACCATGAACATTTATGCAGAGGCAACTGATGATTTGAAACAACAAGAATTTGAGAGGTATCAGAGTTACATAGATCAAGTAATGTAATATGAAATAAAATTTCGAATAATATTACTGTTATCGAGATTATTAAGTTGTAAGTTGAAAATTCTATGTTATATTGTTTATGCATTAGCGTTGAGGTATCTTCGGACCCCAAGGCGGCGTCTCTGAAATAAGGGACGCTTTTTATATCTAAAATAATAGTTTTTTAATAAAGAAATGAAAATTCTTGATAAATAATATTTAGTGTAATTTTATGATAAAATGTTTATTAAGATGGAAAAGAAAAATTAGTGATTTTTTTTTATTACAAATAATTTGTAGATAGGAGATTATTGAAATGGCGACAACAATAGAAGTTAATAAGCAGAGTGTAAAACAACTGCTAGAAACTGGAAAAGAGAAGAAATTTATTATACCAGAGTACCAAAGACCATATGCATGGACAGAAGAAGAAGCACAAATACTCTTTGATGACTTGGCAGACTATACAAAAAATAATACTGAGAGTACCTACTTTCTTGGAACTATAGTAGCATATGAAAATGAAAATAAAGAGCAAGAAATAATTGATGGCCAACAACGAATAACATCACTATTTTTATTGCTGAGGGCCATATATGCAAAATTAACATCAATGACTGAAACGGATGAATCTAAAAATTTTAAATCTCAAATAGAGTCAGCTATTTGGGAACAAGATGAGCTGACAGCAAAAGTAGATTACGAAAAAACTTTAATTTTTTCTAATGTTATGGGTGATGAAGGAAATAAAATCTTTTTAGATATCTTAGTTACAGGAAAAGCAAATCCTTCAGCAACTGATAATTATTCAAAAAATTATATTCTTTTCCAAGGATTAATTGAAAAATATGCTACTGCCGAACCAGAATTATTTTACTGGTTTATTAGAAATATTCTAAATAAAGCAATTTTGTTACCAATAACAGCAGACTCCCAAGATACTGCGTTAACTATTTTTTCAACATTAAATGATAGAGGCTTGGCATTGTCTGATGCTGATATATTTAAAGCTAAAATATACAATCATTTACCTATAGAGAAAAAACCAGAATTTATTGAAACATGGCAGAAACTAGATGAAGATGCTACGAATGCTGACGAGAGTATTCAAAAGTTATTTTACTATTACATGTTTTATCTTCGTGCATTAGAAAATGATAGAAATACAACGACTCCAGGAGCACGAAAATACTACTCAAAAAATAGTTTTGAAAAATTATATTCCGATAATATTATGAGTGATTTGTATACTATTGTAAATTTTTGGACTGTAGTTAATAATCGCACTGAATTAGAAGATGAAAAGTGGTCAAGTAATATAGAAATTAAAAAAGTACTAGATGCACTTTCTTCATATCCAAATGAATTTTGGAAATATCCAGTTGTCATTTATTATTTAAAATATTACCAAACAGAAGATTTTGAAGAAACTTTTCTAAATTTCTTAAAGCGATTATTCTCAGAATTATCAGCAAGATATATAGTAACTCCGACAATTAATGCTGTAAAACGTGGTATTCTAAATTTAAATTCGGAAATAATAACTTCTCCAAAACCAAAATTCGATTTTTACGAAATTGATGAAAATGAGTTAAGAGATAAAATTAAAAATGCTCACAGAAATACTGTTAGAATGATTCTTAAAATAATAGCATATCAACAACAAGATGAATTGCTACCAGAAAAATGGGAGATAGAACACATTCTACCTCAAAAATGGCAAAGTAGTTACTTCCCTACAACAAGCGATAAAGAAGTAAAAGAATTAGTTGAACATATAGGTAATAAGATTCCGTTTGAAAAGAAATTGAATATCATTGCAAGTAATGGTTATTTTGAAAAGAAGCAAATTAGCTATAATCAATCTAAAGTAGAAATTCTTAAACAATTATCAAATGCTAATACTGATTGGGGACTTGATCAAATTAGAGAAAGAGATATAAGGATTTCAGATGAATTAGTGGATCTTCTCAAAGATTGGGGCTTAAACAAAATAGACGAAAATATTGAAACTTTAATCACTATACCATCCGAAAGAATGAACGATTATCACAGTTTCATTAAAATGTTCAACAAAGAAGATAATAATGAATCAAGAAAGAGTTTTTTAAATTTTTAGAAAAGGTGTTTGATCTATAGATAGAAGTAGCCTAATAATGGTTCTTAAAAATATAAAAAAGACGTAAATATTGATTATTTACTCCCAACTTACTCCCAAAAGCAGCTTATTTCTAATTGTTTTTAATGATTTTCATTTAAGTATTAAAAATGATAAATGGTAAAATATCCACTGTTTAAAGGGTTTAATGGAGTTATGTAGAGTTCTGACGAATTACATAAAAAGTCGTACTTCATGTCCCACATATGAGAAAGAAGTCTGGTGAGTAACAACAAATAGTGTTTTGAATTAAGGTATACAAGGGGTAGAGATTGTTAAAGTGACAGATTATTCACCCAATATACACCCAAATAAATTGAATTTTTTAAAAGAGGTTTTAGAACCTCTTTTTTTGCAGAGGAGATAAAAACCATCTGCATTATATAATATTTATAGCGTTAAAAAGGAGAGTGAATATTATAATGGTGTACAATCAAGTAAAATCCAAGGAACGAGTCACAGATCATGGGGATTTTTTAACTTCCGAAAGAGAAATAAATGCAATGCTAGATCTCGTCAAAGATGAAACTCAAAGAAAAGATAGTAGATTTCTAGAACCGGCATGTGGAACGGAAACTTTTTGATAAAAATTTTGGAATGAAAATTAAAGGTTGTTAAAGATAAATACTCTAGAGTTCAATTAGAATATAAAAGATATTCTTTTGCAGCTATATCTATCATTCATGTAGTCGAACTCTTAGAAGATAATGTTATAGAATGTAGAAAAAGATTATTCAGTAAATTTGAAGTCGAATATAAAAATTTGTATAAGACTAAGATAAATTTAGATTTTTTAGATGCATCAAGTATCTTCTAGGTAAAAACATCTTGCGTGGTGATGCACTGACCATGTTAGCCAATAACAATCTATCCATCATATTTCCAGAAGAACGCTTACCAATAGACTTAATAAGATGTATTCTTCAAATATTATTAAAATAGAAGGATCATCACAGCAAACAAGATATCATGTATTAATCGATATTGACTGACTTTATCAAG
>CAZGWM010000051.1:2687-3402 GCA_964529195.1 uncultured Muribaculaceae bacterium | reverse complement strand
TGTTTTTGTTTTTACCAATAACATTATTAGGCTATTTTTTAATAAAAGAAAAATATAAAGATTTTCTTTTTGTGATAGCTCCTTCATAAGTATCAAAGTATGAAGATTTAATTCCAGAAGAAATAAAGAAAAAAGAGTACACTAATTATAATGGGGATAAGCTTATAGAAGGATTAAAAGGAAACAATATTCCTTATATAGATTTAAGAGAAGAATCACATAAAGAGGGAATAACATAAGCAGAAGCATTTTTTAAAACAGATCATCATTGGAATATTGAAACAGGATTTTGGGCATATACTAAGATTATAAATAGATTGTTAGAAGATAAAACAATATCAAAAGTTGATAAAGAGTTTCTTAATTTAAAAAATTATACTATTGAAATAAAGAAAGATTTGTTTTTAGGTTCTTCAGGAAAAAGAGTTGGTAAATATTATGCAGGTGTAGATGATTTTCCAGTAATAACACCTAAAAAAGATTTTAATTTTGAAGTAGAATTAGTAGAAGAAAATATAAAAAAGCAAGGAAGTTTTGAAGAAGTTTTATGTGATGTTAATAAACTTAAAAATGACTATTTTAATTTAAATCCATATGCATATTATACAGGTGCTGATGATCAAAGAAATATTATAAACAAGGATGCTTTAGAAAACAAGAAGGTTCTTTATATAGGAGATTCTTTCTCTCTAGTACCACAGCCTTTTTTATCATT
>CAZGWM010000051.1:0-2626 GCA_964529195.1 uncultured Muribaculaceae bacterium | reverse complement strand
GAAGACTTTGAAGAGTATTATAACAAATTTGATCCAGATATAGTTATAGTTTTAATTGGAGAGAGACATATAGGGGTAGGTTTAAAAAACAAGTTTTTTAAATAAAAATTGAGTGATAAAAAATAAGTAAAAAAGCAAATAAATATTTTAAGATATAGTTTTTAAAATATAAATGGTAAAATATTTGTTATAAGTATAAAAATATGATAAAGTAGTAGTATATTTAAGATGTTTATAGAAGTAAGTGTATAATAAAGATTATTATATATAAGAGGATGTTAGATTTTTATCTAACCATTTTTTAGATAAAAAACCTAAAAAGAAATAAAAAAAGTTATATTAAATTAAAATATAACTATAAAAATATAGGAGAATAATACATGATAGGATTAGAAATAATTGCTTTACTTATAACACCATTGATTGGTGTTATATTGTTACGAAAGAAAAATGAGAAGATAAATAAATATGATTCGAAACAAACACTTTTTTTATCTATTGTTTATATTGTTTTAGTTAATTTTTTAACAAACATATTGATTTATTTTTCAAGAAATTATTATACTTATGTATTTACAGTTTCTTTTTTCTTAAAATATTTAACAGTAAACATTGGAATTTCACTTCTTTTTTCTACAATATTTTTAATATTTAAGAAATTTGTAAAAATAGACATTAAGAAAAAAACACAAGATCAAAAACAAAAAATAAAGTTTTGTATAGATAAATCTGTTTTAAAAAACATGCTAATATTTATACTTGCATATATTAATGTTTTTTTAATTTCAATGCTAAAAGTTTTTGAAAAATATAAATTTACAAGAGAATATTTTATTAGTAAAAAATATAATAATTTTTTATTAAAAAATAAAGTAAGTGATTATTTTCTTTTAAAAGAAATTTTGATAAATACAGTGATTCCAATTGTTGTATTTATAATAATATATATATTAATTGAAAAAATTATTAGATTAATTTATAAAAAAAGAGAAGTTACAATAAAAATAAAAAAATCAAATATTAATTTAAATAATATAATTGATAATTATGATTTTAAAAAGATTATAACAATTATATTAGGGACATCTGCTGTTGTGATTTTATTTGTAAATTTAAACAGTTATAACTTTTTATTAAAAAAATATTCAGAAGATGATTTAAAACAAAGTTATTTGGAGAGTTCAAAAGAAGTAAATTTAGTTGAAGAAACGAATCAGAATGATTATTTTTTAACAAATAATAAATATGTATTTGTAGATCCAACTGAAATTGTAACAATTGATATAGATGCTTTTGAACAAAAATTACCAAATTCAAAATCTGGTGGAAAGATAAATACTCTTACTACATTTATTGTGGATGATAGAAAGTTAACAACTTATGGAACAATACAAGTTCAAGGTTCATCAACAGCGTTGTGGCCTAAGAAGAACTGGACAATAAAACTATATAAAGATGAAGAAAGAACAGAGGAAATAAAAGTAAAAATTGGAGATTCAGTTTTTAGTGATAAATGGATTACAAAAGCAGAATGGATTGATCCAACAATGCTTAGAAATGTTTTATCATATAATTTATGGGGAGATATGGTAGAATCTAGAGACAGAGAAATAAAAAATGAAGTTGATTATTCTAGTATAAGCATTGATGGAGCACAAGGTTTTCCAAGAACTTATTCATCACAAGTAAACATTGATGGAGAATTTTATGGATTACATATATTAATGTTAGGACATGATCCAGATAATTTTAATATAGATAAAAACAATGCAGAACATCTATATTTTGACTTTGATTCAAGACCTTCTGGATTAGATTTGTCTACTTACCCTGATTGGGGTAAATTTATAGCAAAAGGTGTTGGAATATGGATTGATGGTTATTATCCTAAAAGCAAAGATTTTACAGTAAAACAAAAGATAGCAATTGATAAAGTAAGTGAAGTTATAAATGGAGATTTAAAAAACTTTAAAGAAAATTTTGAAAAAAGTTTTGATAAAAATAATATTATAGATTTCATGTTATTTCAAGAAGTATTATATGATTGGGATGCACTAGGATATGATACAGAAGTTGTTACATATGATTTAGAAAAATGGTATTTTTTACCATGGGATAAAGATACAACTTTTGGCATGTTTTGGGATAATAGAGGATTAATGGGAGATTCAGATAAATTTTTATTATTTGATTATACAAAAGAAACTGTAAGAGAAAAACCTTTTTATAAAACATATGCTTTATATAAGGCTGATGTTGAAAAAAGATATAAGGATTTAAGAGATAATGGTATTTTTACAACTGATAATTTAAAAAGAATTACAGATGAGTTCTATAATACAATACCTGAAGAAACATGGCATTTAGAAAAATATAAGTGGGAAATAGAAGGAAAAAATTCATTAGAGAAATTTAATAAAGAACAAATATTTGAATGGTTTGAGAGTAGATTAAAACTTTTAGACAAACATTTTAATTATACAAAATAGTGATAATAATTAAATAGGTAAAAGTATTATTTTAAAATAATATATAAATTTTAATAAAGTTGTTGCTTGAAGGAGAGAATCTATGTTTTTAAAAAACATTTTTATTAATTTAAAGAAATATTCATTTTTATTAAAAC
>CAZGWM010000050.1:0-3439 GCA_964529195.1 uncultured Muribaculaceae bacterium | reverse complement strand
AAGAAGCAGCATGCCAAGGATTAATAGCAGGAATAAATGCAAGTAAAAAACTTGATGAAAAAGAACCTTTAATATTAAAAAGAAATGAAGCATATATAGGAGTTTTAATTGATGATCTAATAACAAAAGGAACAATCGAACCATATCGTTTATTAACATCAAGAGCTGAATTTAGATTGATTTTAAGACATGACAATGCCGATTTAAGATTAAGAAAATATGGTTATGAAATAGGATTAATTAATGACGAGCAATACCAAAGATTAGAAACAAAAGAAAAAAATATTAATAATTTAATAAAAGAATTAAAAAATATAAAAATAACAAATAAAACAATCCCAATAAATATAAAAGAAAAATTAACTAATCAAACACTATCATCAGGAATTACTTTATATGAATTTACCAAAAGACCAGAAATAAAAATAAAAGATTATTTTACTGAAGATTTAATAACTACTCATTATCCAGAAGAAATAATCGAAACTACAGAATTTTTAATAAAATATGAAGGTTACATAACAAAAACATATAAAGAAGTAGAAAAATTATTAAAATTAGAAGAAAAACAAATACCAGATGATATTGATTATGACAAAATAATAAATATTGCAAATGAAGCTAAAGAAAAACTTAAAAAAATAAGACCAAAAACAATAGCGCAAGCTACAAGAATAAGTGGAGTAAATTCACCAGATATATCAATGATCGCAATATATTTAAAAAAGGAATATGGAAAAAATGAATAAAGAAGAATTTATAAAATATATAGCTAATTTAAATATAGAAAATACAAATCTAAAAAAATTAGATATATATTATAATTTCATGAAAGAATATAATCAGCATACAAATTTAACTGCGATAATAAAAGAAGAAGACGTGTATTTAAAACATTTTTATGATTCATTAACAATAACTAAAGCAATTGATTTATCAAAAGTTAGCTCTTTAATAGACATTGGAACTGGAGCAGGTTTTCCTGGAATGATTTTAAAAATATTTTTCCCTCATTTAAATGTAACTTTACTTGATTCAAATGGTAAGAAAACAAAATTTTTAGAAGAGTTAGCCCAAAAGTTAAATATAACTGAAAACATAACAATAGTAAAAGCAAGAAGTGAAGACTATATAAAAGAAAATCGTGAAAAGTTTGATGTAATAACTTCAAGAGGAGTGGTTGATTTAAAAATATTAACTGAACTTTCTATGCCTTTTATAAAAGAAGGAGGTTATTTTATTCCTTTAAAAGGTAAAGTTGAAGAAGAATTAAAAAATGCACATGCAGCAATTACAATACTTGGAGGAACTTTAGAAAAAAAAATAGAGTTTAAATTACCTATAGAAAATAGTATAAGAACAATACCTATAATAAAAAAAGTGAATAAAACACCTTTAAAATATCCGAGAAATTATAGTTCCATTATTAAAAAGCCATTGAAATAAATACATAAATAAAGTATTATAGAAGTAGAATAGAAAAAGGGGATTGACATATGAATAATAATCCAACAATTAAAATGATAAGTTTAGAACATATTATTCCTAATAGGTTCCAACCAAGAATTACTTTTGATGAAAAAGCATTAAATGAACTTGCTCTTTCAATTAAAGAACACGGAATAATACAACCACTAGTACTTAGAGAACTTGGGGATAAATATGAAATTATAGCTGGTGAAAGAAGATATAAAGCTGCTACAATAGCAGGTTTATCTGAAGTACCTGCGATAGTTTCTAATTTCGATGATAATAAAAGTGCTGAAGTAGCATTAGTAGAAAATGTTCAAAGAAGGGATTTAACTTCAATTGAAGAAGCAAAATCATATAAAAAAATCTTAGATAAAGGGATTTTAAATCAAGAACAATTAGCACAAAAAATGGGTGTATCTCAGTCAACTATTGCAAATAAACTAAGATTATTAAACTTAACTGAAACAACACAAGAATCGTTATTAAACCATAAAATAAGTGAAAGACACGCAAGAAGTTTACTTCAACTATCAACACCAGAAGATGAAATAATGATGCTTAATAAAGTTATAAATGATAGATTAACAGTTAGACAATTAGATCATGAAATAAAACAATTTCTTGGAGAACCTGAACCTTCACTTCCTTCTGTTGAGACACTTCCTTCAGTTGAAACTCTAGAAGTTTTTGATTTATCTGAACCAGAAGAAAAAGCAGAAGAACTAATAATAGAAGAACCGAAAGAAGAATTTAAAATGCCAAATGTATTTAATATATTTGACCAAAATAAATTTCCTTCATTAGAAGAAGAAAAAGTAAATTTATCTTTTGATACTTTCTTTAATGAACCCCAAATAAAAGAAGAAGAATCAATTGAAGAAATAAAAGAACCTCCAGCACCACTAGAGGAGACTATGGAAGAAGAAAAACCGGGAATAAGACCAAATGACTTACCACATGTTATAAAAGAATATCATGTCCTTGAAAAAGAAGTAAAAGAAGCCGGATATAAAATAACTGCAGAGGAATTTGACTTCCACGATTTATATCAAATCATAATAAAAATAGAAAAGGATGTTAAATAACATTCTTTTTTTGTATGTAACTATGTTATTATACAAAAGGAGGAACCTATGAATATTAATTTATATAAAAACGATATAAAACAAACAATAAAAAAAGATAATATAACTTTTAATAAAGAATTAAAGAAAATCGAGATATTATCTGAAGAATATAAAATAATTCTCGATTTTATAAATAAAAAATGTCATTTTAATCTAATAAAAGAAAATCAATCCTTAGATATCGAGGTATTAAATATGAACCATAAAAGTGAAAATAAAACCGAAATATTTACCTATACATTAATAACCGAACCAAATATCGTAAACAAGATAAAAATAGATTGACAATAAATTCATATATGTTAAAATTATTAATCAGTTATAAAGGAGAAATAAAATGAAATTAAAATTAACCCAAGAGCAAATAGATACACTATCTTATGATGATGTTGCATATTTAGTAATAAAAGAATATAACCGAAAAATGAAAATACAAGAACTTTTTAAATATGTAATAAAAGTTATGAAATTAAATGAAGAGGACGTTATTGAAGAAATAGCAGATTTTTTCGAACTTTTAATTACTGATAAAAGATTTCTAATGTTAGAAAATGGATACTGGGATTTAAAAGAAAACCACAACAAAAAAATATCACTAGATGAAGATGAAGATGATGAAGATGATCTTGAAATTGAACTAGAAGATGAAGATGAAGACTTAGAAGATGATGAAGAAATGAACTACGATGAAGATTCATCACCTGATGATGATGTTGATGATGGACTTGAAAACCTAATAATAATTGATGAAGATGAAGAAGATTTATAGCGTACTTTCAAAACAAAAATAAGAAAGGAAAACTATGATAGATAAATTAAACTTAATTGAACAAAAATAT
>CAZGWM010000049.1:0-3605 GCA_964529195.1 uncultured Muribaculaceae bacterium | reverse complement strand
AAAAGCACCTAATTTAAAATGCCCTACTCAAAATGATCGATTTACAACTACTAAATATACCCATGCATCTGTTCAAGCAAATAAAGCGCTAACTAATCCAATTGGGCTTCCAACTGCTGATGAAGTTATAATAGCCGGAAATAAATTTGATACAGTTAATGCAACTAGTTATTTTTACTCTAATTATAATTTCTGGACAATGTCCCCTTGGGCCTTAGGTGGAGGAACAGCTCGTATATCATCCCTTTTTGCTAGCGGAAGTCTTGGAATCAATTACGCTTATCATACTGATAATGGTGTAAGGGGAGTCATAAACTTACATCCAAATACAAGAGGAACCGGAAGTGGAACTACAGCAAGTCCTTATATTGTTTTAGATATATAAATTCTTAATCTTTATCAAAAAACAATTATTATAAAAAATATATTAAAAGTTATATCGCCAAGATATATTTTTTAAAGTAAATAAAATTAATCTGGAGGTTAAATGAAAAAGAAATCTTTAAAATTTAAAAAAAATAAACTTCATGCTTTATTTAATGTTTTCTTACTATTCATGGCACTATCTGGAATGAGTTTTGCACATTTTACTGCCAAGATAAATGATCCGGAAACAGTAACTACAATAGTAGGTGATGCTGGAAAGATGGAGATAAATTATGTTGGCGGGCCAAATATTGTTGTTGCTCAAATGGTCCCATCAGCATCAGCATTTGCAACCAAAACATTTACTGTAACAGGGAGTTCTCCTGTTTCATCTACCCTTTCTTATAATGTTTCAATAATGAGGACTAAAAATACATTTACTACAAATGGACTTGCTTATAACTTAACAAGTGCTAATACTGGATCAAACGGAACAGTAGTTCCATCATCAACTAAAAGTATGTGCTACTTATTAACAGGTACTGGTGAGGAGATACTTGGAAATGGTAGTTTTAGTGGACCAACAGGTGGAAATAAAATTCATTCATATAAATTAGAATTATATTTTCCGGTTGCTGATTATCAAAGTGCTAATCAAAATAAAAGTTTTGAATTTTCTATTAAGATAACAGAAGGAACAAAGACGGCTTCTACTTGTAGAGACTTAACTTAAAAAATGTAAAATATTACATTTTTTTTATCTAATTATTTAAATCAAGAGTTTTACATTTAAACATAAATATGATATATTTCACTCGGTGGTTAAATGAATAATCTAGTACTAGCATACATTGGTGATGCAGCATATGAGCTTTATATTAGAGAGCATCTAATAAAAGAAATAATAAATGTAAATGACCTTCAAAAAGAAAGTATAAAATATGTAAGTGCTAAAGCACAAAGAAAAATACTAGAGTACTTAGAAGAAAATGATACTTTTACTAAAGAAGAACTATCTCTTATAAAAAAAGGAAGAAATACAAAAACTCATAAAAGTAAAACAACTGATATAATTACATATAAAAAAGCAACCGGATTAGAATGTTTAATCGGATACTTATATATAAATGATAAAAAAAGATTTAATGAAATAATGGAGAAAGTAGTTGAAATAAAATGAAAGTAAGTGGAAAAAACGTATTTAAAGAAATAAACATAAAAGATATAAAAAAAATATACTTATCAAATAACTTTAGTGA
This sequence comes from uncultured Muribaculaceae bacterium, assembly GCA_964529195.1. Taxonomy (GTDB): domain Bacteria; phylum Bacillota_I; class Bacilli_A; order RF39; family UBA660; genus DUUS01. Next base: position 1,980 of record CAZGWM010000049.1, on the reverse strand, counting down.
TAAAGAGATAATATCTAAAATACAAAAAAATAACATAAAATATATAAAAATAGACCAAAGAGAACTAGATAAAATGATTTTAAATAACCAAGGAATAATCACTGAAATAGATGATTATAAATATAGTAATCTAGAAGATTCTTATAATGATTCGCTAGTAGTTGTATTAGATCACTTAGAAGATCCTCATAACTTTGGAGCAATAATTAGAACATGTGAAGCAAGAGGAGTAAAAAACATAATAATACCAAAAGATAGATCAGCTAGAGTAAATGAAACAGTAATGAAGGTAAGTGCTGGAACTTTAAATAGAGTAAATATAATAATGGTATCAAATATAGTTAAAACACTTGAAAAATTAAAAGATGAAAACTTCTTTGTATATGCTGCTGATATGGACGGTGAAGATTATAAAAATATTTCATATACAGATAAAGTAGCATTAGTAATAGGTAATGAAGGAAAAGGAATATCAAACTTAGTTAAAAAGGTAAGTGATATTATAATAAAAATACCAATGGAAGGAAAAGTAAATAGTCTAAATGCATCTGTTGCAGCAGGAATATTACTCTTTGGAATAAATAAGTGAAATATAATGATATTGAACTTCTTCATTTAGTAAATGAAAATAGTGAAGATGCAAAAGATGTATTATATGAAAAATATAACTATATAATAGATATAATCATAGCTAAATATAGAAGAGTATTTTATGTACTTGATATGGACTTTAATGAAGTAAGGCAGGAGGCAATGCTTGCTTTTACTGATGCATTAATAAATTACTCAAATGAAAAAGAAGCCTCACTTCCAACTTTTATATCACTTGTAGTAGAAAGAAAAATTCAAAACTGTATAAGAAAAGCAGATACAATAAAAAATAAAAAAAATAAAGAAAACTATAGCTTAGATTATGAATATGAAAGATTTAATAAACCATTAAAAGAAATAATAAAAGATCCAAACTCAGATCCACTTCTGGAAGTAGAATCAAAAGAAAGATATGAAGAACTAGTCAAAAAAATAAAAGAAATATTATCACCCTTTGAACATGAAGTATATGAACTTTTAATAAGAGGTTTTACATATACAGAAATTGCTGATATACTAAAAAGAGAAAGTAAACAAATAGATAATACAATCCAAAGAATAAGAAATAAAATAAAGACAATTATATAAATTATAAAAATGGAGTTTTTATGTTAAAGAAGATAAAAAAATTAAAAAAAATAGACAAAATAATTATAACAATAATTATTTTACTAATATTAGTAATAGGAGTAAGCTATGCTTATTTTATAGTTGATATAAAAAATAGTGAAACAACATCTACTTTAATTGGAGAAAGTGGAGATATGGTAATTTACTATGACGGAGGACCTAACATAGTTTTAGGCCAGCTAACACCATCAAATACTCCCTTTGCAACAAAAAACTTTACAATAACTGGAAATACAAAACTAAGTGCAACCATGAACTATAATATAACTTTAAAAAAAGAAGTAAACACATTTACTGATTATGGCCTTGCATATAACTTAACATCAACAAACACAAACTCAAATGGAACAGTAGTACCATCTTCAAGTAAAAGCATGTGTTATATGCTAACTGGAACAAATGATGAAGTCCTAGGAACAGGCTCATTTACAGGCCCTACAAACGGAAGTAAAGTTCACACTTACTCATTAAAACTATATTTCCCAGATGAAGATTACCAGCTAGAAAACGTAGGTAAAAAATTCTCCTTTTATTTAAACATTGAAGAAGGAATAAAAACTCAAAGTGAGTGCAGAGTAGCACCGAGACGATTAGGTACAGCAATACTAGCTGATAACGATGGAGCATCTAATATAACCGAAGCTTCAACTTCACTATTTAATGAAATAAACACTGAAACAGAAAACAAAATGTATAAAATGGAGGATGACTACGGAACATCATATTACTTTAGAGGAGCCAAATCCTACGTAAATAATA
>CAZGWM010000048.1:0-4178 GCA_964529195.1 uncultured Muribaculaceae bacterium | reverse complement strand
GACTATTTATAGCATCATTTGCAGCTACTAGATTAATAATCCTTCAAGGTATATCAGGAACAGGTAAAACATCCTTAGCGTATGCTTGGGGAAACTTTGTAAAAAATAATACGGTCATAGCTCCAGTTCAGCCATCATGGAGAGATTCATCTGAATTATTTGGATACTTTAATGAATTTACAAAAAAATTTAATGAAACTGAAGTTTTAGATAAAATGTATGAAGCTAAATATATTGATAATATATATACAGTCTTATTAGATGAGATGAATATATCAAGAGTTGAGTACTACTTTGCTGAAATGTTATCAATATTAGAACTACCTACACCTGAGGAGTGGTTTATTGACTTAGTACCACACTCATGGCCAAATGATCCAAAACTAATTAAAAATGGTAGATTACAACTACCAGTAAATATGTGGTATGTAGGAACAATAAATAATGATGATTCAACATTCATGATAACAGATAAAGTATACGATAGAGCAATGCCAATAAATATAGATGATAAAGTTGCAGCATTTGATGCTCCAGATACAAACCCAATTGATATATCAGCAACAAACTTTAAAGAAATGCTGGATAAATCAATTATGGATAATCCAGTATCAGAAGAAACATTGAATAAAATAGCTGAAATGGATGATTATGTAATAAGTCACTTTAGAATTGCCTTTGGTAATCGTATAGTAAAACAAGTAAAAGACTTTGTTCCGGCATACGTAGCTTGTGGTGGGGATGAAATGACCGCAGTTGATTATATAATTGCTCATAAAATTTTGCGTAAATTTGAACAATTAAACTTATCATATATAAGAAGTGAAATAGATGGATTTATTACATTTTTAAATCAAACATTTGGAGATGATATAATGAAAGAATGTATAACATATTTAAATAGACTGAAAAAAACAATCTAATAAAGGAGAAATAACATGACAGATGGACTTTATCAACTAATTAATAATACATCAGTAGATAACTTAGATAACTTTAGTAACAATACTAAATCTACTTTAACTGCTCAAAAATATGTTGAAAAAATATCTGTTGATTTTTCCTGGGTAGATGAAATATATGACACAATACCATATATTGATAATATTATAAGAAATCCAAGAAGATTTATAACTCAAGAAGAAGATGTTATAAGAATTGAAAAAGTAAAAAAAGTAACTGAAGAATCAGTAAAACATCTCGCTCAAAATACATCATTAATTCAAGATGTAGAAAAAGATGGATCAATAAAACCTCTAAAATTATTAAATGTTTTTAGAGAAGAGACAATTGATTTATATGAAAATAGATTTATATACTCTCTTGTTAATAACTTATATATCTTTATACAAAACCAATTAATATATAAAGATGAAGAATCATTTAATAAAGAAGTAAAAACAGTTAGCTATGAAGCAATAACTAAACTAAATGAAGAAGATGTAACTTTAAAACTATCACTTAGATCTGCTAATTTAGAAAACTTAACTCTAAAAGGAGAAAAGGCAAAAGATGTAAAAGAAAAAATAGAATACATCGCAGATATTATTGATGATTTTATGAGTAGTAAATTTGTAAAAGAAATGAAAAATGCAACTCCTGTAAGATCACCCATTAGAAAAACTAACATAATATTAAAAGACGTTGATTTTGGTTATGCTCTTAAATTATGGGAATTTTTAGAAAACTTCAGTGCTGAAACACCTTTAAAAAAATATAATGAAACAATAAACTTAAAAACCTTAGATTTAGAAAACAACTTTTTACTTACATATTTTCTTAATTACTCACTTCTTGAAGATAGATCTAAAAAGGCAAATGAAGTATCTAAAAATGAAGGATTAAGAAAATTAATATTTGATGCTGCAAAAGACTTTGACATCAATGAAAAAGAAATTGAAAAAGTATTAAATGAAGGATTAAAAGAAGCAAAAGAATATAAAGAAATGCAAAAAAAAGGAATAAACGATTCATTTAAAAAGTTCGTTGAAGAACATCAAATGAAAGCAAAAACAGCCGCTGAAATACTAAAATAGAAATATTTCAGAAAGGAGATAAATATGGCAAAAAAAGAAGAAAAACAAAATCCAATATTAGGTCGTGCTGGACAAACAATAGATCTTTCTAAATTTAATTTAAAAACTGAAAAAGATCAAATGGAAGAATTAGAAAAAGTATTAAAAGAAATATATCAAGATGATCTTAAAATAGCTAACAGACATATATTAAAATGCTTAAAATTAACTTGGGATATAAATGATAACTATACTTTTCTACCACATAATTTAAAAGTATCAAGGGAAAAATTAAAACTTAAATTTGAAGTAACTCCCAAAAAAAATATAAGCTTTGGATGGGTGATTTTCTCTGTTTGGATGCTTGTATTTGCTTTAATTGGAGCTACTTATTTTGGATTTCAATACTTGCGTGTTGCAGATTTAAATAAGGATATCGATGGAGATGGAATTCCTGATATAAATATAGATATAAATAATGATAAAATTGCTGATATAAACATTGATACAAATGGTGATAATATACCTGATATAAACATAGATTATAAAGGTAACCGAAAAGCAGTCTTTAATATAGATACAGATGGAGATGGTATAGCTGATTCAAATTTAGTGACAGATGCAACTAATGGAAAAAAATGCAACTTAAACTGTGATATAGATGGAGATGGCTGGCCCGATTTAAATTTAGATTTAGATGGAGATGGTATAGCTGATGTAGATATAGATACAGATGGAGATGGCATAGCAGATTTAAACTTAGATCTAAATGGTGATGGAATCTGTGATTTAATGTGTGATACAGATGGAGATTTAATTTGTGATTATAAATGTATAAAAACCCCAGATGGAGGAGATGAAGAAGGACCAAAAACTGGTTCATCAACTCAAACAGGTGATGGTAATATTGAAACGTCTACTCCTTATTTAGTAATTAATTACAATGAAGGTCTAACAGTAAATGTAAAAGGATTACTACCTGATGATCAGCCACCAATACCAGGTTATGAACATGTAAAACCTGTTAAAGAATTTGTTGTAGAAAACTTATCTGATTATCCAATATATTATGGTTTAAGCTGGAAAGTTGATAAAAATACATTTGTATCAAATAATTTAAAATATACCATTGTAGGAACAAATGGTGGACCAAGTTTCCCTTTAGCAACAATGCCTAAGAGAAATAGCGTAATAACTACAAGAATATTAATAATGCCAAGAGTAACTCAAAAATTTAGAGTTGAAATAAATCTTCAAGGAACAGGGGCACCTCAAAATGAAGATCAAGGAAAAGAATTTGCAGGTTATATTGAAATAGATTTAAACCCACAAATAGTACAATAAGAATACATTTGTATTCTTTTTTTGTAAAGAAACTATATAAATTTACTTTAATAATAAAAAAGTAGTATAATATATTTAGAGGAGGAAAGATATGTTAATATTAGCTAAATCAATACTCGGATTAATGTTAGGATTTGTATTATCACTAGTAACAGCATTTATACTAATACCAATATTAAGAAAATTTAAAATAGGACAAACTGTAAGTCAGTATGTTCATGAAAGACATCAACTAAAAAATGGAACACCAACAATAGGTGGATTAATATTTATTATTCCGACACTGTTAGTATTATTACTACTTTATTTAAAAAAGAGTATAGACATAACACCAAACTTAATAATATTATTATTTGTCTTTTTGGCTTATGCTGGGCTTGGATTTTATGATGATTATAAAAAAATAAAAGGAAAAAATAATAAAGGATTATCAACATCAAAAAAATTAATTCTTCAAGTGATAATAGCTATTATATTTTATGTAATATATATGAAAACTGGTGGAGATTCTTACTTAGTAATAACATCCCTAGGTATAAATATACCACTAGGATGGGGATTTTTATTCTTTATTCTACTAGTATTAGTTGGAACAACAAATGCAGTTAATATAACAGATGGATTAGATGGCTTATCTGGCGGATTATCAATAATGGCTTTTACGGCATATGGAGTAATAGCGTGGGGAACATCATGGCTTCCTGGATCACAAGAACTAGCTATTTTCTCATTTGTCTTAATTGGATCATTAATGGGTTTTTTAATATTTAACTCCCATCCTGCAAGAGTCTTTATGGGTGATACTGGGTCACTTGCTCT
>CAZGWM010000047.1:0-4324 GCA_964529195.1 uncultured Muribaculaceae bacterium | reverse complement strand
TATAGCCGAGGCTATTTTAGAGTATATAAATACAAATATAAAACCAAAAACATTATTTAGTACTCACTATCATGAGCTAACATCACTTGAAAAAAGATTTAAAAATATAAAAAATATTCATGTAAGCGCAACTTTAGAAGGAGATAGATTAGTCTTTTTACATAAAGTAAAATTAGGTGCTGTTGATAAAAGTTATGGTATCCATGTTGCATCACTTGCTAAAATGCCAAATGAAGTAACAAAAAGAGCAAGTGAAATATTAAATGAATATGAAAATAAAAAAGTAACAAGACCAAAAGAAAAACAATTATCACTTGATATAAAAGAAGATACTATACTAAAAGATAAAATAGAAAAAATAGATCCAAATAAATTAACTCCTATTGATGCTCTAAATATATTATATGAATTAAAAGAAATATCAAAAAGATAATAAAAATATGTTATACTTACTAAAGAGGAAAAAATGAAAAACAGAAGCAAATTAAGAGAAAAAATAATGATTATTACATATCAAATATCACTATATAAAAGTAGTGGTCTTTCATATGATATAGATACTGTTATAAAAGAAAACACTGAAATAGATAATGAATTTGTAAAAGAGATGGTATATGGAGTAATAACATACTTTGATGAATTAACTAAAATAGCAAATGATAATCTAAATAACTGGAATATTGATCGAATTGACTCAGCAGGTGCAGCTATATTAAGAATGGCTTTATATGAAATGAAATACACAGACACACCTCCCATAGTAGTAATAAATGAAGCAGTTGAGCTTTCAAAAAAATACTCAGATGATAATGTAAGGAAAATGATAAATGCAGTTTTAGATAAGGTAGCAAATGATGGATAAAAACTTCATTACGGTAACAACTTTAAATAAATACTTAAAAAATAAATTTGATACAGACCCTAATATTCAAAGTGTAAGTTTAAAAGGAGAAATATCAAACTTTAAAGGACACACAAGAGGGCATTTATATTTTACTTTAAAAGATGAAGGAAGCAGAATAAGCGCTGTAATGTTTCAGTATAGTGCTTCTAAATTAAACTTTACCCCAGTAGATGGAATGAAAGTATTAGTAACAGGTAAGGTAAGTATATATGAAGCAACTGGTCAGTATCAAATATATATAAATGAAATGGAAGAAGATGGACTTGGTAATCTTCATATTAAATATGAAGAATTAAAAAAGAAATTAAGTGACAAAGGACTATTTAATCAAGAACACAAAAAAGAAATACCTAAATTCCCAACTAAAATAGGAATTATAACAGCTGAAACAGGTGCTGCTATAAAAGATATCTTAACAACAATAAAAAGAAGATACCCAGTATGTGAAACATATTTATTTCCATCACTAGTACAAGGTCCACTTGCTAAAGATAATATTGTAAAACAAATAAAAAAGGCCCAAAGTCATGATCTTGATTTATTAATTGTAGGCCGTGGTGGTGGCTCAATTGAAGATTTATGGCCCTTTAATGAAGAAGAAGTAGCATATGCTATATATGAATCAAACATACCTATAATAAGTGCTGTTGGCCATGAAATAGACTTTACAATAGCTGATTTTGTAGCTGATTTAAGAGCGCCAACTCCAACTGCAGCTGCAGAGATGGCAGTACCTAATATAAATGACTTAAATATACTACTGAAGCAGTACTATATAAGAACATCAAACACTATAAAAAGAAACCTTGACTTTAATATATCAAAACTAAAAAATATTAAAGAGTCATACGCTTTAAAAAATCCTTTATCAGTTTATAATATTAAAGAAGAAAAATTAAGCTTATTAATTACTAACTTAACAAATATATTAAATAATAAATTAGATACTAATAAAAAAATATTATTAAATATAAATAATAACTATCTTTTAAATAATCCAGATGGATTATTTAAAGACTATAATAGTAATTATAATTTAATAATAAATAAACTTGAATTATTAAATCCTATTTCGATACTATCAAAAGGATACAGCGTAGTTAAATTAAATAATAAAATCATAAAATCAAATAAAGAAATAAAGAAAGGAGACCTTTTAGAAATAACTTTATCAGATGGTAAAGTAAATGCTAAAGCAGAATAATATGGAAGATAAAAAATTTGAAGATCTAATGAAAGATCTTGAAGAAATAGTAAAAGAACTAGAATCTGGTGAAGTATCATTAGAGGAATCAATTGAAAAATATACTGAAGCTATGAAACTAGCTAAAGTAGCTGGTGATAAACTAAATAATGCAGTAAAATCAGTAAACAAAGTATTAAAAGAAACAGGTAAATTTGAAGACTTTAAAGTCGAAGAAAATTAAAAAAAGCACTTAGTGCTTTTTTAAATGAAATTATCTTTATATTTTTTTTCTTCTTTTAATAACTTATTATGCTTTCCTTGGTTCTTAACTTTATTATTTTCAAGATAAATAATATCATCTGCTTTTTTAAGTAAATTTGAATCTTTAGTAATAACTAAAATAGTATGATCAAGCTTTAACTCAAGAAGTAAATTAATTACATCTTCTTTAGTTAAATTATCTAAATTATTTAAAGTCTCATCAAATAATATAATCTTAGTTTCTTTTAAAATAACTCTAGCAATACCAAGTAAGTATTTTACATTAGAATCAATATTACTTCCATTAGTATTTAATATAGTATCATAACCATCTTTTAAATTAAGAATATAATCATGAATATCAAGTCTTTTACATACATCAATTATCTTTTCAAAATTCTTATCTATAATACTTAAATTATCTTTAATACTCATACCAAAAAAGACAACATCTTTAAAGACAGATGATACTAAGTAAGAATACTCATCATTACTAAATTCATTGATATTAGAGTTGCCAATTAAAACATCACCCTCATGCTGACGGTTAAGTTTTAAAAGTAAATCAAAAATTCCACTTTTACCGCTTCCATTTTGACCAGTAATTGCTACTAAAGAATTACTTTTAATATTAAAAGATACTTTATTTAAAATAGGATTTTCTTTATTTCCATATAATATATCTTTAAATGTAATTGAAGGATCAATATCTTTACTTATTAAACTTACCTTATCAGTTTCTCTTTTTGAAAACTCAAGTAATTTATTATATCTTTTTTGAGATACACTTAAGCTTCTAAGTTCATTATTAATAGCAGAAAAATCTGCAATATTATCAAGAAGCTGCCCAAAGTAATTATATATAACTAAAAGAGAGCCAAGCTGAGATTTTCCAATTGATATTAAATATATAGCGTATATCATTAAAGTCATTCTAAAAACTTCAATTAAAAGCAAATTAACTCCTCTAAATTTATCTTCAGTCATTCTTTGTTTTAACCAGTCATTTGTATATATATCTGTTTTATCCATAATTCTATTTTTAATTGGATTAAATATATTAAGAGCTTTTATTTCTTTAATACCTAAAAGCATCTCATGCATAACACTAGTTTTTTGATCTAAAGAGATTGTTCTAATTTGACTTCTATTTTCAATTTTTTTACTTGATAAGATAATGATTATAAAAGAAATTATTGTAGCCACAACACTAGCAACGCCATTTAAAAGTCCTATTTTAAAGAAGTATCCAATAATAACTATAAGCTCAAATATTCTAAATATTCTAACTGATAAGTTACAGTAAAATGTTGCTATAACGTTAATATCATTATTCATTATATTAATGTATTCACTTAGACTAAATCTAGATAAACTATAAATTGAATTATCATAAGTTTTTTCAATCGCAAGAAGTGAATATAAATTATAAAGTTTATTATATAACTTATGCCATGAATATGTATTTAATATTTCTGTAACTCTAAATATAATTAAAACTAAAAGTAAAACAACTGCTATTAAATATGCACTACTATAATTACCAGCAGTTACATAATCAACTACCATACTTAAAAGTAGGGGAATAGCAAGAAGAGAGCCTCTTACTACAATTGTTATAATAAACTTCCCTAAAAATTCCTTCCATGATTTTTTTAAAATATCTTTTCTAATCACACTAATCACCTAATAAACATTTTATCATATATATAGCTTATGTGCTTGCAAAAGACTAAAATCTTTGGTAATATTAATGTGCTTTACATGGCGGTATTGGTGAAGTGGTTAACACGCCAGATTGTGGCTCTGGTATGCATGAGTTCGATCCTCATATATCGCCCCATTAAAGGGAATCAAACTCCTGAAACTCACTAAAACAAAGGGTTTCAGGGGTTTTTTATCGTTCAAAATTACCAAAAAACACTAAAACATGTAACCTTTTGTACACAAAAGGTGTTAAAATAGAGATAGGA
>CAZGWM010000046.1:0-4365 GCA_964529195.1 uncultured Muribaculaceae bacterium | reverse complement strand
CTAAGTGAAAATAGTTTAACGCTACCTGAACATCAAGTTGATGCTTTAGTAATTAGAGTATTTAATACAGGAAACTTTGAAGGTTTTGTGGATAACTATAAAAAGTATGGAAACACACAAGCTCTTTATGATAATTATCTAAGTAAACCTACAAGAGCTATCGGAATAGATGTACCAGATCTTTTAGTAAGTAGAAGATTAAATGAATGGAATTTATTCCATGAAGGAAAATACTTCCTATGTGGATAAAAAGGAGAACTTATGAAAATAACTAAAAACAACATAATAATAGTTTTTATATTTATTTTAATCATATTTGGTGGTATATACGTAGCTGAAAAACAGAATCCCAAAGTAAATAAAAAAGAACCTGAAAAAATAAAAATACTTGATAACTATAATAAATTTTTTACAATAAGTAATGCTGCATCTTCTTATATAAGATTTTTAAATAATGAAGATCAAGATAACGTATATCTTCTTTTAAATGATGAATATAAAAAAGAAAATAATATAACAAAAGAAAACATAATAAGTAAACTAGATTTTAATTCTAAAAATGGATTAGTAATGTTTGAAGCTAAAAAGATATACTATGAAAATATTAATGATAATAATATAAAATATTATTTATTCGGATATATTAATGTTGATCAAATGAATACATATTCAGATAAAGAAGAAGAATATTATTTAATAATAAATTTAGATACTAAAAATCAGTTATTTGATGTAGTTCCATATGATGGTGAAATATTTATGGAGAAATTATGAAAATCAAACTAAAAGAAAATTACAAAGTAATATTTGTCATATTATTAATTATAATATTAAGTCTTGTATTATACTTTATTTTTAGGGATAAAGAAGAAGGATTTAAATACGAGTACAAAGAATATTATCTTAAAAACTATAAAATAAATGAATTAATACCAGTAAATATAACTGAAGAGCAAATGGCAGTTAAATATTTATCGGAGTATACAAAATTAATACTTTTTAATCCTGAAAAAGCTTATGATTTAGTTGATGATGAATATAAAGAAATTAAAATGAATACAATCGAAAAATTTAAAGAATATTTTAAAGGAGAAGAAGATTTTAATTTCTATGATGCTAAAGTAGTTAAATATAGTATTAGTCAAGGTAATAAATACAAAGAGTTTTATGTAGTAGATAGTAGTGATAATACATATATATTTAGAGAATATAGTATTAATAACTATAAAGTATTATTTGATGCATACACAATATAAATAAAGGAGGTGAATCCCATGCATAATGATTATGAAAATGATGATATCCAAGATGAAAATATGCAAAAAGAAGCTATAGAAAAACAACAAACTGATGATACAAATAAAAAAATAGTTAAAACTGGTGCTAAAGCAGCAGCAAATTATTTTGCTCCTGGAGTAGGCGCGAAAGTAGTTGATGTAGCTTCTAAAACTAAACTTGGAGATAGTATTTTAGATAAGGGTGGAAAGGTTGTATCTAAAGTAACCGATAATGTTCCAATGGGAAATCGCCTTCAAGGTGTATTAAATAAAGCAAATGAAACGGGCGTGCTTGATGCAGCTGATTCTGCAGTATCAGCCCTTGGCAGTCAAACTCCTGATTCTGAAAACAATCTTTTAAACCAAAAATCCATTGGTAAAGATTTCATGAATGAAAATATTTTGGGAAATAAACAGCCCGAAGATAGTTCGATATTAGATAATTTTAATGAACCTACTTCTAAAATTGAAATAAATGGCTTTATGGATTTTAAACCATCTTCAATGACAAAAATAGTAATAGCTGGTATTTTAATAAGTTCTTTTTTTGTTTTTATGATTTTAATAATTGCTTTAAATAGTTTAAATATTTTAAAATTGACTGATTCGGGAAATATCACTGTATCAAAAGAAATTATAAACATTAAAGATAACATTACTTATGTAGGAGATAAAAGAGCTTCTGCCTTAAAAGAATCATCTGGTAATGACAAAATAGATATAATAACATCTGAAGAATTTAATGTAGAGAAGTTTAAAGAAGTAATAAGCCCTAAAATAGATAAAGTTAATTCATCTAAATATGTTGTTATAAACTTTGATATAGATCATATCGATCAAATAGATGATTATATAAATGAAATAAATAATTTAGTCTATAATAAAGTATTTATTTTATCTATAAATCCAGTCCTTGAAGATTTACTTGAAGAAGGAAGTATTACTAATAGTCAGATCGAGTCTGTAAATAAAAAGCTAGAAGATCAGTTTAAAGAGATGTATATAGATACATATTATGAACTAAAAGAAAATATAAAAACCGAAGATGGAATAAACTACTTAGATGAAACAAATAAAACTATTCATGAATTAGTAATTGATTATGTAACAGAAAAAGCTGCTAATTTAGATTTTGAAGATAGACATGGAAAATCTCTTATCCGAAAAATTGGTGAAGATGAAGCTGCTAAAATAAATGAAGCAATAAAAACAGAAGTAGAAACAACTGGATATTGCCTTTCTGATACAATAGCAAATGTAGGTAAAATCCTAATTGACTCACTTTTAGAATTTGATGAAGGAGTTCCATATCAGGATTTAGGCAGATATGTTCCTGATTCTCTAGAACATGCAATTAGTGAAAACTGGGGATATAACGCTGATACTGATTATGAATCATCATATGGACTTGATAGTGATGGATTTGTTCATTGGGCATTAAATATATCTGGAGTTGATTTTGGAATAAATGATAGTATCAAAGATTTAGTAACTGAAAGAATTGAATCGGTAGATAACATATATAAAGGATCCATTTTATTAAAAGAAGATAAAACATATTTAGTAATAAGTATTGATGGTGATGATATTAAATATGCTGATGTGATAAACTCAAGTAAAATAGGATATCAAACAAATAAAAAAGATTATATTAGCTCAAACTTTGAAATAATAGATACTAAAAATTACTATAACGTGTTTTGTTTACATGTATCAAATGATTGACTATAAAATAATAAGTGATAAAATATCTATTAATAAGGTTATAAGTAGTCTTTAAACAGTAGAAAAAGAAGCTTAAATATAATATAATAAACATGCGAGGGAAAAAATGAAAATAAGAGTAACGCCAAAAGATTTAACAATCTTCATTATATTTTGTATATTTCTTTTATATTTATGTGCAGTAGCAGTATCAAATGTTACTACACTTTTAAATGAAGGAGTATTCTACGGATTATTTCCAATAAAAGCGTTTACTCCAAAATATATTGGACCAACTTTTTTATTATTTATAGGTACGTTAGTATCAATTTTCTTAAGTGTCTCTTCACATATCTTTGGTAGAGAAAAAGGAATAGGCCTTGATTTAAAAGAAAAAGAAGAAAAAGGATATAACAGATGGGCTACTGACAAAGAAATGAAAAGTGCCAAAGATGTAGTAAAGGTAAAAATATTAGACAAAGAATCAAATGCTGCTGGAGTTCCACTAGTTAATAATGGAAAAGAGATGTGGGTAGATAATGGAGAAAACCACACTTTAGTCGTTGGAGCAACAGCAAGTGGTAAAACAACAGCAATAGTAGATCCACTAGTACAAAGCCTGGCAAAAGCAGGTGAAAGTATGGTTTTAACAGATCCTAAAGGTGAGTTATACAAAAACCATAGTGAAATGTTAAAAAGTAGAGGCTATAACATAATTGTTTTAAACTTCAGAGATCCAATGATGGGAAATTCTTGGAATCCTCTAGCACTACCAAATAAGTTATATCAAGAAAAAAACACTGATAAATCAATTGAATTATTAAGAGACGTTGCTCATAATATTTTATATGATGGAAAATCAGATGATCCATTTTGGCAAAACTCTGCATCTGAATACTTTTGTGCTTTAGCACTAGGCTTATTTGAAGATGCAACCGAAAAAGAAGTTAACTTAAATTCAATTAACTATATGTCAACAATGGGTGAGCAAAAAATTGGTGTTGGAAACAATGATTATATAAAAGAATATTTTTCTTTAAAAGGAGAAGCATCACCAGAGTATGTATTTGCATCTGGTACAATAAACTCACCAAATGAAACAAAGGGAAGTATATTATCAGTATTTAGACAAAAACTAAGTATATTCTCAACAGGTGAGCAATTATCTGAAATGCTTTCACATAGTGATTTTGATCTAAGAGACATTGGAAATAAAAAAACAGCTGTCTTTATGATTATTCATGATGAAAAAACAACTTTTCATCCACTTGCAACAATATTTATAAAACAGTGTTATGAAACACTAATAGATGTAGCACAAAAAAATGGAGGAGTACTTCCTTATCGTACAAACTTTATTTTAGATGAGTTTGCTAATATGCCA
>CAZGWM010000045.1:0-4371 GCA_964529195.1 uncultured Muribaculaceae bacterium | reverse complement strand
AACATCAAAATATAAAAAACTTTTAAAAAATAAAAAAATATGTTATGATACTGTCCTTGAAAGGGAGAGTAAAATGATTAATATTGAAAATAATAAAGATAACGCTATGCAAATGCTAGGTTTACTTCAAGATGAATGTAAGTCAATTGATCAAATTTTAAATACAATGAATAAAGATGAGCATTTAATCAACGAAGAAGCTCTAGATATGATAATGTCACGTAGAATTGTAGTAATAGATAGAATCGAAAAATGTTATGAAATACTTGGAATCGATGTTCATTTAGATAAGTTTCCAGTAAATAAAAGAGAAAAAGTAGAAGAATCAACAAAAAAACGCTAAAACATATTGCACTTAGTGTTTTTTATTGTTATAATTTATCTTGGTTTGACTGGCTAAGATGTGGGAGGTTGTCAACACTCTCGGATAAGTTGTTAAAACAACATTATGAGAGGAAGAAAAATTCTCATGGAGCAAGTTTATACTAAGATATGAGCGAAAGGAGGACATGAAAGTGTCAAAAATAAGAATCAAACTAAAAGCATATGATCATAAAGTATTAGATGCTGCAGCAATTAAAATTGTTGATACCGTAAAAAGAACAGGTGGGGATATCTCTGGACCAGTACCACTGCCAACTGATATTCAAAAATACACTGTCTTAAAATCAGTACACGTAAATAAAGACTCACGTGAACAATTCGAAATGCGCACACACAAAAGACTTATTGATATAAAAAATCCTAGTAAGGATACAGTAGATGCTTTAAGCCATATAGATTTACCTAGTGGTGTTAACATCGAAATAAAAACCAATTAAAAAAGAGGAGGAAATAAGATGAAAGGAATCTTAGGACGTAAAGTCGGTATGACCGAAAAATTTACGAAAGACGGAAAAGTTATTCCTGTTACAGTGGTAAGTGTTGAACCAAATGTAATAATGCAAGTTAAAACAATTGCAAAAGATGGCTACAATTCAATTCAACTTGGAACAGTAGACAAAAAAGAAACACGTACAACTAAAGCAGAATTAGGACATGCAAAAAATGCAAATGTCTCACCTAAGCGCTTCTTAAAAGAAATAAAAGTATCTAATCCAGAAAATTATGAACTAGGAAGCACACTAAAAGCAGACATATTTGAAGTAGGAGAAAAGGTAGATGTTACCGGAACTTCAAAAGGAAAAGGATTCGCAGGTGTTATAAAACGCCACGGATATAGTAGAGGACCTGAAACTCACGGTTCAAGACACCATAGAAGACCAGGATCACTTGGAGCTCTGGGACCATTAAGAGTATTTAAAGGAACTAAACTACCTGGTCAAATGGGAGCAGAAAAAGTAACAATTCAAAACTTAACAATAGTTGAAGTTGATACTGAATCTAATTACATATTAGTAAGTGGAAATATCCCTGGACCTAAAAACTCACTTGTAGTAATAAAATCTTCAGTTAAAGGATCTAAAAAAGAGGAATTCGAATTAGTATCTTATGAAGAAGAAGTAGTTGTTTTAGAAACAGCTGAAGAAACAGTTGAAGAAACAGTAGAAGAAGTTACTAAAGAAGAAGTAAAAGAAGAAAACACTGAGGATAATAATGAAAATCCTGCAGAGGAAAGTAAGTAGGAGATAAAATGGCAAAATTAGATATTATTAACCTTAATGGTGAAAAACAAAAAGATGTAAATTTAAATAATGCTGTTTTCGGTATTGAAGTAAATGAAAATGCAGTTAAAAAAATGATTAAACTGCAACTTGACTCAATGAGACAAGGTACACAAAAAGCTAAAACACGTGCTGAAGTAAGCGGTGGTGGAAGAAAACCATATAGACAAAAAGGTACCGGTAATGCTCGTCAGGGATCAATTAGAGCTCCACACTACAGAAAAGGTGGAATAGCATTTGCGCCAACACCAAGAAGTTATACATTTAAAATAAATAAAAAAGAAAGACAACTAGCTCTAAGAAGTGCACTTACAATTAAAGCAAATGAAAAAGCTTTAAAAATTGTTGATACACTTCAGCTTGAAAGTCTAAAAACTAAAGAAGTAAAAGAACTAATGAAAAACTTAAAACTAGAAGGAAATATATTATTTGTATCAAATGAAGATGCGGAAAATTTATTTATGGCAACAAGAAACTTAAGAAATGTATTAGTAATAATGGCAAATGAAGTAAATGTACTTGATTTAATAAATGCAAATTATGTCGTTATGGATGAAGCTTCTTTAAAACAAATAGAGGAGGTACTTAAATAATGAAATTAGATATTATTTCAGCACCAGTAATAACTGAAAAAAGTACATTACTTGCTCAAGACGAAAATACATTTGTATTTAAAGTAGATAAAAGAGCAAATAAAACTCAAATCAAACAAGCTATCGAAGAAGCTTTTGGAGTAAAGGTTAAAAGTGTAAATACTCTTAATACCAAACCAAAGAAAAAAAGAGTTGGTAAATACACTGGAATGAGAAAAACATATAAGAAGGCTATTGTTACTTTAGCAGATGGCCAAACTATAGAAATGTAAGGTGAATTAAAGTGGCAATTAAAAAATATAAACCAACCACACCAGGCCGTAGAGGTATGACAACCTTAGGTAATGAAGAAATAACAACAAATAAACCAGAAAAATCATTACTAAAACCAATTAGTAAATCTGGTGGAAGAAATAACCAAGGGAAAACTACAGTATGGACCAAAGGTGGAGGAGCTAAAAGACAATACAGAGTTATTGACTTTAAAAGAAATAAACATGGAGTTACTGCAAAAGTAGCTACAATTGAATATGATCCAAATAGAAGTGCTAATATTGCACTCCTACATTATCTAGATGGAGAAAAAAGATATATTCTTGCTCCAAAAGGATTAAAAGTAGGATATATTGTTGAATCTGGTGAAGTTGTTGACATTAAAGTAGGAAATGCTATGAAAATGAAAAACATCCCAGTTGGAACAGTAATTCATAACATAGAAATGAAACCAGGTAAAGGTGGAGAGATTGCAAGAAGTGCTGGAACAAGTGCTCAAATTCTTGGAAGAGAAGAAAAATATGTAATCTTAAGACTAACATCAGGTGAAACAAGAAAAGTACTAGGCGAATGTATGGCTACAATCGGAGAAGTTGGAAACGAAGAGTATGAACTAATTAATTTAGGAAAAGCTGGACGTTCAAGACATCTAGGAGTAAGACCAACAGTACGTGGATCAGCAATGAATCCAAATGATCACCCACACGGTGGTGGTGAAGGTAAAACAGGAATTGGGATGCCAGCACCTGTTACTCCTTGGGGTAAACCAGCTCTTGGAGTTAAAACACGTAAACCTAAGAAAGCATCAAGCGATTTAATAGTAAGTCGTAAAAAAAGAAAATAGGAGGATAAACTAAAATGGCAAGAAGTTTAAAAAAGGGACCTTTTATAGATGATTCCCTAATGAAAAAAGTAAAAACATTAAATGAAAATGGTAAAAAAGAAGTTATAAAAACTTGGTCTCGTCGTTCTACTATCTTTCCTGATTTTATAGGTCATACGATAGCAGTTCATAATGGACGTGAATTTATTCCAGTATATATAACTGAAGATATGGTAGGTCATAAACTAGGTGAGTTTTCACTAACTCGTAAATCTAGTGGACATACTGGTAAGAAGCAGGAGAGATAAAGATGGAAGCATACGCAATACATAAAATGGCTATGGTAGCACCTCGTAAGGCAAGAATGACTCTAGATTTAGTTAGAGGTAAATCTGTACTTGAGGCAGAAGCTATCTTAAAAAACACAAATACTAAATCAAGCCGTCTAATTCAAAAAGTATTAGCATCTGCAGTAGCAAATGCAACAAATAACTTAGGAATGGAAGAAGCTAGTTTATTTATATCAGAGTGTTTCATTAATCCAGGGCCTGTATTAAAAAGAATAAAATTCGGATCTAGAACAAAAGTAGATCGCAGAGATAAAAGAACAAGTCACATAACAATAAAAGTTAGTGACGGTAAGGAGGCTTAAAAAATGGGACAAAAAGTAAATCCTAATGGATTAAGACTTGGAATTAATAAAGACTGGCAAAGTAAATGGTATTCAGAAAAAGATTATGCTAAATACCTAAGTAATGATATTAAAATAAGAGATTACATATTTACTAACTTAAAAGAAGCAGCCGTAAGTGAAGTTATTATCGAAAGAAAAAAAGATAGATGTGACATTAAAATTTACACAGCTAAACCAGGAATTATAATTGGTCAAGGTGGTAAAGACATTGAAAAACTAAGAAATCAAATTAAAAGAATAGTAAAAGAAGATGTTTATATCACAATAATAGAAGAGAAAAAACCAGATTTAAATGCTCAATTAGTTGCAGATTCAATTGCAAAA
>CAZGWM010000044.1:0-4412 GCA_964529195.1 uncultured Muribaculaceae bacterium | reverse complement strand
AATTTATCAAAATAAATAAATACTTTAACAATTAAAAATAAAGATATGAAATACTGAGAACATTATGCCACTGAAGAAAACAATTTTTATGCAAATGTTATAACCTGGTTAATACAAACATGATATAATAAATGAAAAAAGAGGAAAATAATATGGCTAAACTAGATATAAAAATCGGAAATATATTTGATTATTTAGATGATAAAGACGCTATTGTTAACTCTAGTAATAAGTATATGATTAGTGGAAGCGGAATTAGTGGTGCAATATATAAAAAAGCCGGTAAAGAAACCCTAGAAAATTATTGCAAAGAAAACTTTTTTGAAAATATGAAAGTAAATGAAGTTAGAATAACTCCAGGATTTAATTTGGGAGCCTACATAATACATATATATGCCCCAAAATTTAATTTAACTAAAGAGCCACTTAATGACTTGAAAAAAAGTTATCACAATGTATTTAGTGTAGCAAAAGAAAAAGGATATAATAATATTATCTCTGTAAGTATAGGTACAGGAGTTCATGGTTATAAACATAATATGGTTGGTAAAGTAGTTATGCAAGAATTAAAGTACTTAACTAAAAAATATAATATTAATTTTACGTTAGTATTATCTGATATAAAATTAAAAACATTTTATTAATATCTATCAACTGAATTTCACATCATAATCCTATTTATATTTTACATAAAGACTGCAAAAAGAAGTAAAATATTATATAATATAAAAGAGGTGTAACTAATGAAAGTAATTATAACGGCAGGCGGAAGTGGAGGGCATATTTATCCCGCACTTGCTATAGCTGATAAAATAAAAGAAAAAGAACCAAAAAGTGAAATTATATATGTTGGAACCCATAACCGAATGGAAAAAGAAATAGTCCCTAAAAGAGGATATGAATATAAAGAACTAGAAATATATGGTTTTAGTAAAAAAGACATGAAGAGAAATTTCAAAAATATATTTTTAATAAAAAAAGCAACAAAACAGTGCTTAAAATTAATTAAAGAATTTAAACCAGACATCGTAATTGGAGTCGGTGGTTATGTAACATATCCTGTAATAAAGGCCGCAAACAAATTAAAAATAAAAACACTAATACATGAACAAAATAGTATTCCAGGAAAAAGTAATATAGTCTTATCAAGAAAAGCTGATAAAATAGCAATTAGCTTTGAAGATTCAAAAAAATATTTTAATAAAGAAAAATGTGTTCTAACTGGAAATCCATCATCTGAATCAGCTTTTAATATCAAGAAAATTTCTAAAACAGAATATGGTTTAGATAAAAACAAAAAAAGTATAGTAATTGTGCAGGGGAGTCAGGGATCAGCTTCAGTAAATGAAAAAATAAAACCATTTTTAAAAAATATAGATAACGAATACTATGATGTACTATATATAACTGGAAGTGCAACATATGATAAATACTCAAAAAATAAATTTTCAAAAAATGTAAAAATAGTTCCATATGTAGATAATTTACCTGGGCTCTTAAAAGATGTGGATTTAGTAATATCAAGAGCTGGAGCAAGTACTATATTTGAATTAAGTGCTCTTTTAAAACCTAGTATATTAATTCCAAGTCCATATGTAGCAAACAACCACCAGTATTATAATGCTTTAAGTATGCAAAAACTAAATGCTGCTGAATTAATTGAAGAAAGAGATTTAAACGAAGAAAACTTAAAAGAAAAAATCAATAAAATATTAAATAATGAAAAATTATATAAACAAATGATTGAAAACTTAGAAAAATTAGCAATAAGAAATAGCAGCACTATTATATATGAAGAGATAAAAAAATTACTAAAATAGGAGTAAAATATGGCATCACCCAAAAAGAAAAAATTAAATAAAAAGAAATTATTTATTTTTATACTATTAATATATTTGTTTTTTAGTATGCTTTATTACGTATATAATAGCTCAATAAAAAATATTATAATAACTGGTAATGTACTAGTAAAAGATGCTGAAATAATTGAAGTAGCAAAATTAAAAAACTATCCATCTTTTTTTAATTACTCAACTTCTAAAGCAACAAAACAAATTAAAAATATTGAATTAATTGAAGAAGTTGAAATAAAAAAGGACTTAAAACTAAGACTTCATATAAAAGTAAAAGAATCAACACCAGTTTTCTTAAATACAAATACTGGTAAAATAAGGCTAAGTAATAAAAAAGAAATATCATCTGATAAAATACTTGGAGTTCCAAGATTAATAAATTATACTCCAAGTGATATATTAGATAATTTCACTGAATCACTTGGTAAGTTAGACCGTGGAATAATAAGCTTAATAAATGAAATAGAGTATTCTCCAAAACAAAACGAAGAAGGACTAACAATTGATGAGGCAAGATTCATATTATATATGAATGATGATAATACTGTAATAACAAATCCAGAAAAATGTATAAACCTAAATAAATATAGAGAAATATATGCCAGTTTAGAAAACAAAAAAGGAACACTTAATTTAGATAGTGGTAACTATGAAAATTTTGTTTTCATTCCTTATTAGGTGATTTATGAACTATAATGAAGAAATGAAAAAAATACTAAAAGAAAATAAAGACGCTAAAGTATTATTACATAGTTGTTGCGGGCCATGTTCAACAAGCGTTATTGAAAGACTATATTTAAAAACAGATTTAACAGTAGTTTTTTATAATCCAAATATAGAACCAGTAGAAGAATATAACTTAAGAAAAAAAGAACAAATCAAAATATTAGATGAATATAACATCAAATATATAGATTCTGATTATGAAAATAATTTATTTAGAGAAAAAATAAAGGGACTTGAAGAAGAACCAGAAAGAGGACTAAGATGCACGATTTGTTTTTCACTTAGATTAAACAAAGTAGCTGATATAGCTATAAAAAATAACTTTGATTTTTTTGCTACAACATTAACATTAAGCCCATATAAAAATGCAAAGTTAATAAATGAATTAGGACTAACAATATCTAAAACAAAAAATATTCCTTTTTTAGTGTCTGACTTTAAAAAAGAAGAAGGGTACAAAAGAAGTATTGAATTATCTAAAAAATATAATATATATAGACAAGATTACTGTGGCTGTCTATTTTCAAAAAGAGGTAACTATGAATAAAAAAGGTTTTACACTAGTTGAAATATTATCGGTAATAGTAGTATTATCAATTGTAATAATACTAGCATATCCAGCAATATCTAGTAGTTTTAATAAATCTAAAAATCAAATATCTGATTTAAATAAAAAAAGTATAAAAGAAGCCGCAGAAGTATTTGCGCAAGAAGTATATATATGTGATTCATCTTCAAATATAATAAATGACCTAAATGAAATATATAAAGCTAACTTAAACTGCAAAGATGCAAGAGAAAAATTAAATAATGATGGAATAACAATAACATTAGAATATTTAAAAGAAAAAGATTATTTGTCAGATAAAGTTGGAAACTGCAACAATGATGGAAAAGTAACCGTAAAAATGGAAGAAGGTATTATAAATACAACTCTTCACTCAAATATAACTTGCAACTAAGGAGGAAAAATGAATTTTTTTGATAAACTAAAAAATAAATTTAAAACAGAAAAAATAGATAAAACATATGATAAAGGTTTAGAAAAAACAAGAAATGAATTTGTAAATAAACTAACTTTACTTGGTATAAACTTCACTAAAGTAACGGATGAATATTATGATGAATTAGAAAAAATTCTAATTGAATCTGATCTTGGAATAAATACTACATTATCATTTATTGAAAGACTAAAAAAAAGAGTAACTACTGAAAATATAAAAGACTTAAATTATTTAAATGAAGTAATTGTAGATGAACTTTTAATGATATATGTTGAAAATGAATCATTATCAGATAAAATAAAAATAGCTGAAACAGGTCCTACTGTAATATTAACAGTTGGAGTAAATGGAGTAGGTAAAACAACAA
This sequence comes from uncultured Muribaculaceae bacterium, assembly GCA_964529195.1. Classification (GTDB taxonomy): domain Bacteria; phylum Bacillota_I; class Bacilli_A; order RF39; family UBA660; genus DUUS01. The sequence goes on along the minus strand of CAZGWM010000044.1, from coordinate 462 downwards.
CAATTGGAAAACTAGCTCATAAATATAAAAAAGAAGGTAAAAAGGTATTATTAATAGCGGGAGATACTTTTAGAGCTGGAGCTGTACCACAATTAAAAGATTGGGCAATTCAAACAGATTCCCTTTTTATTGGAGAAGAAAATAAAGATCCAGCAAGCATAATATATGATGGAATAAAAAAAGCACTTGATGATGAGGTTGATATTGTACTTGTAGATACAGCTGGAAGACTTCAAAATAAAGTTAATTTAATGAATGAATTAGAAAAGATAAATAAAGTTATCGGAAAACATATCAAGGATGCGCCACATGAAACTTTATTAATAATAGATGCAACTACAGGTCAAAACGGAATCCTTCAAGCAGAGAGCTTTAAAGAGATAACAAACATAACCGGAATTGTCTTAACCAAACTAGATGGAACAGCAAAAGGTGGAATTGTTCTTGCAATAAAAGATGAAG
>CAZGWM010000043.1:0-4448 GCA_964529195.1 uncultured Muribaculaceae bacterium | reverse complement strand
GAATTTGCATTTTCTGCAAGAACTTCTAATAGTAGTTATGGGCAGGTAAGAAATGCATATAATACAAAATATACTCCATATGGATCAAGCGGTGGAACAGCAGTAGCAGTAGCTCTTTCCTTTGCCGCAGCTGGACTTGGAACTGATACAAATTCATCAGTTAGATTACCAGCATCAGCAAATAATTTAGTTGGGCTAAGACCAACAACAGGATTAATAAGTAGACTAGGAACTCTGCCATATGATCCAGAACGAGACACAATCGGAACTATTACTAAAACAGCAAAAGATGCAATGATCCTTTTAAATATATTAAATGGTTATGATAAAAATGATTCAAAATCAATAAATCAAAAACAAATAACATATGAAAAAAATCTAAAAGATTTAAGCGAAATTACAATTGGAATACCAAAAGATTTCATGTATGGAAGTAATGATAACAGCATGTATCAAAACAGAAAAACATATAGTGAAATAACTTCTTTAATGGAAAAGGCAGTTGAGAATTTAAAAGCAAAAGGTGCTAAAATAGTATATATAGATAAATACTATAATTCAAAAACTGACCACTGGGTATCTAGCTCGTTAAGCGGATATTTATTTTGCTCATCTTTTAATATTTATATAAAAAATACATCTTCATCTATTCGTTCATTTAACGAACTAGCAAATTCCTATGGACTTACAACAAATCTGGAAGGATACACATCAAGCTGCGCATCAAACTCAATTCAAAATGATAAACTAGAAACAAAAGAAGAATATACTACTTATTTAATTGATATAATGAAAAAAAATAAAGTAGATGTTATTGCGTATCCATCAACTAAAAACAAACTATCTCTATTTAATGATGAATCAACATTAAATAACTTATCATCACACGCATCATCAACAGTAGATTTTCCATCTATAACAGTACAACTTGGATTTGATAAAGAAGACCTTCCCTATGGGATTGAATTTATGACAAATAAAAATGATGAAAATAATTTATTAAATATTGCAATTATTTATGAAGAGAATTATATAGATTTTAAATCTCCAAATAATTCTCCATCTTTATATGAAATTTCCGAAGAAATGAAATTGTTAATTGAAAATTATAAAGAAATTTCAACTAAAAAACAAAACAGAAAAGAGAAACAAATAACTTTAAAAACAAAAAAGTTACTACAAAAATATAATAATAATGAAAAAGTAGATTCAGAAATCACTTTATTAAATAAAGAATATAACAAATTAAATAGATCAATTATTGGTAGTAAAACATTAATTTTATTAAGCACATTATTTTCCTTATTTATAGTAAGAAAGTTTTATACAAAAAAGATTAAAATATAGTTTTTTAAATAACGCTATGATATAATTTAAATAGGAGTTGATATTATGAAAATGAACATAAGAGGAGTAAATGTAGAAATTACTCCAGCAATCAAAAACCATATTGAAAGTAAAATTGGTAAAATAACTAAATATCTTGAAGAGCCCGAAACAACTCAGGCTACAATTGTTATTAAAATAAGAAATAACGAGCAAATTATTGAAGTGACTGTACCAACTCATAAATACACACTAAGAGCAGAAGAATCACATGCTGATTTATATGCTGCTGTTGATTTAGTTTTAGACAAATTAGAAAGACAAATAAGAAAAAATAAAACTAAATTAAATGATAAACAAAAAAAAGAAGCTGGCTTTAAAATAGTTGCTACTGACCCATCATTTACAACAGAAGAACCAAACAGAAGTAAAATAGTAAAAAGAAAATCAGTTGACTCAAAACCAATGGACGAAGAAGAGGCAATTCTTCAGATGGAATTAATTGACCATGATTTCTTTATATTTGATAATATAGACTGCGAATGTGTCTCAGTTGTCTACAAAAGAAAAGATGGAAATTACGGAATTATAAATTCGAAATAAGGATGTAAAAATCCTTTTTTTTTGTTATAATACCTAGTGAGGTGTAATAAATGAAATTTTTAAGAAAACTGGTAGACACTGAATATAAAGAATTAAAAAGATTTAATAAAATAGCTGATCAAATTGAAGCTTTAGATGAAGAATATTCAAAAAAAACCGATAAAGAATTATCAGGGATGACTAATATATTTAAAGAAAGGCTAGCAAAAGGAGAAACACTAGAAGATATTTTAGTAGAAGCTTTTGCTACTGTTCGTGAAGTTGCATTTAGACAAATAAAAGAAAAACCATATAGAGTTCAGCTAATCGGTGGATTAGTAATTCATTATGGAAATATAGCTGAGATGAAAACGGGAGAAGGAAAAACACTGACAACAACACTTCCAGCGTATTTAAATGCTTTAACTGGTGATGGAGTTCATGTTGTTACAGCAAATGAATATCTTTCAAGTAGAAATGCCGAATGGATGGACCCAATATATAGTTTCCTAGGATTAACTGTTGGAGTTAACTTAAGAGAATTATCTCCAAGTGAAAAACAAGAAGTATATAACTGTGATATAACATACTCAACTAATAATGAAATTGGATTTGACTATTTAAGAGACAACATGGTTTCAAGAAAAGAAGATAGAGTTCAAAAACCATTAAATTATGTAATTATAGATGAGGTTGACTCAATATTAATTGATGAGGCAAGAACTCCGCTAATTATATCGGGCGGAAAAATTGATTCTAAAAACTTATATATAGATTCAGACAGAGCTGTAAAAAAACTAAAACCTGAAATAGATTTTACTATTGAAGAAAAATCAAAAACAGTTATTTTAACTGAAGAAGGAAGTGACAAACTAGAAAAGCACTTCAAGTTAGATAATTTATATGATGCTAATAATACAGCTCTAGTTCATCATATTAACCAAGCATTAAAAGCTAACTTCGGAATGAGAGATAATGTTGATTATGTAGTAAATGAAGAAAATGAAATTATAATAGTTGATCAGTTCACCGGAAGATTGATGCACGGAAGACAGTTTAGTGAAGGCCTTCACCAAGCAATTGAAGCTAAAGAAGGCGTAACAATAAATGAAGAAACCAAAACAATGGCAACTATAACATTCCAAAATTTATTTAGAATGTATAAAAAATTATCAGGAATGACAGGAACTGCTAAAACAGAAGAAGAAGAATTTAGAGAAATCTACAACATGTATGTTATTGAAATACCTACAAACAAACCATGTATAAGGGAAGATATGGCAGATTTAATGTTTGCTACTTCAAAAGGAAAATACGATTCAATAATAAACTTCATAAGAGAAAGACATGAATTAGGGCAACCTATCTTAGTTGGAACTATATCTGTTGAATCAAATGAACACTTATCAAAATTACTAACTAAAGCTAAACTTACACATGAAGTATTAAATGCTAAAAATCACGAAAGAGAAGCTGAAATAATTGCAAAAGCTGGTGAAAAAGGATCCATAACAATCGCAACTAATATGGCAGGACGTGGAACAGACATTAAACTTGGTAAAGGTGTTGTTGAACTTGGCGGCTTATGTGTAATTGGAACTGAAAGACACGAATCAAGAAGAATAGACAATCAGCTAAGAGGTAGAGCCGGAAGACAAGGTGACCCAGGATTTTCTCAATTTTTCATCTCTTTTGAAGATGAACTAATGGTAAGATTCGGAACTGATAAAGTAAAAGGAATGATTCAAAGCCTAGGTTATGATGAAAGTGAACCACTGAGATCTAAGATGTTTTCAAAATCAATAGAAAGCGCTCAGAAAAAAGTCGAAGGAAACAACTATGATAATCGTAAAAGCCTACTAGATTATGATAATATTGTAAGTGAGCAAAGAAAGATTATTTATGATAGAAGAAATAACATATTAGATGCAGAAGATATGGAAGAAATGTCTAAAGAAACTTTTGCAAATTATGTAGATGCTTATATCGAGCCTTTCCTTGAAATAAAAGATGGATTAAAAGAAGAATATAAAGATATTATAAAACACTTTAACAATTCTCTTTTAAGAAATACAAAATTAACTGAAAAAGATATTCAAAAACAAACCGAAGAAACAATTACAGAATATTTAACAAATATCTTAATAAAAGATTATGAAACAAAATTAAAAGACGTACCTAGAGAATTAAGTAATGACTTTGAAAGATTTATAAATCTTCAGGTAATAGATGATGCTTGGGTTGGACATATTAACTCAATGGAACATCTACGTGAAGGAATTGGTTTAAGAGGATACGGTCAAACAAATCCACTTCAAGCATATGCACTTGAAGGTTATGAAATATTTTATAAAATGCTTGATTCAATCGACTCAAGTATTACAAATTTTTTACTTAAAGTAGAAGTGAAGCAAAATTTAAAACCAGAAAAAAAACAAAAAATAATGACAAATGATGGAAAAGAACAAGTTAAAAAAACTCCTAAAAAAACAACTAAAGTAGGAAGAAACGAACCTTGTCCATGTGGAAGTGGAAAGAAA
>CAZGWM010000042.1:0-4527 GCA_964529195.1 uncultured Muribaculaceae bacterium | reverse complement strand
TGAAGAATTAATTAATATTATAAAATTTTATGATTATGTTGAAGTTCAACCAAAAGATGTATATGGACATTTACTTCAAAACGGAACATTTGGTAGTGAACAAGAACTAGAAAACAATATAAAAAAAATAATAGAAACTACTAATTTAGCAGGTAAATTAATAGTAGCAACAGGAGATGTTCATCATTTAAATAAAGAAGATAAAATATATAGAGAAATAATTGTTAATCAAAAAGTTCCTGGTGGCGGATTTCACCCATTATCTAGAAGAGATATAACAAGTATACCCTCACAGCACTTTAGAACAACAGATGAAATGCTAAATGATTTTAGTTTTTTAGATAAAAAACTAGCTAAAGAAATAGTAATCGATAATCCTAAACTAATTGAAAAAGAAATAGATTTTATTGATGTAATCATAGATACAAAAGGTGTACCATTTTCTCCTAAAATAGAAAACTCAGAAGAAATAGTAAAAAAAATAGTATATGATAAAGCCCATGAACTTTATGGAAAAGAAATTCATAAAGAAATAAAAGAGAGAATAGAAGGAGAATTATCCGGAATAATAAAAGGTGGATATGATGTTATTTATCTAATTAGTCAAAAACTAGTAAAAAGAAGTAATGATGATGGATATTTAGTTGGATCTAGAGGATCAGTAGGCTCTTCATTTGTAGCAACTTTAATGGGGATTACAGAAGTAAACCCACTACCAGCACACTACTTATGCAATGAGTGTCATTTTACTTCATTTGAAGATGAAAAAGGCATTAGATACTCACATAATTATACTAGTGGGTATGATCTTCCTGATAAAAACTGTCCAAAATGTAAAATACCACTAAAAAAAGAAGGTCAAGATATGCCCTTTGCTACATTCCTTGGCTTTAATGCAGATAAAGTTCCTGATATAGATCTAAACTTCTCAGGTGAGTATCAAGCTAAAGCTCATGATTATACAAAAGAACTCTTTGGTGAGGAATATGTGTTTAGAGCTGGAACAATTGGAACAGTTGCAAATAAAACAGCATTTGGTTTTGCTAAAGGATATGCAGAAGACAAAGGCCTCTCATTTAGAAATGCTGAAATAGAAAGATTATCACTTGGATGTGTTGGAGTTAAAAGAACAAGTGGGCAGCATCCAGGAGGAATTATCGTAATACCTGATTATATGGAAGTATTTGATTTTACTCCATATCAATACCCGGCCGATGATGAAAATGCAACCTGGAGAACATCACATTTTGATTATCATCCTATGGAAGATGAAATTTTAAAACTAGACATACTAGGTCATGATGATCCAACAATGTTAAGAATGCTTCAAGATATAACAGGAAAAGAAATCCTTGATATAGATGTAAGTGACCCTAAAGTACTAAGTTTATTATCATCACCTGATGAACTTGGCGTAACTAAAGAAGATATAAACTGCCCTACTGGAACACTTGGAATTCCCGAACTTGGAACTAAATTTGTTATACAAATGTTAGAAGATACTAAGCCAGCAACATTCTCAGAAGCAGTTAAAATATCAGGTTTATCACATGGAACTGATGTATGGCTTGGTAATGCATCTGAACTAATAAAAAATAAAACTGTTGAATTTAAAGAAGTAATTGGATGCCGTGATGATATCATGGTTTATCTAATAAATAATGGAGTTGAGCCTTTAAGTGCATTTAAAATAATGGAATTTGTAAGAAAAGGAATGCCATCAAGACTTCCTGAAGTATGGGAAGAACATGAAAAAACATTAAGGGAAGCAGACATAGCAGAGTGGTATATAGAATCATGTAAAAAAATAAAATACATGTTCCCTAAAGCTCATGCTGTTGCTTATATAACAAGTGCATTTAGAATAGCTCACTTTAAAGTATATAATCCACTTGCTTACTATAGCGCTTACTTCTCAGTTAGATGTAATGCCTTTGAACCACATATATTAATAAAAGGAAAAGAAGGAATAAAAAATAGAATTGAAGCTTTAGAAGCTAGATCAAATGAACTAACAAATAAAGAAATAGAAGTTTTAGATGTACTTTATTGTGCTCTTGAAATGACTGCTAGAGGATTTAACTTTAAAAATATAGACATAGAAAAAAGTGATAGTAAAAACTTCCTTATTGATGATGATAATAAATCATTAATAATTCCATTTAGAGCGCTAGATGGGCTAGGTGAAAAAGCTGCTAATATAGTTGTAAAAGAAAGAGATCAAAATCCTTTTGTAAGTGTTGAAGATGTTCAAATGAGAGGTAAAATAAACGAAACAGCCATTGATAAAATGAGAATGATGGGAATATTTAAAAACATGCCCGAATCAAGTCAACTTAGTTTATTTGACTTCTAAAAATACTGTTGAATAAAATAAGTATAATTAGTATACTTATAGTTGATACTAATAGAAAAGGTGAAAAATGAAAAAAAGAACAATAAGTGCTATTATATTAATACTTATACTTGCGCCACTAACAATAATTGGGGGTCTTCCTTTTGCCCTACTAGCAGGAGTAATAACTCTCTTAGTAGCAAAAGAAATAAATGATTTGTTTAAATTTCCAAACTTAATCAAAATATTAACATTAGTAAGTTTATTATGTATTTTATATAGTAACTTTGATCCGAATACAATTGCCTTTGGAATAGATTACAAATACTTAAATATTGCCCTTTTAATGCTAATGATACCTATAATAATACTACAGCCAAAGAAAAAATATACTGTTGATGATGCATTTAAACTTTTTGGAATAACACTTCTAATTGGTCTGGGATTAAATTACTTTATCTTAGTTAGAAATATAAATATAAAATATTTTATTTTTATGATATTAATACCAATAATAACAGATACATTTGCATACATAGCAGGATCAATGATAGGAAAACATAAAGTATCTAAAATAAGCCCTAAAAAGAGCTTAGAAGGATATATAGTTGGAACTTTAATGGGAACATTTATGATGGTAATGTACTATAATACATTTATAGCAGTTCAAAAAAATATTATAATAATAATCTTAATTACACTAGCATTATCTATAGCAGGTCAAATAGGAGACTTGTTCTTTAGCGGAATAAAAAGGCATTATAATAAAAAAGATTTCTCAAACTTAATCCCAGGACATGGTGGCGTGCTTGATCGATTAGATAGTTTGATATTCGTTGCCATAACATTTGTACTTTTAATGAATTACTTATAGGAGGATAAAATGACATTAATTATACTTATACTAATACTAGGACTTTTAATATTTGTTCACGAACTAGGACACTTTATCTTTGCCAAATTATTTAAAGTACACGTATATGAATTTGCTTTAGGAATGGGGCCCAAAATATTTTCTTTTAGAAGAAAAAACAAAGAAGATGAAACTCTTTACTCACTTAGATTACTTCCAATTGGAGGATTTTGCTCAATGGCTGGAGAAGAAGCTGCTGATGATGATGAACTTGAGCCAGATAAATTTATGTGTAATAAAACTAAAACACAAAGATTTATAATCTTAGTAGCAGGAGTAACATTTAACTTTATCTTAGCACTACTTCTTTTATTTACTCAAAGTTTAATATGGGGACACACTGAGCAAAGACCTGTAATTGGTGATGTAAAAGAAAACTCTCCTGCACATAAAGCAGGACTTGAAAAAGGAGATTTAATAACAAAAGTAAATAACCATAAAGTAAAAACATGGGACGTATTTACTATATATACAAATTTAAAACAAAAAGATGATACATATAAATTTGAAGTTAAAAAAACAGATGGAACTAAAGAAACATATAACTTAACAAAAGAAGTTGAAAAAGTTGATGGAGAAGAAATAAAAGTCTTTGGAATATCAATGGCTCAAACTTCTTATAAAGGATTTTTAAATAGTGTGAAATACTCATTTATGAAATTCGGTTCAACATTCACTTCAATGGGAGTAGTAATAAAATCACTAATAACAAGAAAACTAGGCCTCTCATCACTAGCAGGACCAGTTGGAATGTACTCAATAGTTGGAGAAACAGCTAAATATGGATTAAATAGTATAATGTATTTAACCGCATATCTAAGCATTAATCTAGGATTTATGAATGCAATACCATTTCCAGCATTTGATGGTGGAAGATTAATATTTATCTTAATTGAAGGAATAACAAAAAAGAAGGTAAGTGCTAATATAGAAGGGACTCTTCATAACATTGGTTTTATTCTTTTAATGATTTTAATGTTATATATTACAGTAATGGATGTATTAAGGTTGTTTTAAGGCTTAAAAGCCTTTTTTTATTGCAAAAAAAATAGTGAAGTGATAAACTGATAATATATAATAAAGTAAGAGTATAAAAGGGAGATTAAAATGAACAAAATAATATATTACTTAGATAAAATATACGCATCCGGAGGAACGAAATTATATTTTTATATAATATTAGGTGGAGTAGCATTTATTCTTATTTTAATGTTTCTCTTAGCATTACTAAAACCCAAAAATAAAAAAGAAGAACAAAATACTGAAGTAAAAGAACAAG
>CAZGWM010000041.1:0-4527 GCA_964529195.1 uncultured Muribaculaceae bacterium | reverse complement strand
ACTAACTTTAAAGCTAGTGTTTACATATTATCTAAAGAAGAAGGCGGACGTCATACTCCATTCTTCTCAAACTATAGACCACAATTCTATTTCCGTACAACAGATGTAACTGGAGTTATTGAACTTCCAGCTGGTGTTGAAATGGTTATGCCAGGAGATAACATTGATATGACTGTTGAACTAATTAGCCCAATTGCTCTAGAAGCTGGTACAAAATTCTCAATTCGTGAGGGTGGACGTACAGTTGGTGCTGGTACAGTAGCAGAAATTATTGAATAATAAATTAAACTTAAGATTTTTCTTAAGTTTTTTATTTGCTTATAAACTATAAAATATAGTATTATTATAGTAGGAGAATAAAATGGGAATATTAAAAAATCAAAAACAACGTATAATAAAAACAATTGCTTTTATATTAGCTGTTTTTTTAATAACAATAAACTATAACTATATACTAACTCCAAATAAAATAGTAATTGGTGGAATGAGCGGACTTGCTCTTTCAGTAAATGGTTTTACTGGATTAAATAGAATAATCTTTTTAAATGTAGGAACCGTAATCCTTTTTATAGTGAGTATAATATTTTTAGATAAAAAAAGTACATTCAAAGCTTTATTTGGATCTGTAACATTTAATATATTAGTAAGTGCTAGCTTACTTCTTAAAGACTACATTCATATAAATATTGAAAGTACATTTATAACAATATTACTAGCATCAGTATTAAACGGAATTGGAGCTGGGATCATTTATAGAAGTGGGTATAATACTGGTGGAAGTGATATTATAATAAAAATATTAAATAAGTATCTTAAAATATCAATGGGAAAATCATCAACATTAACAAATATATTTATAATTGGATCTGGTCTATTTGTATTCGGACCAATAAAAACAATTTATGGAATCTTTATTTTAATTATAAGCAATTATATAACTGACTTTATCTTACTTGGAATAAAAGACTCTAAAATGTGTTTTATTAAGTCAAATAGCCAAAAAGAAATAGAAGAATATTTACTTAATACAATGAATATTGGAATGACTGAGATAAAAAGTAAAGGCGGAATAAAGCAAACTGAAAAGCCAGTTTTCTTAGTTATTGTACCTACAGATAAATACTATAAATTTAAACACTCAATAAAAAATATAGATGAAAAAGCTTTTATGTTAACAATAAATTGCTATAGTGCTGTTGGCGGGTATAAAAAACAAATACTACCTTTTTAATAAATTCTCATTATGATATAATACGTAGGTAAGGCGTGATACTATGAATAAAGAAATAGAAATATTAGATTTAAATAACGATGTAGAAGTTCTAGATCTTTTTTCTGAGAAAAAATCCAGTATAATAAATGACTATGGTGAGAACTTAACTACAAAAAAATATATAACCGATCCAGCAATAGGTAGAGAAAATGAAATAAATCAAACAATACTTACATTAATAACACCAGAAAAAGGAGCTCTTTTAACTGGTAAACCAGGTATTGGTAAAACCGCTATTGTAGAGGGAGTCGCATACCGAATTCAAAAAGGAATGGTACCTGATGCGATAAAAGACTGGGAAATAGTAAAAATAAATATTACAAGCTTACTTGGAACAACAAGTGAAGGTGGAAATACTGATTCAAGAATTCACCTCTTAATTGAAGAGGCAAAAAAAAGAGAAAACTTAATTTTATTTATAGATGAAATTCACCTTTTAGTAAATAAAGCAACATCAGTAAATAATATAGACTTTGCTAATATGTTAAAACCAGCATTAGATAGAGGATCATTAAAACTAATCGGAGCTACTACAACATATGAATATGAAACATATATACTAAGAGATAGAGCATTCTTAAGAAGATTTCAAAAAGTTGAAGTACCAGAATCAGATCCTGAAACAGTTGTAAAAATAATGATGGGAACATATCCTAAATTTGAAAAACAATTAAATGTAACAATGGCTTACTCTGATTTCCAAAAAGAAAGGATATTTAGATTTTTAGTAAATATGACAAGTGAATATAAAAGAATATATGAAGTGGCAAGTAGATATCCTGATATATGTTTAACAATACTTGCAAATGCCTTTTCTTACGCTGTTTTTGATAATGAAAAAAAGGTGAGAATAAAACATATATATAAAGCAGTCGTAAATGCTAAAAATATATATCCAGATGCACTAAAAAAAGAAATTGCTAAATTCAAAGAAGAATTTAAAGAAATGCTTGAAGATGAAAATATAAATCTAAACGAAACATTATAATTCCTCAAAAGAGGAATTTTTAAAAGAAAGGTAAACAATGAACGAAATAGTAATAAGTGAATTAACAAAAGAATTAAATATAACAAAAGATCAAGTTGTAAATGTTTTATCTATGCTAAAAGAAGGAGCTACTATTCCTTTTATAGCAAGATATAGAAAAGAACAAACAAAAGGCTTAGATGAAAATGAAATTGCTAAAATAGAAGAAAAATATAACTACTATAATAATTTAATGGAAAGAAAAGAAGCAGTAATTAGATTAATAGATGAAAAGGGATTATTAACTGATGAATTAAAAAATAATATATTAGCAGCCCAAAAATTAGTTGATGTAGAAGATATATATCTTCCTTTTAAAGAAAAAAGAAAAACAAAGGCAACCGAAGCAATAAAAATGGGACTTGAGCCTTTTGCTAAAAAAATAATGGCATTTCCTACAAAAGGAGATATGAATGAAATATTTAAATCATCACCAGTATCATTAGAAGACTCACTTGAAAATACTAGATATATAATAAGTGAGTGGATAAGTGATAATGCTTATTATCGTAAGTTTGTAAGAAACTACATATACAACAATGGTGAATTAATATCAAAAATAACAAAAAATGCAGTTGATGAAAAAAAGACATATGAAATGTACTATGATTTTTCTGAAAAAATAAAATTTGCTAAAAGCCACCGCGTTCTAGCAATGAATAGAGGAGAAAAAGAAAAAGTTTTAAAAATATCATATCTTTATAATGAGGAATTCATATTAGATTATTTAAAAACAAAAATAATAAAAAATAAAGACTCATTTGTGCTTACTTATGTAGAGGATGCTATTAAAGATTCTCTTAAAAGATTAATTTATCCAAGTGTAGAGCGTGATATAAGATCTGAATTAACTTTAACATCTGAAGAGCAAGCTATAAATATATTTAAAATAAACCTAGAAAACTTACTTATGACAAGACCTTTAAAAGATCATAGAGTACTAGGATTTGACCCAGCATTTAGAACCGGATGTAAACTAGCAGCTCTTGATGAGAAGGGAAATGTTTTATCAATTGATGTGATATATCCCCATGAACCACAAAACGATAAAGAAGGCTCAAAAAAGAAACTATTAGAAATAATAAAAAAATATAACATCAATTTAATTGCAATAGGAAATGGAACAGCATCAAGAGAAAGTGAAGAATTTGTAGCAGATATTATTAAAGACTTAGATGGAGTATATTATAGCATTGTAAATGAAGCAGGTGCTTCTGTATACTCAGCATCAAAAGAAGCACAAACAGAATTTCCTGATTTAGAAGTCCAAGAAAGAAGTGCAGTAAGCATTGGAAGAAGAGTAGAAGATCCTCTTTCTGAACTAGTAAAAATAGATCCAAAATCAATTGGAGTTGGAGAATATCAACATGATGTTAACTCTAAAAAACTAACTGAAGGATTAGACTTTACTATAAGTAAAGTAGTTAATAATGTAGGTGTAAATATAAATACAGCATCTGAATCTATCTTAAAACATATATCTGGATTAAAAAAACCAGTAATTAATAAAATAATTAAATATAAAGAAACAAAAGAATTTAAATCTAGAGAAGAAATAAAAAAATTAACTACTGAATCAGTATATGAACAAGCAATCGGATTTTTAAGAATCAATAATGGAAGTAATCTTTTAGATGCAACTGGAATTCACCCTGAAAGTTATCAAATAACTGAAGATATATTAAAACACCTAAATTTATCTATAAAAGATATCCATACAAAAGAATTTAAAGAAACAATTGAAAATGTTAATATAACTGAACTTTTAAACATAATAAATAGTGATAAATACACAGTAGAAGATATATTAAAAGAACTATTAAATCCTGGGTTAGATCCAAGAGAAAAAGTAGAACCTCCAATACTAAGAAGCGATATATTAAAAATAGATGATTTAAATATTGGAATGGAAATAAAAGGAACAGTAAGAAACGTAGCTTCTTTTGGAGCATTTATAGATATTGGATTAAAAGATGATGCTTTAATGCATATATCAAAAATGAGTAAAAGCTTTGTAAAACATCCAACTGATGTATTAAGTGTTGGTGATATAGTAACTTGTTATGTTCATGAAGTAAAATTAGATACATCAAAAGTTGCCCTTACCTTAATAAAAGAATAAAAAAATGTTGAAAAGAAAGCAATTTATGGTATAATATAAATTGCTTATACATGCAGGTGTAGTTTAATGGTAGAGCCTCAGCCTTCCAAGCTGATGACGTGGGTT
>CAZGWM010000040.1:0-4562 GCA_964529195.1 uncultured Muribaculaceae bacterium | reverse complement strand
AAAAAAAACATTAGTATATTATAATTTACTAATGTTTTTTTCGAATTTAACAAACATTGCTTTTTTGGTTAAATAATGGTAAAATTTATAGCACTTAACTTGCAAATACAAGGAGGTGTGCCTCATGAATAAATTAACCATAAATGATTTACTAGATAAAATAAAAGAATATAATGAAGAAGAAACTACTATTGTAAAAAAAGCATATGAATATGCTGAGAAATATCATAAGGGTCAGTACCGTGAAAGTGGAGAGGAATATATTACTCATCCACTTAATGTAGCTTATATTCTTGCATCTATCCATGCAGATCGTGACACAGTATGTGCCGGTCTTCTTCATGATGCTCTAGAAGACACACCACTTACAAAAGAAGAAATAGAAAAAATGTTTAATAAAAATGTTGCTGAGCTTGTTGATGGAGTAACTAAAATAAGAAACATGGACTTTTATTCTAGAGAAGAAGAAAACTCTGCTAATAAAAGAAAAATAATAACAAGTGTAACTGATGATGCTAGAATTATAATTATTAAACTAGCTGATAGGCTTCATAATATGAGAACACTTAAATATAAAAAAGAAGAAAAAAGAAAATCAAAAGCAATGGAAACTCTTGAAATATATGTACCACTTGCATACTACTTAGGAGCAGCTGAAATAAAAGCTGAACTTGAAGATTTATCATTTAAATATATAAGTCCTGATATATATAAACATATATATGAAACAAGAAATGAAATAGTAAAAGAAAATGAAACTATATTAAATGAAATGATAAATGAAATAAGTACTTTATTAAAAGAAAATAATATAAACAATAAAATAAGATTAAGAATAAAAAATACATACAGAATATATGAAAAACTAAGAAAAGGATATAAAATAAGTGAAATTCATGACCTTAAATCACTTAAAATTATATTAGATACTAAAGAAGATTGCTATAAAGCACTAGGTCTTATTCACAGTAAATATAAAGCATATAATGAAAAATTTAAAGATTACATAAGTAATCCTAAAACAAATATGTATATGTCTATTCACTCAACTATATTTGCTCCTGATGATAGTTTAGTTCAAACACAAATTAAAACAAAAGATATGGACAAAGTAGCATCATTTGGATTAACTGGTTACTGGGATGTTAATAAAGGTGAAACTAGATCTGTAATGCAAAAAGATTTAAGAAAAAAATTCCAGTTTTATCATTCATTAACTGAAATAGATCAGGTATTTAGAGATAACTCAGAATTTATAAATCAAATTCAAAATGAAATACTAGGAGCAATGATATATGTATATGGTCAAAAAGGAAACATAATTGAGCTTCCAAAAGGATCAACTATAATAGACTTTGCTTATAAAGTATATGGAGATAAAGCAAATAACATGATATCTTCATATGTAAATGGAGAGCTTGAACCAGAAGGTAAAATATTAAATAATAAAGATAGAGTAAGAATAGTAACTGGAAAAATAAATAATGAAGGACCTAAAAAAGATTGGGAAGCTCTTGCTCAAACAACAATAGCAAAAAGACAAATAAGAGAATATCAAACAAAAGAAAGCCGTGATTAAAATGAAAAGAGATATATTTATAGGTGGAGCATGGCCATATGCAAATAATTATTTGCATGTGGGACATTTAGCTGCACTACTTCCAGGTGATATCATCGCAACATATTATAGATTAAATGGAGATAATGTAATTTATGTATCTGGAACTGATTCACATGGAACACCAATAACTCAAAGAGCAATAAAAGAAAATAGAACTCCAAATGAAATCGCAGAGTTTTACCATAATGAATTTGTAAAAACATTTAATAAAGCAGGTTTCAAGTATGATAAATACACTAAAACCACAACCAAAGAACATAAAGAATTTGTCCAAAACTTTTTTATTAAGTTAAAAGATAACAATTACTTATATGAAAAAGAAGAACCAGAAGAATACTGCTTAACATGTGATAAATTTCTAGCAGATAGAGATATAACTGGAATATGCCCAAACTGCGGGTTAGAGTCTAGTGGTGATCAGTGTGATAACTGCCTAGCTACATTTGACTCAAGTGAAGTTAAAGATAAAAGATGTAAAACATGTAATAATAAAGTAAGTGAAAAATTAAACAAACATTTATACTTTAAACTATCATCATTTCAAAATGAACTTCAGGACTTAATAAATAAAAACAAAACTAACTGGAGAAAAAACGCAATTGGAGAATCACAAAAATATTTAGATATGGGACTAATAGATAGAGCAGTCACAAGAGAGCTTACATGGGGAATTGATGTACCTATAAAAGGATATGAAGATAAAAAAATATATGTATGGTTTGAAGCAGTTCTTGGATACTTATCAGCCGGATATTTATCAGCTGAAGAAAAAAATATCGACTTTTATAAATTTATAAGCAAAGAAAATAAAAACTTAAAAACATATTATGTTCATGGAAAAGATAACATACCATTTCATACAATTATCTTTCCTGCATTACTTCATGCAAGTAAAGATGATTATAAAGACCCTGATTATATATTATCAAGTGCTTATATAAACTTAAACAATGAAAAGATGAGTAAAAGTACAGGTAATTTAATTACTGTAAATGAACTACTAGATGAATTTAGTCAAGATACAGTAAGATTTTACTTTACTTATAATGGACCTGAAACAAAAGATAGTAACTGCTCAAGAGAAGAAATAATAATTAATCATAATAAATTTTTAGTTGGCGTACTAGGTAATTTTGTAAATAGAAATCTATCATATATAAATAAAAAATTTGATGGAAAAATAACTAAAGGAAATATAGATAAAGAAATAAGAAAACTAACACTTGATACATATGATAAAGTATCAACCTTAATTGAAAAAGGAGAATTAAAAGCCGCTATTACTCTTATTTTAGAT
The DNA here is from genome assembly GCA_964529195.1 of uncultured Muribaculaceae bacterium. GTDB lineage: Bacteria > Bacillota_I > Bacilli_A > RF39 > UBA660 > DUUS01. The sequence goes on along the minus strand of CAZGWM010000040.1, from coordinate 1,644 downwards.
TATATATCTCATGGTAATAAATATTATGATCAAAATGAACCTTGGATAAAAGTAAAAGAAAATATAAAAGAGTTTAATGATATAACATATACATGTGTTTATATGATAGCTAATATATCAAACTTAATAAATCCATTTATGAAAGAATCATCACAAAAAATAAAAGATATGTTAAATATAAAAGAGCATTCATTTAAAGAAATATTAATTGATGAAGATATTAATGTAAATGAAGTTCCACTTTTATTTGAAAGAATAGATGAATAAAAAAATGATTAAAACTACCGTATATTATATACTTAAAATATAATATAAAGTAAAGATTATGAAAAAAACAGATATTTCATATATGCTCTTAACAACGGTGTTTTTTTTTGCTTATTTTGTAGCAACTATTACTGGAAGAGAAAATCAAACTACTTTACTTGAGGAAGTGGAAAAATGGATTTAACTTATGAAAATGGCTTGGGAATAATTTCAGTAAATTCTATGATGCCAAGTAATGATCCTTTTGCTAATAAAAATTTTACTATATCAGGAACTAATAGCACCACCAGAAAAAGAACTATAATTTAAGTTTAATAATAAAATAGTATAACAATCAATTACAATTTAATTAACAAAATATTTTTATTTTATTAAAAGTGTGATATATGTTTGATTTCTCTAGAATATTGTAGATAAATAAAGAATCAGTTTATTGATTCTTTATTTATGCTGTGATAAAATAATTAATAGGTGAAAAAAAATGAATAAAAATAGTAAAGAACTTAATGAAATAAAAAAATTACTTATAATAGTATTAGTAGTTGGAGTTTTCTCAGCTGGATTATACTTTATAACAGATAATTTTTTAACAAAAAAAGATCTAGAAGTAAAAGATATAGATATAGACTATAGTCAAACATTAATTGGAAATGTATTTAACTTACCTAAAGAAGAATACTACGTACTAGCATATGATAAAAAAGATGAAGTATATGATGATATATATAAAGAATACATTTCTGAAGATGATTCAAGATATGTATATGTAGTAGATCTTAGTTTAGGGTTTAATAAACATGTATTAAGTGATGAATCAAACACTAAACCAAAAGACGAAACAGAAATAAAAATTAAAGAAGTCGCACTAATGAAGTTTAAAGATGGTAAACTTATAAAATATCTTGAAACTGAAAAAGATATAAGAGATGAACTAAAGTAATCTCTTTTTTATTTAAAATATTTTATTTTTATCTCTTTGTTTGATATACTAAGTATGAATATAACATATAACTAAAAAATGGAGCATATTATGATAGATATAAAAGAAAAGCAAAGAAAAACTAATATAATATTTGTTATAAACATCATATTACTAATTATCCTAGTAATAGGAGTAAGCTATGCTTATTTTATAGTTGATATAAAAAATAATGAAACAACATCTACTTTAATTGGAGAAAGTGGAGATATGGTAATTAACTATGATGGAGGACCTAACATAGTTGTGGGCCAGCTAACACCATCAAATACTCCCTTTGCAACAAAAAACTTTACAATTGCTGGAAATACAGATTTAAATGCAACCATGAACTATAATATATCTTTAAAAAAAGAAGTAAACACATTTACTGATTATGGCCTTGCATATAACTTAAC
>CAZGWM010000039.1:0-5257 GCA_964529195.1 uncultured Muribaculaceae bacterium | reverse complement strand
TAAAAAAGCGCGAATGAAAATATTAAAAACAATGAACGAAGTAATAAAAGAACCAAGATTAGAACTAAGTCCATATGCACCTAAAATAAAAACATTCACAATTAATCCCGATAAAATAAAAGATGTAATTGGTCGTGGTGGAGAGATGATAACTAAAATCATATTAGAGGCAAGTAACGTATCTTCTGTAAATCATAAGGATGCAGTTAAAGTAGACCTTGAAGATGATGGAAGAGTAATAATATATCATACAAGCTATGACATAATTAATAAAACCGCTGAAATGATTGAAAACATAATCAAAGAAGTTGAAACTGGAGAAATTTATACTGGAACAGTTGTAAAAGTAGAAGACTTTGGATGCTTTGTAAAACTATGGGAAGGTACTGAAGGATTAGTCCATGTAAGTCACTTAGCACATGAAAGAGTAAATAAACCTTCTGATATAGTTAAAGTAGGAGATGAAATAATTGTTAAATCACTTGGATATGACAATCGTGGAAGACTAAACCTATCAAGAAAAGAAGCACTACCTAAAAAGGAAGATTAGTATTTTAATACTAATTTTTTAAATTAAAATGACATATCAAGAAATAATAAAATTACTAAAAAAAGAATCAGAAGCAAATTATAAATCCTTTACTGAAAACTTAATAAAAGATAAAAAAGAAATACTAGGAGTAAGGATACCTAAATTAAAACAAATATCAAAACAAGTAAACTTAAATGAATATTTAAAAGAATATAAAGGAATTTATTTTGAAGAAATAATGTTATATGGAATATCATTAAATAATTTAACTGATAAAAAAGATATAATAAAATATATAAAAAAATATAAAAAAGAAATAACAAACTGGTCATTATGTGATACTCCTGCATCAAACTTAAAACAAATAAAAAAAGATAAAAAGTATTATTATGAAGAAATAATAAACTTAACTAAAAGTGATGAAGAATTTGAAATAAGATTTGGAATAACATTACTATTGTTTCATTACATAGATGATGAATATATAAATGATATACTAAATATAGTAACATCAATAAAAAACACCAAGTACTATGTTGAAATGGCTAAAGCATGGTTTTTATGTGAATGTTATATAAAATATAAAAAAGAAACAGAAAAATATTTAAACATAAATACATTAAATAAATTTACCTTAAATAAAACGATATCTAAAATAAACGATTCATATAGAGTAATAATAGAAGATAAAAAAATGCTAAAAAAAAGAGTAGTAAAATAACTATTCTTTTTTAGATATAACAGCAGAATAAATAAAAGATAAAGAGCTAGATAAAATGATAAGCGCAATATAATGTGAAGTTAAAAATTTAATGATATCTAAAAATATAACATTACCATAATATATATCTCTAACTAAAATAACAGGTATCATAAGCATAACATCAATAATAAAAGCTATAAATAAAGAAACTATAAAAGGTAAATACTTATTAGTAATATCAGATAAAGTATCATAAATTGAAATAAAAATTAAATGAGTTAAATAATAAACTAAAAGAATTAATAAAATATTAAAATCAAAATAATAAAAGACAAAGTTATCAAAAATTAATCTATTTGGAGTAAATACAGTTGTAATAAAATTAGCTCCAATAAAAAGTCCCATAAAAGAATTTAATAAAGTCGTAAAGATAAAGAATATAATAACTGTAACAACACTATTTTTAATCGAAAATTTCGCTTCTTTAAAATTACTATTATAAAAAATAAAACCTAATATCAAAAAAGTTAAAGAATAAATAATTATAGACAAACTAATATCCAAATGTGGCGCTATAAAAATAAATTCATCTTTAAAAATAACAGACAAAAGTAGCAAAATAATCAAGATGCCATTTAAATAATTTAAATTTTTTTTCATACGAGTCTCCTATAATAAATATACATTGCTTTAAACATTGTGTCAAACAAAAGAATAGAGAGTAAAAAAATCTTGTTAAGTAATAGTCTTTATGTTATATTTAAGACAATAAGGAGTGTAAAGATGAAAAAAATATTTAGTTTACTACTAGTACTTGCATTATTTCCTGTAAGAGTAAATGCAGCAGAAGTAAGAATTGATTGGAGAGATGATTTACCACTATACATAGGTAATCGCGTGGAAGTTTGGATTGAAGGAGATAAAACTCTTAAAACAAAAGAATTCTTCGTAATGAGAGATACAGCTCCAGAAGAAAAATATGTATGGCTAATTTATAATGGAAACGTTGAAGATCCAATAACAAACGCTAGCATAACTGTATACGACCAAGCAACAACAGGTGGAGATGAAGAAGATCCACATGAGGCAACAGCCGTATTAGAAAATGCTAAAATTTATAGCGTACTTTTAAATGGAACATCAAGCTGGGATATAAAAGAAACCCCAAGATTACTAAACGCAGCAGATTTAGCAGCAATTGGAGTAAAGAAAAATACAAGTGGTAAATATGAAATAACACCAGCAATAAAATGGTTAGCACCAGTTGTTGATGTTGGAGAAGATGATCCATCAGGGTATAACTACTGGACACAAATTGAAGATGAAAGTGCTGAAAATACATCAGTATTTGCTGTAACTTATAATGAATCTTATAATGGAGATACATTAATGCCAGTTGCAACACTTGAATCATACGACATAACACCAATTACTGAAGGACCTGAGTTCTTAGTAAGACCAGTTGTACTTGTAGATAAATCACTAATTGATTGTGTATTTGGTCAGCCAGAGACTACAACAATTAAAAATGTTCAAACATCAGAAGTAACTATGCCACTACAAATAGTATCAGTTTTAGCTGTAGCTGGAGTAGCATACGTACTAATAAGAAAAAAAGATTTATTTAATAAAATTTAAGGCTAAGGCCTTTTTTTATTTGCCTCAAACATTGACAAATCAAACTATTAATAATACAATATACTAGAAGAGGTTGGTCATATGATGAATGAAAAATTATTTTTAACCCCACAAGAAATTTTAGAAAAAGATTTTAAAGTAGATGCACGTGGATATCGCATGCAAGAAGTGGATAAATATTTAGATATGGTAATTAGAGACTATACTGAATTACTAAAGATGATTAAAAAACTAGAACATGATAACTATCTTCTAAATGAAGACAACAAGAAACTTCAAGCTGAATATAGAAGACTAAAAGATAAACTATTAGCAGCTGGAGATATGCCTGAAAATCAGGGAAACGTTGATCTATTAAAAAGGATAAGCAATTTGGAAAAAATTGTTTATGGAAGAGAATAATTTCGAGACAAACGCTGCTTTTTATAAAGTAGAGGAAAGTCCATACTCGCAAAATCTGAGATGATTTTAGTGTTTGTGCTAAGGGAAAAAATAACCTTAGGTAGCTTAGGCTAACGGCTTTGAAATAACCTTAAATGGTTAGAGTAAATATAAAAGTGCCATAGAGACGAGTATATCTGGAAACGGATATAGTGGAACGCGGTAAACCCCTCAAGCGAGCAACCCAAACTTATTGGTCGGGGCATTTTCCAAAAGCGAAATGAAGCTTAGGAAGAACCACTTGTGGTAGATAAATGTTTGTCACTTACCTTGGTAAGTACAGAATATGGCTTATGAGAAATTATTCTTTTTTTTATTAAAAGGAGTGAAAATCACTTGATAGAAATTGGAGAAAATTTAAGTTTAACTAGAGAGTCATCTGGTCTTTCACTAGAAGAAGTAAGTAAAGACTTAGAAATAGAAGAACTTATATTAAAACAAATTGAAGCGGGATCAATTGGATCATTTAAAGATATATTTATCTTAAAAGAACATATTGAAAATTATTCTAAATACTTAGGATTAGATGCCGTGAAAATAATTGATGAATTTAATGAATATATGTTTGAACGAACATCAAAAATACCAATGAATGAAATTAAAAAAGCTGCTAAAGAAAAAGCTGAAGCAGAAGAAAAAGAAATAAGAATTGCATCTCCGTATACAAAAGTAGCACCTAAAAGTAATGACGCGCAGTTTATATTCACTTTAATAATAGTTACCATCCTAGTAATACTTGCAATAATATGGAGCGTAAAACAAATAGCAATGGGAAGTATAATAACATTATAATTGGAGGATAAAATGAATTTACCAAATAAAATAACCGTAACAAGAATGATAATGGCAGTACTTATAATATTAATACTAGTATTTCCATTTCATCAAATAAATATAGTATGGCCAAGTTACTTAATAGGAAAAACAATCGTTGAACTTAAATATTTAGTATCTGGAGTTTTATTTGTAATTGCATCATTTACTGACTTTCTAGATGGAAAAATAGCAAGAGACAGAAATTTAATAACTGACTTTGGTAAAGTAATGGATGCTATAGCAGATAAAGTATTAGTAAATGGAGTATTAATTGCGCTTGCTTATGATGGCTTTTTGCCTGTTTTAATACCAATAATAATTGTAACAAGAGATATTGCTGTTGACTCAATTAAAATGGTAGCAGGTGGTTCTGGAAAAGCAGTAGGAGCATCAATGGCAGGCAAAATAAAAACAATCTTTATGATGCTTGGAGTATCTTTAGTATTTTTTTATAACATGCCATTTGAACTATTTGGATTATCACTAGGAAATCATTTAGTATATGTAGCAACAATACTTTCAGTATACTCAGGAATTCAATATTTCATTGTAAATAAAGATATATTAAAAGAAAAATAGCAGCTTATTATAAGCTGTTTTTATATGAATACAAATATTGAAAATCTGACAAACATTTGTTTGATAAAAGTATTGACAAAGATAACTTAATGAAGTAGAATTAATTTAGAAGGAAAGAATGGTGAAATACTTGAAAAATAAAGTAGACGAAAAAGAAAAGGATAAAGCATTAAAACAAGTTGTAGCTGATATAGAAAAACAATTTGGAAAAGGAGCAATAATGAAACTTGGCGATAGTCAAAATATCGAACTAGAAGTAACTTCTTCTGGATCGTTAGCATTAGATTTAGCTCTAGGCGTGCATGGATATCCAAAGGGAAGGATAATAGAAATATTTGGCCCAGAATCAAGTGGTAAGACAACAGTTGCACTTCATGCAATAGCCGAAGTGCAAAAAGCAGGAGGAAGAGCTGCGTTTATAGATGCTGAACATGCTTTAGATCCTGTATATGCAAGAAAATTAGGTGTCGATATAAATGAATTACTATTAAGTCAGCCTGATACAGGAGAACAAGCACTTGAAATATGTGAAGCATTAGTAAGAAGTG
>CAZGWM010000038.1:0-5311 GCA_964529195.1 uncultured Muribaculaceae bacterium | reverse complement strand
GTATTTATAAGAACCGAAAGATTCAATTGCGTACATATTTCGTAATCTACTCAAATTTTGCCCCATATTTGAATTTGTCCAAACTTTAAGTAAAAGTTTGGTTAATAGTCGGTCAACTTATAAATAAGTTGATTTTTTAATGGTTAAAAATCACAGAAAGTACCCGACGCGGCAAAAATAATTAAGAAAAAGATAGTGATAGATAAAGAACTTACTAAAATACTCTACAAAACACCATCTTTCATTGTATTTACTAGAAAATATGGTATATATTAAATAGAAAGGACGATGTTGATGGGCTTTGAAGAATTAAATCAAGCATTTGAAAAATTATTATTTCATTTGGTAGTAGCTACTTATTATGAACCCTATAAAGATGACTGGGTTGAATATAGCGAGATGTTAAAATTGGTTGTTGATCAAAAAATAAAGTATGACACTACAGAAAATTTTGCACAACTTGATTTAGATGTATTAGAAGACGTTCATCTTAGGTCACTTCCATTACTAGAGAAATATGCTATTGAATATGGTAATTATGCAGAACAGATAGAAGTATGGAGTGATGCTTTGTTGAATATACAAAAGAAATTATTTTTAATTAAGGAGAAGAACAATTGAAAGAAATGAAAGAGGAGAATATGTAACTGATAAAGGGGTTACAATTAAAATAAGTACTTATAAAAATAGAAATGAAACATATCTTTTTATGACAAAGACCAGTGTACTAAAAATGATTTATCAGTACTTATTAATATGAAGGCTGATTCAAAAAGTTTAAACAATAAAATAAAAAGATTGACCAAGGTCAATCTTTTTTGATTCTTATAAAATCCGGAAAAGCAGTAATAATTCTTCTTTTTAGTAATTTATCTAAGTATTTCTCTTTTATTTGTTTTTTTATCTCTTCGGTTGAATCAGCGTATATTCCTTTGATATCTAATTTAACATTATAAGTAAGTATAAAAGATGAAATAAAATCTGTTAAAAATAATATACCAAATATAGTTAGTAATATACTCAAAGTAAAGCTATTATATTTATTAAATAAATTTAATAAATAAGGATTAATTAATTTTAAATTAAAAGTACCTAGTATTCCGAATAAAACTAAATTACTTAAAGTGATTCTACCATTAATATTAAGTTTATTATTTGAATAATCCCACCATCTTAAGTTAAATATTTTTTCAGAGACATAACTTACTATATACTCAAGTGTTCCACATAAAACAGCGCTCATTATAAATAGTGCTACATAATCATTAACATAGCCTTTTAAAAATATAGTCATTAAAAGACCCCCACAGGAATATATAGGAATAACAGGTCCTAGCATAAATCCTCTGTTTATAAATCTTCCTTGTTTTAATGAAACAAACGTGACTTCAATAATCCAACCTAAAAATGCATAAATTAAAAATAAATATATATAATAGTTCATAAGTATGATTATAACACACTCATAAAACAAATTGTTTTTATATTGAAAATAAATTATAATAAAAATATAAAGGAGGTAATTCATGGGCTTATTATATTGGTTATTACTTGGTGGGATAGCTGGCTTTTTAGCTAGTGCTGTAATGGGTAAGAATAACAAAAAAGGACTTGTTTATAATATAATAGTTGGAATTGTAGGTTCATATATAGGTGGATTTGTAATGAAACTATTTGGGCAAGATGGAGTATCTGGATTTAACCTTTACAGTTTACTAGTTGCTTTTATAGGAGCTGTTATCTTATTATTTATTTATAATAAGATAAAAAAATAAAACAAGTTTTAAACTTGTTTTTTTAATATAGTAACGGATTATTTAAATTAATAATCCAAGATATAATAATAAGTAAAGTAGCTATTATTATAAATAATATTTTATGTTTATTTAAAAAAGATTCTTTGTTTTTTTTAATCATAACTAAATCAGTAATAAATAAAATTAAAAATATTATAATAAAAATAGGTAAAATATTATAACTTAAACTTTTTTTAAATTTAAAATTAAAAAGTAAAATAAAAGCTCTTGTAAGCCCGCAAGCTGGGCAAGGCATTTTAAATAAGTTATAAAATAGGCAAACTCTAAAATTAAATATATATCCTACAGAGGTTATTAATAAAACTAATATAATAGATATAATATCTGTTTTATATTTTTGCATTAATTAAATAACCATTGATATTGCAGCTAAATTAGCTTGTTTAGTTTTTCCTGATATTGTAAACCAGTCAACAATTGTTAAAATGCCACATAGTCCAACTGTAAGTAGTTTTAAAATACCCATGCCAACATCACCTAACATAAATCTATCAACTCCAATTGATCCTAAAAAGATAGAAACAAGTAAGATAGTTGTTGGATCTTTTAGTTCAATTGTTTGAAGTGTAGCAAATACATCTTCACTTTGCTTTTCTAATTTTTGTCTAATTAATGGTATAGCATTTGCTTCAAAGTATTTAGCATTTGTAACTAAGTATAGATCAATTTGTTCCTTTGTCATATTATTTCCTCCTAAAATTATATTATCATTTTTAAAGTGAATTTACTATAAAAATGTATTATAATAATACTATGAGAGAATTAAAAGATATTAAAAAAATTGTAATAAATTATGTTGAAGAAGAATTTGGTGAAAATAATATTATTACCGGTCCAATTTTTATGCGAAAAAATAATAATTATTATTTATCTTTTATTTTACTTAATGAAAAACTGATGCCAACTAAAATAATATATAGCGATATATTAAGCGGCAGAATAAATGAAGTAGAAGACATTAACTTAAATGTAAGATTAGTATCTAATGATAAAAGTATATTATATGAATATAATGATCTAGTTATATCATCATTTAATAAATATAAAGAAGCTTTAATTACTAATATAAAAATAAAAAAAGAAAGATCATATGAAAGTGAACTTCTTATGATAGATGGAAAAGAGTTAACGGCTGGTGATTATATATCATCTAATATAGAAGATATATTAAACGATATGAAAGATATTTTAAAAGAAAGATTAAGAAATGAAACAAAAGAAGGGCATATTAATTACTTTAATTATTTATTTAATCAGGTAAGAGATGACTTTTTAGAAAATAATCTAGTAAATAAAGTGTTAAATGAGCATTATCTAAACTTCTTAAAAAGTACATATCCAATGCATGAGAGATTATTTGATGAGTTTAATAACATATAAAAAAGACCACTGGTCTTTTTTAAAGTTTAGAACTTAAACTCTCAAGTAAACTAGTAATAGATTTAATAGCCCTTTCATCTATTAAATTTAAATTATCATCAAACTTAGTATGAGCTGCTGGAATAAAACACTCATCACTTATAACTTCTAAACCTAATACTAAACAAATTTGTCTTAAGTGACCTTGAGCTCTAACTCCTCCAAAATCTGACATTGAAGCGCTTATTATAGCAGCCGTCTTACCATCAAAAACATCTTCTCCTCTAGATGCCCAGTCTAAAGCATTTTTTAAAACTCCAGACACTGAGTAATTATATTCAGGTGTTACTAAAAGAACCCCATCAGCTTCTTTTAAAGCACTTTTAAGGTCTTTAACGCTTTTTGGCATATTATCTTCCATATCTTCATTATAAAGTGGTAAATCACCTATATAAACTTCATTTAAAGATATATTATTAGGAAGTAATTCATAAGCTTTTTTTAAAACAGATCTATTATATGATCCTTCTCTTAAGCTACCACAAAGAGCAACTATATTTTTTTTCATAAAAATCCTTTCTAAAAAAATTATAACATATAATACTAAAAATATATCTTAATAATAAATAAAAAAATCTTTTTCCCTTTTATATTTATATGTGTTATAATTAGTCGTACGTTTCTTTTATTTTAGTAATACTTGAAATGTGATAGAAAATTTGGGAGGAAATAATGAACCAAGGAACAGTTAAGTGGTTTAAAAGTGATAAAGGCTACGGCTTTGTTACAGATGAATCTACTAATGAAGACATTTTTGTGCACTTTTCAGGTATAACAGGTGAAGGTTTCAAAAGTCTTGAAGAAGGACAAAAAGTTACTTTTGATACTGAAACAGATCCAAAAGATAGTTCTAAGAAAAAAGCAGTTAATGTTACTGTAGTTAGTTAATATAACTAATAAATAAAAACTTCTTTAAAGAAGTTTTTTTATTTTCCCCAAATCTATTGAAAAATAAACGAAATAATAATATGCTCTAAATTAGGAGGACAAAATGTATTATGAATTTATAGCTATATTTATAGCGCCCTTAATATCATTTTTATTTCTTAATAAGAAAAAAGGAAATTATTTAGAAAAAACATTATTTTATGCTGGAGTAATGCTTTTTACTAATATAATAATTACTAGCTTATTATATATAACAAAAGGATACACACATTTATCTTTTACAATTATCTTTTTTGTTAAATATAGTATTACTTCACTTTTAATATCTTCTTTATTAATATTATTTAAATTAAATATTAAAAAGATAAAAAAAATAATTAAAAAAATAAACTTAAAAAACTTATTCTTTTCTTACTAATAACTACATTATTAGTAACTATAATAGGAAGCATTAAAAAATATACAAGTAATATAGTTCTTTATAAAAAAGAAAACACAATTAAAATAAAAAGTGATAAAGATTTAATTGAATTTGATTTTGACACTTTAGGTAAAGACTTACCAGCATCAAAATCAAGTGATCCAGTTAATGTTGATGTAATTATAAAAACAGGAAGTGATAAACTAAAAACATATGGAATAATATCAGTACAAGGAACAAGTACTCAGTACTGGCCTAAAAAGAACTGGAGTTTAAAATTATTTAAAGATAAAAAAAGAACAAAAGAGGTATACTTAGAAATTGGAGATAGTATCGCATCTAATAAATGGGTTTTAAAAGCTGACTGGATTGATCCTTTAATGTATAGAAATGGTGTATCTTATATGCTATGGGATCAAATAACAAAAAGCAGAGATACTAACTTCTTGGAAGTAAGACAAAGTAATTTAATAAATGAAAATGCTAAAGGATCACCATTTTATTTCACAAGTGTTTTAAATATAAATAATGAACATTATGGAATAGTTACATTATTAATGGCCCACGATATAAATAACTTCAATATAAACAAAGATAACAAACATCACGTATACTTTGAATTTGATGCAAGAGGTGGCGATAACAAAGTTAAAACATATACCAAATTTAATAAAGAAGGAATTGGTAAATGGATTGATAGTTACTATCCAAAAGATAATGACTTTACTTTAAAACAAATAAATAAAATAGATGAATTTGGTAAATT
>CAZGWM010000037.1:0-5360 GCA_964529195.1 uncultured Muribaculaceae bacterium | reverse complement strand
TTTCTTTTCATCTCTTGAAAAAATTCTAATTTCTTTAATATCAGTATCAAGAAATCTTTTCAATACAGCATTTCCAAATGAACCTGTTCCACCTGTTATTAATAATATTTTATCTTTAAACATTTTTTTCCTCCAGTAAACTATCTAGTTCCTTATTTAATTTTAACATAAATTGATCTTTAGTAAAATGATCTTCATAGTATTTTCTACCGTTTAAACCACATTCTTTATATTTTTCTGGTTTTAAAATAAAATCTTTCATATAGGCCGCTAATTTTTTATAATCACCTGAATTAGCACATAATCCGCACCTTGCTTCTTTTATCACTTCCTGAGCAGCACCATTAATAGCTCCTATCACAGGTTTTCCAGCAGCCATATATCCCTGAAGTTTACCCGGCATTGTTAGTCCAACTAGGTTTTTAGAGTTTAATGTAAGTAGACAAGCATCAGCCAAGTTATAAAAATCAATCATTTTTTCACTTGGATGTCTTCCATGAAATATAACAATATCATTTAATTTTTTTTCTTTAGTTATTTCTTTTGCTCTTTCAAGGTATGAACCTTCACCAACAAAGTGAACTTTAAAATTTTCAACATTTTTTATTTTTTCACACGCTTTCAAAATTGTTTCAATATCTTGCGCTATACCTATATTTCCCATAAATACAAAATTTATATTTGAATCTTTTGTTTTTCCTTTTCCAAGATTTATATCATCAGAATGTTGCGGAATATAACTGATTTTATTTTTATTAATTCCGTGAACATCAGTAAAATATGAGACAAAAGGCTTTGAAGTAACGCTTATTTTATCACACTGTGAATAAATATATTTACTTAACTTAAATAGAATTTTAAAAGCAATTCCTTTTTCATTTTTTATCATATTTTTAGCTGATTCCGGCCAAATATCACAGCAATATAAGTATAATGGTTTGTTTGTTAGTTTTTTTAATATAACTCCTGGAATAGCCATTGTAATAGGAGATAATTGATATACTACAATAACATCAAAATTTTTATTGATAAATAAAGACTTAAAAGAAGAAGTAATCATGAAGCTTAGATAATTAATTGAAAGTCCTATTGCCCCTTTTTTTCTTCTGATTAATGATGCTCTTATAACTTTAACGCCATTTATATTTTCTTTTCTCTTTTTAAACCATCTATATTCTTTAGGTATTCTTCCTGTAGGATAATTTGGTAATCCCGTTAATATAGTTACTTCTTTTCCTTCTTTTACAAGTTCTTCACAAATATCTGTTACTTTGAAATTTTCAGGATAATAGTGTTGTGATACAAACATAATACTTTTTTTATTATTTTTTTCTTTTTTATTTATTGTTAAATATAAATATGCAGTTAAAATAGATACATATATACTAACCGCAGGTGCAGTAAGTGTATGACCTGCAAAAAAAGCTATTCCAATAATCAGACATATACTTATATAAAAAGGTATTAAATTATCGCTAGCTAAAGTTTTTTTAAAATTAATTATTAAATAAGTAATTATTTTAAATATTAAATAGGTGAAAACACAAAAATAAATAATAAACCCAACTATACCATATGGATAAAAAATATCTGTATAATCTATTTCAGTGTTATTAGTTCTTCTTCCGTCTATAGATTCAATATCAATGTATCCCATCCCAATTAATTTTTCTTTGATATTAGATGATTTATATTTGTTTAATACTAATTTATTATAATCATTTCTATTACTAAAGATATGTGTCATTATCTTATCATTATCAACATCAGTAAAATTATAATCTTTTTTAATAAAATCAGTTAAGAAGAAAGCAGATATTAAAAATACCAGAATAACTGAAATAATGGTTCCTTTTTTAATTATTTTTTGTTCTTTATTTACAATATGTTTAATTACTATTATGACCAATAATAAAATAGATGATATTGCAATACCAAGTGATGGGACACTTGTTTTAAGTAATAAAGCACTAACGATAAACATAATAAATAATGGGTACATATATATTTTTTTATAATTTTTTATTGTTAAAAAAATTATAAAAGGTGATATAAGACCAAACATCGCACTTATTTCATTTGCCGAAAAAAACCATCCTGGATAAAATCCTGTCCCAAGCAAATCAAAACCAAATGGTTTTTCTATTAAAAAAGCTAGAAATATAAAAAAGGCATAAACCATACCAGTTATATAAAGTACTTTATCATTTACTTTTGTGTTTTTATCACTAAAGTAATTAAGAGAAATTACTAACATGATTGGGAAATAAAATGCTTTTATCATATATTTTATTTCTTCAATCATAACTGATGATCCTTTTAAAAAGTATGAGTTAGTTAAATTTATTATTCCAAATGTTATTAATATTGATATATATATTATACTTTTTTTCTTATATTTACTTTTGTTTTTAAATATTAAGTAAAGAAGCATAATAGCTAGAAAGCCAAATCTAACTATCATTCCTAGTGTTAGTGTTGATTCACTTTTATATGCTGCCTGTGAAGTAATTAAATCTATAAATGGACTTAATAAAATAAAATAATCAAATATGTTTAATTTTTTTAATGTTTCTTTTATTTTATTCATCACTCTTCTCCTTTTTTATATAATTTAAATATAATTTTGTTGCTGTTTCAGGACTATCTATTCCTTCTTTATTTTTTACTGGAGCAAAGATATCTTCTCTTACTCCTTTTAATAATCCGACATCTTTTACATATGAAAATGAATCAAAGATAAACATTTCAAATTTATATGAATTAGGATTATTTGGCGTTATTAATTTTCCTTCTTTGTTTATATAATCAGTTTTTTTATGTGCTGCTATATAGTTTAAACTTTTATCTGCTATGTTATTTAATATTTCAATATTAAATAAGTTCATTAATATATGTGAATCTTTATAGATTAACTTTCCTTTTTCATCTTTTTGATTATTCATCTCTTCAGTCATTTCAATATATTCAATAACACTTGGAGTGTTATTTCTATAGCAGAAGACTCCAACTTTTTCTTCTGGATAATCTTTTTCAATTATCTTTGATGCTACTTTATAATTATTTAAAATTGAAAATCCAACTAAGTCAGGATTATCTACTGGAAGAAGTGGATTATCTATTCCACCAATAAAGATCCATTTGATATTTCTTTCTTTCATTTCTTTTATAATATTATTTTTAGAAAGTGCTTCAAATACTCCGCCGCTTCCATTTGCTCCCATTTTAATATTATGTTTACTATCCATTATTATTTTTTTGTTTTCATCTATCATTGGAAGCTCACTTTGAGTAAAAAAAGTTATTTTATCTTTTGGATAGTTAAAGTAATTATTTTCTTTAAAGTGTTTTATTGTATCTTCATTATTATCTTTACTTGTCATAATATACCAAGGGGTATATATATTTGTTTTATTATAAATGTTTTTTAATTTATCACACTGAAGTTCAAAAAGTGATTTACCAGCTATTTTAAAAGTTCCTTTAGGACCAATATGTCCAAGTCTTGTTCCCTGGCCTCCGGCCATGGTTACAAGAGCATACTCTCCTTTTTTAAATGAGTTTAATCCTTCATTATAATATTCTTCATTTGTTTCATAACTTTTCATTGCTTTAAATTCATATTCTTTTTTAGTTATGGTTAAATTATTAGAAAGTTTGTTTATTAAATCAAAATCAATTGAGTTTATTTGATTTAATAAATGTGCTTTTTCTTTTTCATTAATTTCATTTATAAATGAAATTAAATGTTCTTGATTATATTTTTTAATTAAACTATTCATGGTTTCACCTAATTATTATTTATATATTTTTCAATTATCTTTATCATATTTTTAGTATTGCTTTTATATTTGTTTGGTTTAAATTTTTTTGCTTCTTTTATTACATCACCTAATTTATTAAAGTCATCTAATTTAAGTATATACCCACTTTCATAAAAGGTATCTACTATTTGTGTTTGATGATTATTGGTGTGTTCTTTATATTTTTTTAATCTTGCTGCTACAATTATTTTTTTATTGTTTTTAAGTCCGCCTATTATTGATGCTACTCCACCGTGAGTTATTAATAAATTACATTTTTTAATTAATTTATCAAATTCATTCATTGGTATTAAATCAAATATCTCCATATCTTTTGATACATATTTAGTATGACCTGCTTGAACGATTACTTTTTCTTTTATTGTTCCATTATCAATTTCTTTTTGAATAGCATTTAAAAGTCTTTTAAAGCTTTTATCTTGCGTTCCTAATGTAACTAGTATCATTAATATATCCACCCTCCATACACTGCCTTAGGGTATAGTTTTAGCATTTCTTCCCACTGGACAATAAATAAATCAGCAATTGGATAAACCATAACTCCTGAAAGAGTTCTTGTTGTTCGGTTAGCAAAAGTTTCAACAAAAATTATTTTTGATTTAAATATCTTTCCAATGTAACACATTGGAACAGAAGTGTGTGTACCGGTTGTTACAATATATTTCGGCTTTATTTTGATGAATAAAAATAAGCTTTTAAAACAGTTATATATAAATTTAAATGTATATCTAAACCAGTAATCTTTAGTGCCAAATACTAAAAAGTCTACTCTATCTTTATGGTCTTTTATTAAACCTTTATTTGATTTAGTGTTTTCAGTTATTAAATGATAATTATATTTTTTAAATAGAGGACTTAGCTGAAGTAATTCATTTAAATGTCCGCCAGTACTTGATATAAACAATACTTTTTTATTCATTTTTATCCTCCTGAAGTTATTATTTTAAAAAATCATTCCACTCTTTTTCAACATTTTCAGAATAGTATTTCAAAAATGTTTCTCTAGCATATTTTCCCATATTTTTATTATCATTGTTTCTAAAATAGTTTGTTATCTCTTTAACCATTTTATTATGATTTCTATTTTTAATTAAAATACCATTTTTATTATCAATTATTTCTTTTGCTCCTAGAGCTGAATCAAAAGCTATACATGGTATTCCATAGCTCATTGCTTCAAGAAGAACTAATCCAAATGATTCTTCAAAAGATGTCATTACATATAAAGAAGCTTTGGAGTATTCTTTATTTAATTTATCACCAGATAAGAATCCGGTCATTTTAATATTTTTATTTAAATTTAACTTATTTATTTTATTATTAATCAGGTTGTATTCTGATCCATCGCCTACTATTGTTAGTTTAATTTTATTATTTAATTTAACAGCATCATTCATTATATCAATTAAATCTAAAGTAGCTTTTTCTCTTTCTAATCTACTAACATATAATATGTTATATGTATCTAAATTGTTGCATTTTTTAGGTAAATAATCAATAGATTGGGGAATATATATAACTTTTACTTTTTCTTTT
>CAZGWM010000036.1:0-5429 GCA_964529195.1 uncultured Muribaculaceae bacterium | reverse complement strand
CTATTTCATCCTCAATATTAGCATCAGGTGTTTGATCTTCACTACCTAACTCAGACTCGTCTTTATTTTCGTCTAAGATTTCATCTGAATCTTCTAATGGTACTTCTAAGATTTCTTCATCCCCCTGATCCTCTGTTATTTCAGATTCTTTAGATTGAGTTAACTCCTTATCTAAGTTTTCTGCATTCACAACTCCTGAAACAGGAATGTATGAAAAAAATAAAGTAAAAACCACAGTAAAAATTATGGCTTTTAATAATTGGTTTTTCCTTTTAAAGTTCTTCATTTAATAACCTCCTCCCTTTTTAATTATTAAATCATCTTTCTTATAAAATCTATAAAACCTACCCTTAAACTATGCAAATAAGTTTATATAATAAATCTTGGATAGTAATCATTGCCAACAAATTCAGGTGTTTATAATAGTAAATAAGTTTTAGCATTTAGATGCTAAATACTATTTGATATAAATTTAAAATGTTTTGTCTTTAATCAATAATTAGTTAACCAAAGGGTTTCACTAACCTTATATTATTTTAAAATTCAGAGAATATCTATCAGCTTTTTAACTTGCACTCACTGATTATTTGACTTCATTAAACTTTTGTTTTTTCTTATGTTTTATTAACTTGCTTTTTATACTTTCAACCTTAATTATTTGTTTATTTGTATTTAATTAGTTAAATGGATAAAACAATTGATCATATCTTTTATGTAAAATCGTTTTTGTTTTTGAGGCTGCTAATACAATTAGTGGATAAACTGAACATTCTTATACTTTTCTGTTTTCTTATATCTATTAAGTACATTTTATATAATCATCAATTTTATTAATACCAGTTTTTAAATTAGATTGTTGTACTTTTTTGGTAAGAATTAGAAGAGTATTTATTATTTATAAATAATTTGCTTGAATAGTATAAGTATTTTGTTTTAACTTGTGTAATAAATTCAGTTTTTAATAAGCAAAATGAATAGACCATACTTTAATAAGTAAAGGTATGACCTGTCCATTCCTTGCATCAACACATCACAAACTAAATAAGCATCTATGTAATATTTTTTTATTCTGACTAAAAATTTATAATTAAGTCCTGAGTCTTTTTAATCAATTACTAAATATTAGTTAATTAATGACTAAAAAACATAGTTATTTAACTTATCTTTTCTTAATTGATTTAAAAAATATGTAGATAAGTCGTACTATCTTGGCAATAATCACCAAGATAAAAAGACAACCGCACTTGGTTGTCTTTTTTAGTATATAATATTCTATAATTTTACTTTTTGTTTGAAATTTTATTTAATGTTATCATCTCTACTCCATGAATTGGAACCATTATATCTTTTTGATATCTACCCTCTAATTTAATTGTTTCCACGGTTATTTTAGGTTTTTCTTTAAGCTTTAATAAGTTAAGTTGATCTTTATCCATTTCTTCAGGGGCTCCTATTTTAACCCACTCATCATAAACTGAACCATGGTGTCTATTTAATTGGTAGGTGGATATTTCATAAGTTCCAAAAATATCATTTATTATTAAATCAAAATAACTATCCTCTTTGGCTTTGTATACATTATATCTATTAAGAAATTCTATATGTGATAGTTCTCCTACTGCATATAAATCATCAAGCTCTGCATAATTGTAGGTTAAAATTTGAAGTCCTTCACAACTTTTAGTTACAATATAGCCTTCACCAGTAATCAAGACTTCTCTCCCTAACATAGCTAAAAGATAAAAGGCATTATAACTTGGTTTCTTTAGCCCATTTTTGTTTAATAAGCCTACACCACCGTGAAAGTTTGATCCACCTTGTCTGTAGTCTTCAAATAAATCACTAATATTTAAAAATCCTAAGGCATCAACCTTATTAATTGTTTGAAGCATATTTTTAATAATAAATGGTGCCACTGCAACAGTATCATTAATAAGAGATCCTTCTATTGACGAGCCACTCCATTCAGTTATGTAGATTGAAATATCAGACCTGTCTTTTACTGTCAAATAATTATTTAATTTATTTATTTCATTTTTAAGATAATTACCTCTGTGGTAGCGTTTATTTAAAAGTTCTAAGTATTTCTTAAATTCTTCTTCATTTTTTGCCTTTTCAATTAGATACTTTAATTGATCAACCTGGTAGTGTTCCGAATAAATATTTAAAGACAAAAAATCAATATCTAGGTTTTCACTTATAATAAATTCAATAAAGTCTTTAAACCAAACATAGTTTGGTGCAGAAAATCTAGATAATGATGGACCGCCAACTTTTACAACCTTTGATACAGCCTGGATTGTTTGTAGTGTTTCTTTAAATAAATTAAGATTATTTTCTGTCTCATGTGCATCGTGTGCACAATCTCCATAAGATTCTACAGATATTTCAAAAAACCAAGTGGATACTTCTTTTTCTCCATACCTTTCAATACTATGAGTTATAAAATTTATAATTAAATCTAACCACGCTTCAAAGCTTTCAGGCAAAGTATTGTCAGTCCAAATATATAAGTTTTCATCTACAGCTTTTACTTTTTTATTAAGGAAATCAATATCTATAATTGGTTTAATCTTATTATTTATAAAAAAGTCGAATAACTCATCAACATGAAACCAGTTATACATCACTTCATTATTTTTAAGATTATAAATTTTCATATCTTTACAGAAAAGATTATTTATGTGGATATATTTAAACTTTAAATCTTTCTGGACCTTTAAGAAATGGCGTTGCCAAGCAGAGCTAAGACCTTGAACAGCTGTCTCATAGTTAATTATTTCTTGCCAATGCTTTCTATATCTAGTACCTTTGGCGGTATAACTTACCTCTATACTTTCTCTAATTAGCAAACTCTTATTATTGAGTCCTAGTAAACTATCATCAAAGTAGCCTTCTAATAATTTTAAAACGTTAGTCTTATCTTTTTCTATGATTTCATTGTTTTTTTCCATTTTATCATTTGTATGTGCATTATATTCCCTTCTGTACACAAAGGGTGTTGTTCCATATTCTTTTTTAAATAAATTATTAAGAGCTCCGATATTAGAAAATCCACTACTATTTGAAATATCAGTTATGGATTCATTTGTATTTATCAAAAGGCTTAATGCTTCCTCTAACCTAACCTTATTTAAATATTCTTGAAATGAAATTCCTAAACTGTTTCTTATAAATTGTGATAGATAAGAATAATTTAAATTTTCATTTTCCGCAATGTCTTTTAAAGTTAATTTTGACTTGTAGTTATTATTTATATAGTCTATAATTCCTTGTAGTCTTGATACATTTAATTTTTCTAAACTTGAATCATTTATGACTTCTTCACCTTCTTGACTTTCTGCCAAAATTTCTCCAACTCGATATATATAGGCCCCTACCCTAAAATTATAGCCTAAATTTCTATTATTCATCTCAAAAACAATAGAAGCGATTAAATGTCTTATACTGTCTACTAAAACCTTTTTTTCACTTGAACTCTCATCAATTATCCCATTTAGGCTGATTCCTTTAACTTTATTTAAGGAACCATTAAAAAATGCTGGATTAACTTTTAAAGATAAAATTAGGTTATCCTCATCACTAAAATTACTTTTATAAAGTTGATTACAGTTAATAAAAATTAGATCATCTTTTTGACCAGTGATTTTTTGATCCGAAATATTTAAAGTTATACTTCCATCCAGTACAAGAAGCACTTCAAAATCTCTACTTAAATGTACCTTAAAATCATTAATATTGACAACTGACACATATATTGATTGATTTAAACCCCAACCAAAAAGCTCGTTTTTATATTTCATAGAATTTCCCCCATCTATAAAATTCCTGGCAATTATTCATTGTGTTGTTTCTAAATGATTAATTTTTAAAATATAAATAGCTAAAAGTAATATATTATATCTATTAATACTATTTGCTTTTCTGTCACATTTTGCGCAAACATCTTTTTTATTTAAACAAAATATTGCTATAATTTAATTTGTTTACTCTTGATTACATTTTATTACATTGTGAAATGCTTATCTAGTAAGTTTTTGTTTAATAAATCGCGTATTTTATACTTTTTAATTATTTTAATCCTTTTAAATCTTGATTTGATTGATATTTGCTAAATGACATTGATTTTTTGATATTACCGCGTTAAAAGCCAACCCTATGTTAGTAGAGTTGGCCTTTTGGGGGGAAATCTTTAAACTATTGTTTACAGTAATTAAACTGTAACAACCCAATTTTTAGAAGTGTAATAAATAATATGCTGTAATAATAATATTATTAATTTATTACTACTTTTTGTTTTTAATGTTTTTTTCTTTTCTTTTTAATATGACAAGTAATGCACCACTACTTAGCATTACTATTATTGTAAACAAGGGGGCAAAATTATTACTCTTTGTATGTGGTAATTTAAATGCCTGGATTTCAGTTGAGTAATTTGTGGCAACATTCTCAAGCTCTTCAGATATATAGTCTGTTGATAATTCATAGTATGCATTAGTAACTGTTAAGCCATCCTCAGAAATTACCTTATCATAATTTTCAGGTACGCTAACTTCATCAATTGTATAAATGTAGTGAATTCCAGCATTATTTGTTTTCTCTAATTTATTCCAGGTATATGAAGTTTCACCATCAACTAATTCTACTGGATCACCATAAGCTAGATTATCTCTATATAATTGCAGCTGTATTGTTGGTTTAATTTTCGGACCTAAAAGCCATTTTACATTTCCTGTAACATCAACTTTAGTCTCTGTTGGTGCAACTAGCCCTAATCCTATATTTGCTACATCCACAGCATTTTTCTCATTTGCCTTTAAAACCTTTGGTGAGTATTTATTTGCTGCCTGTACCCTAAATCCTAATACAAGTATAGTAGCTAGGATAAATATTAGTAATTTATTTAATTTTTTCATAAATTCTCTCCTTGCATATTTTCTCATATTAAAATACTGTGGTTTAAAATTATGATTTAAATCACCTTTAATTTTTTATAATAATTAGTTATCTTTATAAATGACAAGCTTTGCTTGCGGAAAAATTTTAAAATTACTATAACTATTTTTTTGATTTATTAGTCGCCTTTACAAAAAAATTCTTTTCTACATATACATCTTATAAATTATTGAAATTTAGAACTAGTAGATTTTTGATACTTTTATATAGATTTATTGGCAAGTTTTTAAAATAATTAACATAAATTTTGGTTTTGGTAATATTTAGCTTAAAAATTTGTTGATATTATATAATTTTTCATAAACTAATTCTTTTCTTACATCCGTATTTATTCAATGTTTATCCAAAATAATTATAAAAAAATTAAAAAGAGTAAATATTAGGGTGGATTTGGCACATTAAGATAGATCTTCATATCAAAAAAGTCACAACTTGTGCTGTGACTTTTTTGATTACATTAATAATTGTTTATA
>CAZGWM010000035.1:0-5472 GCA_964529195.1 uncultured Muribaculaceae bacterium | reverse complement strand
ACAGGGACAGAAAATCCGGTTATAAATGCTACTTTAAAAACAAGAGAATAAATGCAAGAAAGATTTTTAAAAATTAAAACTTGCATTTAACTGTTTAAAGAACAAATTATAATTAAAAACTAGTATTTATAACTCATTTATGCTATAATACCTAGCCTGAAGGGGGAAATTAAAATGAATTTAAATTTAAATGACATCATAACTGTCCAGCTAACTAGAAGTGGTATAGAAGCGTTAGATGAATTTACTGAAAAAGTAAGTAATGAAAAAAGACCAACAACATTTAATGAATATATAAATTGGCTTTATATATCACCTGATGAATTAGGTAACATAAAAGTTGAATTAAAAGACTTAATGTATGTCTTCGGAAGTAAAATGAACTTTCTAGATAGCCAGTTATTTGTAAATGAAAGTCTAAAAATAGAACAAAAAGAATTAGAATTAACTGAAAAAGTATTATAAAAAAGATGATTAAGAGTATGTTTGTTTAAAACGGACACTTATAAAAAAGAACACTGTAAGAATTGAGTTTGATATTGAATCGGGCTCAATTCTTTTATTTTTTCTTGGAATCTATTATTATAATAATTTATATAATTGTAATTTGATTTCAAATTATTAAATTTTTATAATAAAAAAACAGGAGGATATATGTTAGAGTTAATCTGTTTGTTTTTTCCAGCTTTTATTTTATTAAGAAATAAAAATTTAAACCAAAGAAATTATATAGAAGAGTACATTATATCAAATTTACAAATAAATATAATAATATTTTTAATACTATTTATATTGAAAAAAGGCGAAGTCTTTTATTTAAAAGATGCTTTTACTTTATCTTTTGGTATTAAATATTTAGCATTAGCATTATTATTTGCTTTAACGCTACCTTATATTTTAAATGAACTAAAATTAATGAAAAAAAACATAACAATCAAAATTAAAATAACTAAAAAGGAAAAAAATGAAGAAAATTAATAATATTTACATAGGAATAATTACATTTGTAACTTTTATAATATGGTATTCAGCTAAATGGGCTCTTATTACATACTCAAACTTATCAATGGACGAAATTATATTTCATTTAAATGTGCCACTTGGAGGAGTAGAAGAGAGTATATTATTTTCATATATTAACTATGCTTTATTAAAAACAATTATACTATCAGTCGTAGTCATATTGTTTTTTAATTTTATAAATAAATTTTTTAAGAAAAATAACTTAGAGATAAAAATAAGTTTCTATGATAAAAAATATAATCTTTTAATAAAATATCAAAAACTAATAAAATATATAAATTTATTTTTATTAGTAATATTTATAGTTGTTATATTTAAGACAATAAAGGATTTAGAAATAGATACTTATATAAAAAATATAAAAACAGAATCAAGCTTTATAGCAGATAATTATGTAAATCCAAAATTTATTAAGTACGAGTTTCCTGAAACAAAGAGAAATTTAATTCATATAACCGTTGAATCACTTGAATCTAGTTACTTTAACAAAGAAAATGGAGGGTTAGTATATGATAATTTATTAGCTAATCTTGAACCTTATATGAAAAGAGGAACATCTTTTTCAAATACACAAAAATATGGTGGAGCTAGTCAAATAACAGCAACAGGTTGGACAATAGCAGGACTAGTTGCACAATCTTCTGGAATGCCACTTAAACTTCAAACTACTTTTAATGCTTACTCAGAAGGAGAGTTTACTAATGTATATCAAAAACTAGGTTTTACAACCTTTTTAAAAGGAACTACTTCTCTAGGAGATATATTAAATGAAAATGGATATAACCAGCTTAAAATAATGGGATCAGATAAAGCATTTGGTGCTAGAGAGTTATATTACAAACAGCATGGAAATTATGAAATATTTGATTATGAAAGCGCTATAACAGAAGGAAAAATTAAAAGTGATTATAAAGTATGGTGGGGATTTGAAGATTCAAAATTATTTGAATACTCAAAAGAAAAAATATTATTACTATCTAAAGATGAAAAACCCTTTAATGTAAGCATATTGACTGCAAATACTCACTTTCCAGATGGATACACTGAGGAAACTTGTGAAACGTTATATGAAGAACCTTATTCAAATTCAATTATATGCTCTGTTAATCAAATTGTGGATTTTTTAAAATGGATTGAATCTCAAGATTTTTATAAAAACACTACTATTGTAATAACAGGTGATCACTTAAGTATGGATAAAAACTATTTTGAAAATATACCATATAAAGATCGAAAGATATTTAATCTATTTTTAAATAGCGCTGTACAAACAAAAAACACTACAAACAGAGAATTTTCATCGCTAGATATATTTCCTACAATACTATCTTCGCTTGGGGTAAAATATAATACAAATAGATTAGCACTTGGAACAGATTTATTTAGCGAAGAGAAAACACTTCTTGAAGAATATGGAATAACATATGTAAATAAGAATCTATCTCAAAAAAGTATATTTTATGATAATCACATATTATACAATAAATAGTTTGATTTTATTTAAAAAAAATGTATAATAAAACCACTTAGGAGGAATAATATGGAACAAACATACATAATGCTAAAACCAGATGCATTACAAAGAAAAATTATTGGTGAAATAATTACTAGAATTGAAAACAAAGGATTTACTATTGAAAGTATGGAAACTATAATGTTAACTGAAGAAATATTAAAAGAACATTATGCTCATATCGCTGATAAACCTTTTTTTCCTGAAATACTTGAGTACATGATGAGCGGCCCAGTTCTTGCAATGGTGGTATCAGGCGAAAATGTAATTGAAGGTATGAGAAGACTAATGGGGCCTACAAAGTGGGAAGAAGCTCTTCCTGGAACTATAAGAGGTGACTTTGGAATCTCTACTGGTCAAAATGTAATCCATGGATCTGATTCACCAGAGACTGCACTTGAAGAAATAAAAAGATTTACTAAAAAATAACTTAACTGTTATTTTTTTATTAATATTTTTAATAATTAAAATATGATATAATTTAATTGTTAAAATATATAAAAGGAGGTGAATGAAAATGCTTAAATTTATTCCACTTATAATAGCTTTATATATATTTATATTACTATCTGCAATTACATTAACATTTTTATTTTGCAAAAAAAGATCTTTAAAAGTAACATTAGTAGTGTTATTTAGTTTATTTACGCTTTATGCAGCTATATTATTAATTGATTTATCAAAAGTAAATAACTTGAAATCACCGGTTTTCGCAAGAGAAGTAGAAACATCATGGATAAATATGAAAAAATATAAAGGTTTTGGATATGAAGTAGAAGAACTTCACCAACTAGATGGTAAAATAAGTAGTACTCAGATGCATATGGCTAAAAAAATCATTGGTGGCGCAGTTAAATAATTATTTACTTGCATATGATCTATAGTTGTAATATACTATGTTTCTAATTAACAAAGGAGAATAAAATAACTATGGAAAATCAAACTAATATAAATGTAAGTGATTTATACTACGGAGTATATGAAAAATATGAGATGCCACGTGAATCAACAACAAATAAACTAGTGCCTACTGGAGATTTAAAAATAGGTGTATTTAAATTAACTAATGAAACAGAAGATAAATTATACTATGAAGATTTAATAACCGGTGTAATAGTTTCATTCCTAAAAAGAACTACTGAATATGATTCTTATGGAGTAGTTGATCCAAGCTTTGATTTAAAAATAAATGCAGCTTGTAGTGGATTAATTGGTTTAAATAAAGTAGATACATATACTAATAAAGAAAACATATCATATGAAGAATTTGTTATCTCTTTAATAAACTTTACAAGAAACTTAGAAATAGCACCAAAAATAAAAGAAGAATTAACTCAATTTGTATATACACTAGATTACTTTGAATTAATTAATACTTTAAGTAGTAATGCTTCAGTAGTAAAAATAAAATCTTAATAATAAGATTTTTTTAATTAAATATCTACAAACTAAAAATATGTGTTATACTAAAAAAGTAATTCTTTAATTACATATGTCTCCATAGCTCAGTTGGTAGAGCAATTGACTCTTAATCAATGGGTCCACGGTTCGAGCCCGTGTGGGGACACCATAGACATTAAAATTTTAAATTAATTTGATTTAAAATTAAATATAATATATAATCAAGTTATAAATCTTATAAAGAGCAGCAGAGGGACTAGCCCTATGAAGTTGCACCAACCTATTTAAATTAGGTGGTAATGCTAGATCGATAAGATAACTTAAAATACTCAAGGTATAAGTTATCTTGAGTATTTTTTATGGATTTAAAAAGAAGGAGGAAATATGAAAGTTTATAGTAATGAAATAGTATTTAGGGGCCATCCAGATAAAGTATGTGATCAAATAAGTGATGCAATACTTGATGCATGTTTAAAAGAAGATAAAGATAGTAGAGTAGCAGCTGAAGTAGTAGGTGGGAAGGGAGTAATATTTATAACTGGTGAAATAACAACAAAAGCAAATATAAATATTAAAAAAATCACCAAAAGGGTTTTAAAAGATGTTGGATATAGCTCAAATATGAAAATTATTAATAATATAGGCACTCAAAGTAAAGATATCGCACTTGGTACTAACAATGAAGTAATGGGCGCTGGTGATAATGGAATGATGTTTGGTTATGCAACAAATGAAACAGACAAATTACTTCCAAAAGCAATGGTAATACTTCAAGAACTAAGTAGAAAATATGATGAACTAAGAAAAAAAGATAAAAGATTTATGTCTGATGGAAAAGCTCAAATAACTGGTATTTATAAAAACAATAAACTGATAAGAATAAAAACATTTACAATTTGTTATCAAAACACAGAACAAGAGCGCGATAAAACTGATCAAATCCTTATTAATATAAGTAATGAAATATGTAATAAATACAACATATCAGTTGATGAATACTTAATTAATCCAACTGGGAAGTTTAATATAGGCGGTTTTGAAGGTGATTCAGGTTTAACTGGAAGAAAGATAGTTGTAGATACATATCAATCGTTTGCAAACGTTGGAGGCGGGGCATTTTCTGGTAAAGACCCAACAAAAGTAGATAGATCTGGCGCATACAAAGCAAGAGAAATAGCTAAAAAAATACTTATAGAAAATAATTTAAAATACGTAGAGGTTCAACTTAGCTATGCAATAGGAATTGAAGTTCCTCTTGCAATTTATATAAAAACAAATAAAGGAAATATAACACCATCTAAAGCTTTATATGAAGAATGTAAATTAAAAAACATAATAAATGATTTAAATTTAAAAAATATAAATTATGAAAAATTAGCTCAATTTGGTCATTTTTCTGACTAATTAATTTATTGTATAATTATTTAAAGAAAAGCGAGTATTAATGAAAAGATTATTTATGTTACTGGAAATAATGCTCAAAAAACTAATTGCGAGAGTGGTATTTATAGCCGAAATCGAGCAATCCCTTATAA
>CAZGWM010000034.1:0-5584 GCA_964529195.1 uncultured Muribaculaceae bacterium | reverse complement strand
CATTTGATAAAATATATGATGAATATGCAAATATGAGTGAAATATTTAATGATATGAATAAAAAAACAAAAATGCAAGAAGAGAATATAAAAACAGATGATGTATCTAACCAAATTCTAAAGGCACTTTTAAAACAACAAAAATTTGCTGAAGAAGAAAGAAGATTTGAAATCATTCAAATAGCCAGAACAATAAACGAAGAACAAGAAAGAAAAACTAAAGCAGCTATAGTAGCTGGTGGACTTTTACTTGCATCTACACTATTAACTTTATTTTCAGGAATCGACCCGCAAGTTGCACTTCAAACTCAATTAAACGGAGTATACTCATGGGAGGCATTTAAAGATTATATCGATTACCTTGGACCAGTACCAACTTTATTATCTGTTGGTTCAGTAGCTTATGGTATAAAAACATATATACATGACCGAAGCTATAAAGTCGCGCAAAAAAAACTAACAGATATGAATGCAAGCATAGATAAGAGTAACTTAGATGACTATATTAAAACAAAGTGACATTCTTACCTTAAATAATGGTAATAAATACGTAGTAGTATCTTCCATTCTTTATAATGATGAAGAATATGTTTACTTAATAAATAGTGATGATCATAAAGAAGTAATGGTTTGTAAGTTTGATTTAAATAAAACATTAATAGAAGAAAAAAATCAAGAAAAATTAAAAGTAATATTAATGGAATTTAACAAAAATCTATAAATTGAGCTATAAATAGTATTGAAATATTAATTAACTCATGTTATATTATTACTTAGGAACAAAGAGTTCCAAATGCCTGATTAGCTCAGTCGGTAGAGCGCACGGCTGTTAACCGTTAGGTCGCTGGTTCGAGTCCAGCATCAGGCGCCATTTAAAATAATTAAATCACCAAGAATGGTGATTTTTTTTGTATAAGTTTATTGATTAAAGAAATCTTGCGTGTTATAATCTAAATACTAGGAGAGTGGGTTGACGTGACTAGCAAACTTTTTAATAATGCAGTAGAGGAAAATAACTTTTACAATCTATTAGCTGCAAGAAAATACAAATTAAAACATGAAGAAATAAAAGCATATAATAATGATATTGATAAGTATCTAAAAAAATGTGATGAAATATTTAAAAGAAACAATTCAAACTATAACTATGTAGAAGAAATATTCAAACATGATAATAGTTCTTTTCAAGTTCAAGAAGAGTTTGCTGAATATTTAAAAACACTTGATTTAAATATAAGAGAAGATATTGAATTTAATTCAAGAAGAATAGAAGATAGATTAAACAGAATTGAAAATACAACAAAAGAAATAAAACAACTTCTAGAATTTTATCCACTAACTGAAGAATTTAAATTTGAAGAAACAATCGAAACGTTAATGCCAATCTTTAATGAAATAAATTCATTAACTAAAAAAGAAGAATACAAACCTAAAACTATAAAACCTGTAGATAAAAATAAAGAAGAAGTACTTGGAATAAGAAGCTTAAAAAAAGAAGAACTATCAATAACAGATATTTTCTTTAAAGAAGCGGATGAAGAAAAAAAACTTCCAGAAGAAACTCCAATAGTTAAAACAGAAGAATCAGAATACTTAGAGAAGATTAAAGAAGAAATTAATATAAGTAATTTAATGAAACATACATCTAAAGAAGAAGTGCCTGAAATAAACCTTGAAGATCTAATTGAAGAAGAGGCAGCAAAAATAGAAGACCTTTTTAAAGAAAAAGAACCAAAAGAAGAAATAGTAGAGTTAGAAGATTTAATTAAAGAATCTGAAAATTTAACCAAGGCTCCTTTAATCGAAGAATCAATTAATCAAGAAATTGAAGAAAAGATAAATGTACCTATACCAGAGGATATATTTATAACAAATGCAGCATTTTCGTTTTCGGATTTTGAAGATAATAAACAAGAATACGAATTAAAAGAAGAAAAAGAAGAGCCAGTAGATCAAATAAAAGAAGAGGAAGACTCTGTTTCATTTAAGATGCCTAAAGGATTTTCACTAGCTGATGTTGCACTTGCACTTTGTGAAGATGAAAAAGGCTGGATAGATATATTTGAAGTTAATAAAGAAATGTTTACTAACATAGTAAAAGATATGAATAATAATAACTATAAAGACATTGAATATAATAATAAACTATTTTCTGGACTAACAATAAAAATACCAACTGTATTTAGTAAAAATAAAACAAGAGAAAGTTTAGGTATATAGGAGGAATTATGTTTTTTACAATAGATGATGTAATTGAATTAAAAGAAAAAGATTATTTAGTTGAAGATGTAACACTAATAGATAACGATGCTTATTATAAAGTAATTGAAGTAGATAAAAAAACAGATGATAAAAAAGGTAAATCTCTTATCTTAATCGCGTCAAAAGATGAAGAAAAACTATATGTAGAAGAAGTAAAAGATAATACTTTAATTGAAAAAGTAATGAAAAACTTAAAGAACTGAAAGTTCTTTTTTCTTTTAAATAAAGGGATAGAGACCCGATTTGCAATAAAATAAATATTATGGTAAGATATATCTCGTTCGTCTGGGGAGGGGAACAAAAAATGAAAAGAGAAGTATCTTCACCGAGGATATTTAACATCATTGTATGTGCAATTATATTATTAATATTTGTTTTAGCATTTGGAATAAGACCAAATGCCGAAGTTTTAACTGAAAACTCACAAGAGGTGATACCCCTCAGTAAACAACTAGGGGAAAGGTATCCTGAGTTACTATCTAATATAATGATAGTAAAATCAGAAAAAGAAACAGAGCCTATATTAGATTTAAATTATTATATAAATCATTATAGTAGCACAATAAAATTCTTTAGTAGATTATTTGATTATAAATATGAAGAAGTAATAGATCATTTAAAAGAAATAAATGATAATGAAAACTTTAATTTAAATAACATAGGTAATTTAGAAGAAGAATATCCAAACTTTGAATATGGATTAATTGAATACTTTTATAATTTAAATGAAACCAAAACTTTAAAAAGAAAAGTAGAATATAGACCATACTACGGAGAAGCTGAGTATGTAGAAACACTAATTCAGTATTACTCATCAATATATGAAAATGTTGATAAAGTAACACTACTAAGTATTGGTGCTGCAGAATCCGGATATTATAAAGTAGATTACATGCTAAAGAGAAATAACGTATATGGCGGAATGAGCCAGGGTAGATTAATTACCCATAATAATATTGAGCAAGGAGTCTTAAGTTATGTAAGACTGATGTCAAGAAACTATTACGGTAGAGGTTTAAATACATTATCCTCAATCGGTAGAGTTTACTGCCCAGTATTTAATGATGACATTAAAATAGCTAGTCCACACTGGATTAACTTAGTAACAAAAGCAAAAAACAAATATAATTCATACACAGATGTTGTAACAATTGAAAATATAATGAACTTAGAGGAAATATAAATCCTCTTTTTTTATTCCCAAATATCTTATATAATAATATTAGGGAGATAAAATGAAAAAAATAACTGAATTAAATTTAGATAAAAAAACAGTAATATTAAGAGCGGATTTAAATGTTCCAATTAAAAATGGAAAAATATTAAACGATGAAAAAATAAAAGCATCATTAAAAACAATTAAATATTTAATTGATAATAAAAGTAAAATAATAATAATGAGCCATCTTGGAAAAATAAAAACAGAAGAAGATAAAAAAGAAAACACCTTAGAACCTATTTATAAAAAACTTAAAAAATATTTAGGAAAAGAAACCAATATATACTTTTCAAAAGAAACAAAAGGAAAAGAAATAGAAGAAAAAATAAAAAAATTAAAAGAAGGAGAAATCCTTCTTATAGAAAATACTAGATATGAAGATTTAAATCATAAAAAAGAAAGTAGTAATGATGATGAGCTATCTAAATACTGGGCATCACTTGGAGATGTGTTTATAAATGATGCATTTGGAGTATCACATAGAAAACATGCATCAAACTATGGTATATCAAAATACTTAGAATCAGGATATGGATTCTTACTTGAAGAAGAAAAAGAAAACCTAGATTTAGTCTTAAAAGCAGAAAAACCTTTTACAGTAGTAATGGGCGGGGCTAAAGTAACTGATAAAATAAAATTAATATCAAATATACTAGAAAAATGTGATCACCTATTATTAGGTGGCGGAATAGCAAATACTTTCTTAAGTGTAAATAACGAAGTAGGAAAATCACTAACGAGCCCGGAGTCAATTTTAGATGTAACTAAATTATTAAAAAAATATCCAGAAAAAATTATTATGCCAGTAGATGTAATCGTACTTTCAGAAAAAAAAGTAATGCCTAAATTTATAAACGAAATAAATAAGGGAGATATTATATATGACCTAGGACCTGAAAGCATAAAATTATATAAATCATTCATCGAAAAATCAAAAACAGTATTTATAAATGGAACAGTTGGTTACTATGAAGACCCAAGATTTAAAATAGGGACAAGAAATATACTTGAAATATCAAGCAAAGCAAAAGGAAATGTAATACTAGGTGGTGGTGATGCTCTTGCATCAGCTGAGCATTTTAAAATAAAAGGTTTCAAACATAAATCAACTGGAGGAGGAGCTACCTTAGAATATATAGGTACTGGAAAGATAGCTAGCTTAGAAGATTAAAATATTGTTTTATTAAACCATATAAGTTATAATTAGACCTAGAGAGGTTGAGATGGAAAAGCTAAAAGTAGGTGACAAGTTAGAAATACATTGTTACAAACATAACGGCCAAATCCATAGAACTTGGAATGAAGCGATCGTACTAGATACTTTTGATGAATTATTAATATGTGGTAATGAAAATGCAACAATAACCGAAAAAAACGGAAGAACACATAAAGCTAAAGAAATAAACATAATATATTTTTATAAAAATAATTGGTTTAATGTATTTGGACAATTTGGAAAAAGAGGATTATATTATAAAAGTAATATAGCATCTCCTTATTTAATTGATGATAATGTAATAAAATTTATTGACTATGATTTAGATTTAAAAGTATTTCCCGATGGAGCTTTTAAAATACTTGATAAAAATGAATACAAGTATCATAAAAAAATAATGAATTATTCTGAGGACTTGGATATAGTTCTTCAAAATGAACTTTCAAACTTAATAGTTATGAAAAAAAATGAAGAAGGGCCATTTAACAAAGAAGAAATATCAAAATATTATTCAAAATATTTAAAAATGATAGAAAAAGACTGAAAAAGTGCTTATAAAACGTAAAAAAGCACTTTTTTTCATTAAAATTTCACAAAACAGTAGCATTTTATTTTATTTCGTTCTATAATACTATTTATGCGGAAGATGATAAAAATTTCGCTTATATATAACAAAAATTTAAAATTTATAAAAACTTTTCAAAAAAGAGTTGACTTAATTAAAAAGGTTTGTTATATTACTAGTGCGCCAAAAAATATAGGCGCTGAAATGATCTTTGAAAACTAAGTAAAATGTCAATTTTGAGTAGTCGGATTAAACTTTAAAAATAATTTTTATTTTTTTTTGAGAGTTTGATCCTGGCTCAGGATGAACGCTGGCGGCATGCC
>CAZGWM010000033.1:0-5758 GCA_964529195.1 uncultured Muribaculaceae bacterium | reverse complement strand
GTTGTATTTGTTTCTGATCCAGTTATTACTGCAGTAAAATAAGCAAATGAAGAGCCTATTGCTAGTAGTAATATTATTATTAATAACTGGATAAAATTTCTTGTGTTTTTCATATTAATACCTACTTTACTACAAAGATTAAATCTTCTGGTTTATATAAGAGTGCATTTAATTTATTTGCATCACTTATTGTTCTTGCATATCCAGTTGTTGTTTCAATCATATAAAACATATTATTCATATTAGTTACATTAGATAAATCAAATGAACTCAAATCAAGAATATTTAAGTTTGTTTCACTAAACATCGAACTCATATCAGTTACGCTTGATGTATCAAATGATGTTAGATTTATCTCTTCAACTAAAGCTTTTTCAAACATTCCTACCATAGTTATAACATTTGATGTATCAAATGATGTTAGATCTAAAGTTTTAACTTTTGATTCTCTAAACATCCACATCATATCAGTTATGTTTGAAGTATCAAGTGAACTTACATCTATATAATCTGCATTTGATAAGTAAAATAAAAGATCCATGTTAGTAACATTTGATGTATCAAATGTACTTAAATCTATTATATTAAACTTACTTGATAAAAACATTTTTTCCATATTTGTTAAATTTGTAGTTCTGAATGAAGATAAATCAACATACGAACTATAAGCTGAATTAAACATATATGACATATCAGTTACTTTTGATGTATCAAAATTACTTAAATCAAGTCTTTGAGTGCTTGCACCAGAAAACATATAAGACATATTAGTTACGTTTGAAGTATTTAATCCACTTAAATTTAAAGTAGTCCCTGAAAACCATCCAAACATAGACATCATATTAGTTACATTTGAAGTGTCAAAGTATATCAGCTCAAGAGAACTAGGATAAGCAGCTGCAAACATTTCAACTGTATTAGTTATATTATCATTTGTATTTGCTACACCAAGTACTTCTTCACTTAGATAAAACATCTTATATGTATCAAGAAGTTTATTTCCATTAATGTATTCTGGAATTATTACATATTCTTTATTTCCAGTATATTCATAATATCCTTGAACTCCATCATAAGTATTAGGAGCTTCTAAATCAATTTTAAAAGTAAAATCAGAATCAAGTGCTAGTTCATAATTATTAGGTATTAAAGCTGGCTCTCTTACATCAACATATCCTTTAAAAGTTTTATTATGATCGTTGTTTTGAGGATATCCTTTATTTAAAAAGTATACTTTCATAGTATAAGTGTGTGTTTTATTACCATCTGTCTCTGGAGTGAAATACCCTTCTCCTAGTTTTAAATCACCACTTTGGATATTAATTGATTTATATTCAGTTTGAGAAGCCGCAGCACCATTTTGCGCAGTGCTTGATAGTGTATACTGAATAGCTCCTGGTGAGTATCCATTTTCATTTACAACAAAATAAAGTTCATAATCCATAGTTAAAACAGTTGTGTTATCTCCAGTTAAAGTAAATATCTTAGTAGCCCACTCATCTTCTTTTGGATATATATTTGTAAGTGTTATAGCTGGGGTATTTCCAGAATATGTAATTGACATTACACCACCAGAAATAGTAAG
The DNA here is from genome assembly GCA_964529195.1 of uncultured Muribaculaceae bacterium. GTDB lineage: Bacteria > Bacillota_I > Bacilli_A > RF39 > UBA660 > DUUS01. The sequence goes on along the minus strand of CAZGWM010000033.1, from coordinate 4,173 downwards.
AGATGTTGTTACCTCTGATCCAGTTATACTTGCAGTAAAGTATGCAAAAGATAAGCTTACTGATATTATTAGTATTAATAGTACTCCGATGAGTATTGTTATTTTATTTTTCATGTTTTTCCTCTTTTATTTATATATTTGAATTACAAAAGGTAAATCAATTGGATTTACTTATCAAGTTTTCTTTATTATGTTTAAAAAGTTATATTTAAATCCTATATGAATATATAGGAATTTAAGTCAAATATAGGGGCTGATTTTCTAAAAAGACTCTTTTTAGATTAGGAACAGTTTTAGCTTTTATTAAATCATTATTTATTTGTTTTATTATTATATTTTCATTATATGTAATATATTCAAGTTTTTTTATAGTTATTTTAAGTATTTGAATATCAAAAGATTCTTCTTTTATCTCTTCTCTTAGTAAGTTATAAGAATATGCTTTTTCATAGTTTATTATATGTGGTTTTTTAGTTATATAGGTTTTTTCTTCATGTGAAGAAATATCAAGCTCAATTACATTTAAATTAGTAATTCCTTCATAGTTTTTAATTGAATTTGATACATTTATTGTAACTACTATAGCAAGTATAATGTATGTATAAGTAATTACTTTAAGAAGATTTTGTAGTTTTTTATTTATCTTCATATTCTCCTACTTTACGCTTTAAGTATAACATAATGATATTTATTGTCAATAAAAAAACCGATATTTTTATTTATCAGTTTTAAGTATTGCTAAAAATGCCTCTGGTGGCACTTCGACATTACCTACCATTTTCATTTTCTTTTTACCTTCTTTTTGTTTTTCAAGTAATTTTTTCTTTCTAGAAACATCCCCACCATAACATTTTGCTAAAACATTTTTACGCATAGCACTTATATTTTCTCTTGCAATTATTTTAGCTCCAATAGTAGCCTGGATTGGTACCTGAAATAATTGTCTCGGGATAATTTCTTTTAAGTTTTCACATATTGTTTTTCCTCTTTGATAAGCCTGATCTTTATGAACTATTATACTTAAAGCATCTACTATTTCATTATTTAACAGTATATCCATTTTAACTAAATTACTTTCCTGATACTCATCTATTTCATAATCAAATGATGCATATCCTTTGGTATAGCTTTTTAATCTATCAAAAAAGTCATATACTATTTCAGATAATGGAAGTTTATAATATATATTTACTCTTGTTTGATCTATATACTCTGTTGTTATATAAATTCCTCTTTTTTCTTGGCATAATTTCATAATAGGACCAATATACTCAGTAGGAACAAATATGCTTGCTTTTATATATGGTTCTTTTATTTTATCTATTTTTACTTTATCTGGCATTTTAGATGGATTATCTACAATGATAGTATCTCCACTTGTTAATGTTACTTCATATATAACTGATGGTGATGTTGTTATTACTTCAATGTTAAACTCTCTTGTTATTCTCTCTTCAATTATTTCCATATGAAGAAGACCTAAAAATCCGCATCTAAATCCAAATCCTAAAGCTTCACTTGTCTCTGGTTCATATGAAAGTGATGCATCATTTAGTTTTAGTTTTTCTAATGCTTCTTTTAACTGAGTATATTTATTTGGCTCAACTGGATAAAGTCCAGAGTATACAACCGGCTTCATTGGTTTATATCCACTTAATGGTTCTTTTGCTTTTTTTTCTTTAGTTGTAATAGTATCTCCTACTCTTACAGCATCTATTGTTTTTATAGCAGCACTTATCCATCCGACATATCCAGCTGGTAGTGTTTTTAATTTTTTCTCATCTGGCGTGTTTACACCAAGCTCAACTACTTCAAATTCAGATCCAGTATTCATCATTATAATAGTATCACCAACTGAAATAGACCCACTTTTAATACATACTGATGCTATAACTCCTCTATATGAATCAAAGTATGAATCAAAAATAAGAGCTTTTGTCTCACCAGGTATATTACCTTTTGGAGCTGGTATTTTTTCTATTACAGCATCTAGTATTTCAGGAACTCCTTCTCCAGTTTTACCACTTGCAAGAAGAATTTCATCATCAGTAAAACCAAATAAATCATATAACTCTTTTTTTATTCTAGGTACATCTGCATTTGGTAAGTCTATTTTATTTATTACTGGTATTATTTTTAAGTTACTATTTAGCGCAAGAAAAAGATTAGCTAGTGTTTGCGCCTCAACTCCTTGAACAGCATCAACTATTAAAAGAGCGCCTTCACACGCCTCTAAACTTCTTGATACTTCATATGAAAAATCGACATGCCCTGGAGTGTCTATTAAGTGCAGTATATGATCTTTATAATTAAGCTCAACTGCGTTTAATTTAATTGTTATACCTCGCTCACGCTCTATATCCATGCTATCAAGTAGCTGGCTTTTCATGTTTCGCTCACTTACTCCACCTGAGTATTCTAAGATCCTGTCTGCAAGTGTGCTTTTTCCATGATCTATATGCGCTATGATACAAAAGTTTCTAATGTTATTCATTTAAGTCACCTAGTGATAATATTAACATAATATTTGATATTAATAAATGAAAAAAGAAGATTACTCTAATGTTGCTCGTATTCTTCTTACTCCACTAGATGATGCTTCTTCTTTTATTATTTTAAATAAACCAAGTTCACTTGTTTTTTTAACATGCGGACCACCGCAAAGTTCCATTGATATATCTCCTATTTTATATACCATTACATTATCGGGATATCTATCAATAAACATGCATTCAGCACCCATTTTTAGTGCTTGTTCTTTACTTGTATTTATTATTTCTACTTTTATATCTTCTTTAATCCAATTATTAACTAAATCTTCTACTTTATCCAGTAAGTCATTTTCTAATTTACCATCATGATTAAAATCAAATCTTAATCTTTCACTTGTTATATTAGATCCCATTTGATGAATATTTTCATTTACTACCTTTTTTAAAGCGGCATTTAGTAAGTGGGTTGCTGTATGAAGTTTAACTTCTTCATCACCAGAACTTGCAAGGCCACCTTTAAATTTATCTCTCGCCCCTTCTCTTGATTTTTCTTGATGTTCTTTAAATTTTAAGTAAAAACCTTCTGTATCTACTTTTAAATTATCTTCTAAAGCAAGCTCTTGAGTTAATTCAATTGGAAATCCATATGTATCATATAATTTAAATGCATCTTCTTTAGAGATAATTTCATTTGCTTTTTCTTTTACTTTAGAAAACTCTCTTAATCCTTTTTGAAGTGTTTTAGAAAATTTTTCTTTTTCTTTTTTTAACTCTGTAATTATAAATTCTTTATTTATATTTAATTCTTCATAATAAGGAGAAAACTCTTCTATAAATATATTTGCTAAGTCTTCTTCCCAAGATATATTTGAATCAATATTAAGTATGTTAGCATGTCTTATAGCTCTTCTTATTAATCTTCTTAGTATATATCCTTGATTTGTGTTTGACGGAGTTAATCCTTCACTTAAAATAAAGACTGAAGCTTTAATATGATCTGCTATTATTCTCATTGATTTTTCATTACCTATATATGGTTTATTTGATATTTCTTCTATTTTATTTATTGCATCTATCCATAGTGATGATGTGTAGTTATCATCTTTACCTTCTAGGACTGCTACTGTTCTTTCAAGTCCCATTCCAGTATCTACATTTGGTTTTGATAATTTAGTATATGTTCCATCTTTATTTTTATTATATTCCATGAAGACGTTGTTCCAAATTTCAACCCATCTTAAATCATTTGGATCAAATTTTTCTGGTGTTTTTTCTTCTGATCTGAAATAAAATATTTCTGTATCACCACCACAAGGACCATATTCTCCAGCTATCCAGAAGTTATCTTCTTTTAAATATACTATTCTATCTTCATTTATACCTAGACTTTTCCAAATATTTACGCTTATCTCATCTTTAGGTATATTATCATCTCCAATATAAACAGTTACAGCTAGTTTATCTACTGGTATATTTAATACTTCAGTTAAAAACTCAAAGCTATATTTAATTGATCCTTCTTTAAAATAATCACCTAATGACCAGTTACCAAGCATTTCAAAAAATGTGTGATGTGTTGTGTCTCCTATTGCATCCAAGTCGTTTGTTCTAAAGCATTTTTGAACATCAGCTAAACGTGTTCCCTCTGGATGTGGTTCACCCTTTAAGTATGGTACTAAAG
>CAZGWM010000032.1:0-5865 GCA_964529195.1 uncultured Muribaculaceae bacterium | reverse complement strand
AATAATGATGTTAGAAAAGAAATAATAGATCGTTTTGCAAATGTAGCAAGACTTGCTAATAAATATAAAGAAGAGTTAAACCTTCATGTAAATACAAAAAAAGAATTTGATAAAATATTAGTTCAACTTGGATTAAAACGTGATAATGAACTTAAGATAGAAAATCCAAATGAAAAGGAAGAAAATGAAGAACTAAATTCACAAGAACAAATAGTAACTAAAGAAGTAAAAAAAGAAGATGAAAAAACAAAAGAAAATGTAGATAGCACTCCTGTATTATCAGAAACTAGTGAACCTAAAAAACGTGTTGTTTACGACACAGAGCTAGGTGGTTTTGTTGAATCTTCTAGCGTTGACTTACAAAATGCTGTCGAAGTTGAAAAACAAGAAGCTCAAGATGCATCTAATTTAACATCTAATAATGTTTCTAAAAATAATAACACAAATCAAAATATAAAAACTGATTTAGGTTATAAAGTTGTAGATAGCGAAACTATTGTTCATGGAAAAGGAACTAAATTTTATAGAGGATTTGCTATTACTAATATGGTACTAGCAACTGGAACAATGTTAGCTTTTCCACCAGCATTTGTTGCAGGTGTAGGTTTCATTGGACTAAATGCTGCTTTATATGCATATTCTAAATATAGAGATGGTGACTTGAAGATATCTATTCCAGTAAAAGACTGGTTTGATAGTGCTAAATCAAAGCTTGAAAAACATTCAAAAAAGGAAATAGAAAAACCACTAGAAAAACAAGATGAAATAAGCCACAATAGTACATCTAATGGATACCATACGGCTAATGGTATTTATGTTCAAGATGTAAAGCAACCTGCTGGTTCAAATCATGATAAAGTCGATTCAAAGAAAAGCCAAATTATTTCTGAAAATGGATTATCAACAAAAAATGAATTAGACGCAATTATTGATTTGGCGCATGATAATGTTAATGCCCAAAATATATCAAATGAAAATGCAAAAGGAAGAGGTATGTAACATGAAAGTAGACACATTAGTAACATTAAGCAATGGTGAAAAATTTGTTTTACTAGATGAAACAACCCAAAATGATAATAAATATTTCCTGGCAACATTAGTTGATGAAAATGGTAACTATACAACTGAATCAACTATATTTATTGAAAATATCTCTGATGGGGATAGTTATTTAAAAAAAGTAGAAGATCCTGAAGTATTTAAATATATACTATCAGTATTTACAACTACTTTAGCTCAAGAAGATTAAAAAAAGGAAGATTAATATCTTCCTAATCCAAGCTTATGATAAACTTCATAAGCTTTTTCTTTTGCAATTTCATTTACTTTATTAATTCCTTTATCTAAAGTTTTCTCAATTATATTTTCTTTCATAATATATTCATATTTAGTTTGAATATCAGTAAGTAAATATACAACCTCATCAGCAACACATTTCTTAAACGTACCATAATTTTCTTCTTTAAATTTCTTTTCAATATCTTGAATAGTTTTATTTGTAAGAGCGGAGTATATGGTTATAAGATTTGATATACCTGGTTTATTTTCTAAATCATATTTAATAACATTATCTGAATCAGTGACAGAAGACATTATTTTTTTTCTAACATCATCTAAATCATCAAGTAAATAAATAACTCCTTTTTTAATATCAGAAGTAGAGCTCATCTTCTTAGTAGGGTCTTGAAGATCCATTATTTTTGATGAATCTTTATTTATAATTGGGTTAGGGATTTTAAATGTCTCTCCATATCTGTTATTAAATCTTTCGGCTACATTTCTGGTAAGCTCGATATGTTGTTTTTGATCAATACCTACAGGAACAACATCAGCATCATAAATTAATATATCAGCTGCCATTAAAGCAGGATATGTAAATAAACTAGTATGAATTGAAGTGTCTTTTTGATTTAGAGATTTTTCTTTAAACTGAGTCATTCTGCTCATCTCACCCATATATGTATTACTTTCAATAATATAAGAAAGCATTGTATGATATATATTTTCTGATTGATTAAAGATATAAGTATTTTCTGAATTAAGTCCACAAGCTAAATAAATGCCCGCAACTTCTTTTATTTTTTCTTTTAATATAACTGGATCTTGCGCAATAGTTAAAGCATGAAGATCTGCAATAAAGACAAATGATTCATAATCTTTTTGAAGCTCTATAAATTGTTTAATTGCTCCTATGTAATTTCCTAGAGTTAAATTTCCAGTTGGTTTAATACCTGATAGCATTCTTTTCATTTTTATCACCAACTTAATTTTATCATACATTTTTATAATTTGCTTTTAATAACTTTACTTTACTTAAAATTTATTATAAAGTATATATATAAAAGAAAGTGTGACGTATATGGATTTTAGAGAAATAAAAGAATTTTTTAAAGACATTACCGGATACATTGTTACGTTTATAATCATTGTATTATTTTTTACCTTTATCGTATCACTTCAATCAGTATCAGGTAATTCAATGCACCCAACATTAAAAGAAGGAGATATCGTAGTGGTAAATAAACTATTTCATCACTTAAGCTCAGTTCATCGAAACGATGTTGTTGTAGTTAAAAATGATGATAATAAATCATTTGTAAAAAGAGTAATTGGTCTTCCCGGTGAGAAAATCGAATACTTAAATGGAATATTATATATAAATGGATCTCCATTTAAAGAAGCACACCTAGGAGAAGAAATAATAACTGATAACTTCTTATTTGAAGATATATGCTCAAAAGAAGACTGCCCAGATGGAGTAATACCTGAAGGAAAATATTTCTTACTTGGGGATAACAGAAGAGAATCAGAAGACAGCCGAACACCTGAATTTGGCTTTAGATCAAGAAAAGATATAAAAGGAAAAGTAACAATCAAACTATGGCCTATTAAAGAACTAGGTTTAGTTGGATAAACAAAGATTTATCCTTTTTTTATGCAAAAAAATAAAAAGTGATAAAAATCACATTCAAATATTGTAAATTTAGTACAAATGTACTATACTATAGCTGTAATAAACAGAAAGGGAAGTTATGGAAAAACGTAGAAGAATTATTATTGCCATAGCAATAGTCTTAATCGCAAGTATTATGGCTCTATATGCTGGGCAAACCGCGCAAAACGCACCAATTTCAACAAGAACAGTGACATTTTTAGATGGAACAAAAGAAGTGTCTAAACAAGAAGTGGAAGTAGGAAAGGAGGCCGAAGTACCAGAGGATCCTAATCATGAAAATTTAGTTTTCGTAGGTTGGTATAATGAAGAAGATGAAAAAATTACTGATTTTTCTCAAATACTAGAAAATATGACTCTAACTGCAAAATATGCTGCTGATATAAATAATAACGGTATTGCAGATCTTGATGATACATATTATCAAGTAACATTTTTTGATACAGTAACAAATACTAATATATCAACACAAAGAATCCTAACAGGTATGAACGCTAGTGCACCATCTGTACCTAGACATACTAACTATGCATTCTCACACTGGTCAACAAGATTTACTAATGTAACAAATAACTTAAGAGTAAATGCAATTTATACTGAAGTAACCCCAGAAGTAAATACTCCTGATGTGACTCCAGAAGAAGTATTAAATACATTTAATGTAGTATTCTATGATGGAAACACAAATGATTTACTAAAATCAGAAACAGTAAACGAAGGAAATAGAGTATCACTACCAACACCTGTAGTATATGAATATTATATATTCCTAGGATGGTTTGATCAAAATAATAATCCATTTACATCATCAACACCAGTAACAGCTAATACAACTGTAACAGCTTTATATACTGAGGATTTAAATGGAAATAAAATACCTGATAATACTGAAGAAAGATTTACAGTGACATTTAAAACTGATGATGAAACAAGAGTATCTCTTGAAGGAGAGTTAGAATTTACTAACTTACTAGAAGGTATGCCATTTGAAGATTTAGTAACACTACCATCTGCAAATGGATTAAATGGTTTTGAATTTACCGGATGGAATCCAGTAATACCAGAATTAACAGAAGGAAACAATGTAACATATAATGCTACATATAAAGATGTGCAAAAACCAGAAGTACAAATCCTAGATGTAAATAAATTTAATCCAACATCATTTAAAGTAGTAGCTACTGATAATGATAAAATGGACCGAATTGAATATTCACTTTATACAGATAATAATAAAACTAAACTAGGAATTTGGGGTGAATGGATAGATACTAATCATTTTGAAACAGTTCAAGACTTTTATAAAGTATCTGGAGTAAAACACTCACTAAGTGATCTTCAAGATGGTGAGTATACCTTAAGAGCAACTGCACGTGATTTAAGTGGAAACTTAAAAAATGCTACAAGTATTCACTTTGTAGTAGATAAAACAGGACCACAAATAACAGTTAAGCCTGAGGAATCATTTACAACTGGAAATATAACATCAAAGATATTTAGCAAAGTAAGCTTTAAACTATTTGATAAAAATAATATAGATTATTTAACACTAAATGGAGTTAAAAAAGATTTAACAAACAATCCATGGAGTGATTTAAATTATGTTAAACCTGGATCATTTGGAGCTATTGAAGGTAAGAATACTTTAGTAGTATTTGATGAGGCAGGAAACCAAACAACATATACATTTGTGCTTGATACAATAGCACCAGTTGCTAGAATAACTACGCCAAACGTAGATGGATTACATTTTAGAAAAGATGTAACTATAGTAGGTGAAGTTAATTCATCTGAAGAAAATATTTTAAGCCACTGGTTTGAAATAATAACACCAACAGGTGATTATATTTATGATTATAATATGAATACAAGTTCATTAAGACATGAATTTAAACTAGATACATCATATGGTGATGGCGAGTATAAAATAAGATATGTAGCAACAGATAAAGCTAAAAATAGATCAGATAAAGAAACATCTGAAATAAGAACTTTAATTGTTGATACAACCGCTCCAAAAGTATCTAATATTGTTATAGATCCAAAAATAAATGGTAATGCAGGTGGAGTAGTTAATGTATACTTTGATCTAGAAGATCAATCAGGTATTAACTTTGATAAAGCAAGAACCTTTGTTGCATTTGTAGATGGACCAAATGATTCAAAAAGATTAAAAGAATCAAAAAAATACTCACCAGTTTTAATTGAAGGAAATAGATATAAAGTAGAAATAGATACATTTGAATTTGTATCAGTAGATTATACTGGTAACTATTCACTTCAGTTTACAATGGAAGATACACTTGGAAATAGAACTTCAAGTAAACCTAAAGAATTTAGACCAATATTAATAGATAATAGTGGACCACTTGCCGAATTAATCGCGCCAGTTAAAGGATCAGTATTAAGTAAACAAGTTAAATTTGAACTTAAATTAACTGAAGATACAGGAGTTAAATCATCAGTAATTAAATTAACTGATGTAAATAAAAAAGAATACTCATATTCATTAACTTTAGATAATGGAGATATTTACTCAGCAGTAGTTGATACAACTTTATTACCTGATGGAGTTTATAATTTTACATCAAGATCAGTTGATGTATTTAATAGACCAAGATCAAATGCTCATAGCGGAGTAGAATTTATTATAGATAATAATGCTCCAGCTGTAAAAGTAACAGTTGAAGAATTTAATCCAACATTCTTTAATGTTGAAGCATCTGATGCAAGTAATGACTTAACAGTAACTTACACAATTTACCCAGATCCAAAAGGAGATGCTACATCACCTCAACATGGAGGTATTAAATATACTGGAGTAAATTATATTAATAAAGATTATCCAGTTAATGAATTACCAGATGGTAAATATTCATTAAGAGTAACAGTAAAAGACGTAGCAGGAAATG
>CAZGWM010000031.1:0-6137 GCA_964529195.1 uncultured Muribaculaceae bacterium | reverse complement strand
GTATATTATTCGCCCACGTGTTAAATCATATGGTGAAAATTCTACAGTAACTTTATCACCAGGTAAGATTCTTATTTTGTTAATACGGATTTTACCTGAAACGTGTGCTGTTACTATAAAATTGTTTTCAAGTTCTACTTTATATTCATCTTTGAAAACATCTATAACTTTTCCGTCTACTGTTATTCCAGCTTCTTTAGCCAATTTTTCACTCTCCTGTTAATATTTCATATCCATCTGAAGTAACTACTATTGTGTGTTCAAAGTGTGCGCTTGGTTTTTTGTCTTTCGTTTTTATTGTCCATCCATCACTTTCAAATGTAATATGTCTTGTTCCTGCATTTATCATTGGTTCAACTGCTAGTACCATTCCTGGTTTTAAGTCTATTCCAGTGTTATATTTTCCATAGTTTGGAACATCTGGATCCTCGTGAAGGTTCTTACCTACTCCGTGTCCTACTAGTTCTCTTACAACGCCATATTTATAACGTTTTGCATATGCATTTATTGCAGAACCTATATTATATAATTTAGCTCCTGGTTTTATTTCCTCAAGCCCTATATATAGCATTTTTTTTGTATGATATATTAATTTTTCATTTTCTTTACTTATGGTTCCAACACCATGAGTTTGTGCTGAATCAGAGTGATATCCATCTTTTAGTACTCCAATATCAATTGAGATTATATCTCCATTTTTTAAGACTCTATCTCCAGGTATACCATGAACTATTTCATCATTTACACTAGTGCATATACTTTTTGGATATCCTTCATAGTTTAAAAAGCTTGGCAGGCCACCTTTTTTTATTATGAATTCATATGCTTTCTCATCTAAGAAGTCAGTAGTTATTCCAGGTTTGATTAATGTCTTTAAATATTGATGAGTCTCGTAATTTATTTTACCAGCTTCTTTTATTTTAGATATTTCTTCTTCTGTTTTTATCATTTGATAATTTCTTCTACTTTCTTAAATGTTTCTTCTGGATCTTTTGGGTCTTTTATTATGTATAATTTGTCTTGATAATATTTGATTAATGGATATGTTTCATTTATAAATGTTGCATATCTTTTTTCAAATGTTTTTTCTGTATCATCTTTTCTTGATGATAGTTTGGTTAAACAGTTATCACAAATACCATCTTGTTTTGGTTTTAACTGATCGTTATATTTGTGATAGGTTTTACCACAATTATTACATATTAATCTTGATGAAGTTCTTTTTAATGCTTCTTTTTTTGAAACATCTAAGTAAATAACTGCCTTTATATTTAGTGAGTATTTTTTTAATATTTCATCAAGTGTTTTTGCTTGTTCGATGCTTCTTGGATATCCATCAAAAACTACTGGTTCTTTAGCTTCTTTTATTTCTTTATCTAGTACTTTTGTTACTAAGTTATTAGGTACTAAGTTTCCAGAGTTAATTGTTTTAGATATCTCAAAGCCAAGCTCTGTTTTATTTTCTATTTCTCTTCTTAGTAAATCTCCAGTCGATATATGTTTATAGTTATATCTTTCTTTTAAGTATTTACTTTGTGTTCCCTTACCAGCTGCAGGAGGGGCAATGAATATAATATTTTTCATTATATTCTTGCTCTTCCTTTTCTTCTTCCTGTATAGCTTCTTGATATTATACTACTTTCAATTTGTTTATATGTTTCAAGTGCTACTCCTACAACAATTAATAATCCTGTTCCTCCAAGTGAGATACTTGATGGTAGGCTTGTAAGTGCTGAGAAGACAATTGGTAATGCTGCTAGTATCATTAAAAATAATGTACCTACAACTGTTAGTCTTGTTATTACATATTTTAAATATTCAGTTGTTTTTTCACCAGGTTTTATTCCTGGAATATAACTTCTACTTTTATCTAAATTTTTAGACATTTCTTCAGGGTTTAGTTGAAGCTGGGTATAGAAGTAACCAAATAAGAATATTAATATCATATATAATAAGAATCCTGTGTATGTTGTATATGTTATATAATTTTCTACAAATGATGCTATTTTATCATTTTTTAATACTTGCGCTACTAGTGATGGAATTCCAATTAAAGCTGAGGCAAAGATAACTGGTGTTACTCCTGCTGAGTTTAGTTTAATTGGGATAAATGATTTATTACCTCCATATGCACTAGATGTTCTATTACTGTACTGAATTGGGACTCTTCTATCTGCTGTTTGAATATATATTATTCCAATTATTATTAATATATATAAAAGTACATATATTATAAATATTATAAGTCCAGCCCATGGGCTAAAAGTTGTACCTAGTACTAGTTCTTTGTATGCAAGTATAAATGTTGATGGTAGTGTATTTATAATACCTGCCATTATTATTAGTGATACTCCATTTCCAAGTCCTTTTCTTGTTATTTCATCACCCATCCATAGTAGGAACGCTGTTCCTGCTGTTAGTATAAGTGATGTTTTTACTATTTCAAGTGTTCCAGCATTTGCTAAGAATGCATAAGAAAATACATAACCTTGAACAAGTGCGAAGAATATTCCAATGTATCTATTTATTCTATTTAGTTTTTGCTGACCTACAGCACCTTGGTCTTTTAATTCTTTAAAGTATGGAATGATATCCATTTGAAGTAATTGAGTTATAATTGATGCTGTTATATATGGCATTACTCCTAATGCGAATATTGAAAATGTTTTTAATCCTCCACCACTCATTAAGTTAAGTAGTTCTAGAAATCCTAAGTTTTTGGTTATTTCTTTAGCACCAGGAACAACTATGTTTGTTCCTATTGAAAATACTGCTAAACATAGTAATGTAAATAGCATTCTTTTTCTTAAATCTTTATTTGTTGGGCTAAATATACCTTTTAGGTTTGAAAACATTAAATCACCTCTGCAGTTCCGCCTGCTTTTTCAATTTTAGTTACAGCACTCGATGAGAATCTATGTGCTTTGATTGTAACTTTTTTTGTTAATTCTCCATTTCCTAAGACTTTAATTCCTGATAGTTCTTTTTTTATAATTCCTTTTTCTTTTAATACTTCAGGAGTTATTACATCACCATCATTAAATTTATTTAAATCAGTTAGATTTATTTCAGCAAATCTTTTTGTGAATCTTGCATTGTTGAATCCTCTTTTTGGAAGTCTTTCAGCAAGTGTACTTTGTCCACCTTGGAACCATGCTGGTATGCTTGCTCCTGATCTTGCTTTTTGTCCTTTTTCTCCACGTCCAGATGTTTTTCCTAGTCCAGATCCTGGTCCTCGTCCAACTCTTTTTCTTGATTTAGCTTCTGGAGCTTTATTTAATTCGTGTAATTGCATTTTATAACTCCTCCTTAGTTTTGCCTCTTAATTCAGCAATATGTTCTGGAGTACGAATTGATTTTAGTGCTTCTAAAGTAGCTTTTGCTACGTTTACTTGTGTATTTGATCCAAGTGATTTTGAAACAATATCTTTTATTCCAGCTATTTCTACAACTGAACGAACTGCTCCACCTGCAATAACTCCACTACCTTCTCTTGCTGGTTTTAGCATTACTTTTGCTCTTCCAACTTGTCCTGTAGTTTCATGTGCTATTGTTCTACCATCTTGTAGTGGTATTCTAACTAAATTTTTATTAGCTGCTTGGATTCCTTTTTTAATTGCCTCTGGTACTTCATTTGCTTTACCAGTTCCAATTCCTACTAAACCTTTTCCGTCTCCAACTACCATTGTAGCTGAGAATCTAAATGAACGTCCACCTTTTGTAACTTTAGTAACACGAGAAATTGAAATTACTTTTTCTTCTAAAAGTTTCTTTTTTGGTTCATAGTTTCTTTTAAAAGGTTTTTTATTTGTTTTTTGATTTGTTTTGTTTAATTCTTTATTTTCCATTGTTCCTCCGACTAAAATTCTAATCCATTTTCACGTGCTGCTTCTGCTAGAGCTGCTACACGTCCATGATATTGGTATCCGCCTCTGTCAAAAACAACAGTGTTTATATTTTGTTTTAGACATTTTTTAGCAATGTCAGCACCAACTAATGCTGCACCTTCTTTATTACCACCATTTTGTAGTTTTAATTCTACGCTTGATGAGCTAGCTAAAGTAGTTCCTGATATATCATCAATTACTTGTGCAAATATTTCTTTATTAGATCTAAACACATTTAATCTTGGTCTATCGTTTGTTCCTGAAATATTATTTCTAAGACGCATATGTCTTTTTTGTCTTGTTTTATTTCTAGATTCTTTTTTTATCATTTATTTACCTCCTATTTAGCTGCTTTCTTACCTTCTTTACGTCTTACATCCTCGCCTTTATAACGAATTCCTTTACCTTTATATGGTTCTGGTCTTCTTATTTTACGAACGTTAGCCGCAAATTCAGTTACTTTTTGTTTATCAATTCCAGATACGATTAGTTCTGTTGTTGATTTTGCTTCTACTTCTAAGTCACTTGGTACTTCTACTATTACTGGGTTTGAGTATCCAGCATTTACTGTTAGTGTTTTTCCAGATACGATAAATCTATATCCAACCCCAACTGATTCAAGTGCTTTAGTGTATCCTTCTGTTACTCCAATTATCATGTTTTCAATTAATGATAGTGTAGTACCGTGAATACTTTTTGCAAATTTTGATTCATTTGCTCTTATGCAAGATAATTTATTATCTTCAAGTTTGATTTCTATTAAATCATTAAATTTATTATTTAACTCTCCTTTAGGTCCTTTTACAGTTACTTGATTATTATTATTTGTAACTGTTACTCCTTCAGGTATTGTTAATACTTTATTTCCTATTCTACTCATAAGTTTTTTTCCTTACCAAATATAGGCAAGTACTTCTCCTCCTAGATTATTTTCTCTAGCTTTCTTATCAGTCATAATTCCTTTTGAAGTAGATATGATAGCTATTCCTAATCCATTAAGTACTCTAGGAAGTTCATCATGTTTTGCATATACGCGTAATCCAGGTTTACTAATTCTTTTTAGTCCTACGATTACTCTTTCTTTTTTCTTATCACTATATTTTAGTGTTAATGTTAATGTATTTCCTTTATTACTTTTTTCTTCTTTGTATTCATTTATATAGCCTTCTTCTTTTAAGATTTTTGCTATTTCGTTTGTAATTTTTGTTCCAATTACATCAACATTTTCATATTTCATTTGATTTGCATTACGTATTCTTGTAAGCATATCTGCTATTGTGTCAGTCATAATTACTTCCTTTCTACCAACTAGATTTTTTTACGCCTGGGATTTTACCATCATTTGCTAGTTCTCTAAAACAAATACGGCATAGTCCAAATTTACGCATTACTCCGTGAGGTCTTCCACAACGTGTGCAACGAGTGTATGCTCTTACTTTAAATTTAGGTTCTCTTTTTGCTTTTGCTACTAAACTTTTCTTTGCCATAATCTCGCCTACTTTCTAAATGGAAATCCGAAGCCTTTTAATAAACTTAATGCTTCTTTATCAGTTTTTGCTGTTGTAACAAAAACTACATCCATACCTCTTATTTTTAATACATCATCATATTCTATCTCTGGGAATATTAATTGTTCTTTTATTCCTAGAGTATAGTTTCCAAAGCCATCAAATGCTTTTGGATTTATTCCTCTAAAGTCTCTTACACGTGGTAGCGATACTTTAATTAATTTTTCTAAGAAAATATACATATTTTCTCCTCTTAAAGTAACTTTAGCACCAACGCTATATCCTTCTCTTAGTTTAAATCCTGCGATTGATTTACGTGCTTTTGTTATAACTGGTTTTTGACCTGTTATAGTTTCTAGATCTTTTAATGTTGCTTCTATGTATTTTGAATCATGAGCTCCATCTCCAGCACCTACGTTAATAACTATTTTATCTAGTTTAGGAACTTGCATTACTGATTTGTAATTAAATTCTTTCATTAGATCTGGAATTATTTTTTCGTTATATAATTTTTTAATGTTATTCACCTTTTTCACCTACTTTTTTATCTTTCTTAGTAGATTTTGGTTTTGTTTCTTTTTTAGCTGTTTTTTCATTTAAAACTTTTACATTTGATACATGAATTGGGTTTTCTGTTTCTAAAATTCCACCAGTTTCGTTTGTTTGAGTTGGTTTCATATGTTTTTTAACAATATTAATTCCTTGTACTACAACACGGTCTTCTTTTTTTAAAGTTACAGTA
>CAZGWM010000030.1:0-6223 GCA_964529195.1 uncultured Muribaculaceae bacterium | reverse complement strand
TTCTCTATATATTTTATCTTCTTTATTTAAATGATGAACATCACCTGTTGCTACTATTATTTTCCCTGCTTCTTTGGTGTTTTCTATTATTTTTTTAATTGTATTTTCAAGTTCTAATTCATTTGAGAATGTTCCGTTTTGAAGCAGGTGATCATATACTTCTTTTGGCTGAACTTCTACATAATCATAAAAGTTTATTATATTTATTAATTCTTCATCTGATTTCGATTTAGCTTCACTAAATACTTCACTTTCATAACATCCACTTCCAACAAAGATTCCTTTTCTATGTTTTTCTATTTCACTTCTTAATATTCTTGGTGTTTTATGTAAATATTTAGTACTTGCATAACTTATTAATTTAAAGATGTTTTTTAATCCTTCTTTATTTTTAGCAAGTAAGTTTACATGATATAAAGGACCATATTTATGGATATCTTCTTTTTTAATTAAGTTATTTAATTCATTTAAGTTATGTATATTATGTTTATAAACTACATCAAGCATTTTATTAAATACTTTAGCTGTTGCATCAGCATCATAATCAGCTCTGTGATGACCATCTTCATCAAATGGAACATCATATCTTTTAACAAGTACACTTAGTGAGTGTCTAAACTGATCTGGCTCTAGAGCTCTTGATAATTCAAGAGTATCTATAACTGGATTTTTTAATTCTCCTAAGTTATATTTTTGATAAGCCATTTCTAAAAATGATTTATCAAATGTTGCATTATGCGCAACTAAGGGCATATCTTTAAAAAACGAAATAAATCTTTTAACAGCATTTTCTTCAGTATCTTTATCTTTTAACATTTCATCAGTTATATTTGTTATTTGAGTTATAATTGGTTTTAATTTTTTATTTGGATTAATTAATTCAGAAAATGTATCTATTATTTCTCCATCTTTTATTATTACGGCTCCAATTTCAATTATAGAGTCTCCAGCTCCTGCATTAAATCCTGTTGTTTCAACGTCAAAAACACAATATGGAGTTTCTTTTAAGTTTAAATCTTTTGAATTTCTAACGATATTTATTGTATCATCACTCATCATTAACTCAACGCCATATATTACCTTAAATTTATCTTCTTTATCTTTGTTATATTTTTTTATATAGTTGTGGATATCAGGAAATGATTGAACACTATTATGATCTGTTATAGCAACTGCTTTATGTCCCCATTTAATAGCTGTTTCAACTAGTTTTTTACCATCTACTACTCCATCCATTTGACTCATCATTGTATGAGCGTGAAGTTCGATTCTTTTTTCTTTTGCATCATCTGTTTTAGATTCATCTTTATTTGGTATTTCTTCTATGTCTCTTAGGTTTAAAACAATGTCTTTAGCATAAGCATCATTTTTAGTATATCCTCTGAATTTATACCAAGATCCTTTTTTTAAATTTTTTACAATATTATTAAATAAATCTGCTTCTTTAGTAAAGTATTTTGCTATTATACTATCTGTTTTATCACTTATTTTTAAAGTTAAAATTTTATATCCGGTTTTAGCTGATGTAAATTCTTCAATATCAAATATAAAAGCTTCAAATGTTACATTGTTTTCCTCACCAAATATTTCATTTATTTTTACTGGTTTAGATTTAATTTTCTCTCCCATTATTATCTCATATGTTTTTTCTTTTTTTGTTACTTTTAATTCCTTTGTATTTTCAATTTCTTCTTTTATTTTATTTCTTTTTTCATTATTGACATGTGTTTTTATATTAAAGTTATTTATTCCAAGTGAAGATAACCATTTACTAATTTTTTTTGCGTTTTCGTTTATTATTTTTTCTTCAACTTTACTTAATACTTCATATATTATATTATTTTCTTCAATTTTAATTTCATTATCAATAATACTTATTAGTGATGGATATTTATCTGTAAGAATATTAGTGGCATGTTTTACATATGATATTAAATCTTCTTTTGTTATTTCATCATATAAAAAAGTTATCTTTATACTAGATATATCTTCAACTTTATTTTTAGAAGCTTCTAGAAGTAATAAAGCTTCGGATACTTTAAGTATTTCACTTAGTTTTATATGTACATCCCATGATTTTTTACTGTTGTTAACGATTACTTTTTCGATTTTTGCATCTTTAAAGCTATCAGTGTATTCAAAGTTTATTTTTTTAAAAAATCTTATTAATGATTGATCCATTTTTTTACCACCCTCTATATTTAATTATACATGATATGTTTATTAGTTTCTATAAATTTGTATGTATTTTCTTTTTCTATTTTTATATTTAATGTATGAACTAAAAAAACTACTATTATTGTTATTAGTAGTATTACAGCTAAAATTTTGTATGTTGTTTTTTTATAGTTTTTCATAATTATAAGTATATTAAATATTTGATATTTAAGCAAATTTTTATGTAAATAAAAAGGAGCAGTAGCTCCTACTTAATTATAAAATTAATTGTTTCTGGCTTCATTGAACTTAAATTAAATACTTCTGCATCTTCAAGCGTTTTGGCATAGCCTACTGTTGCCGGAACTCCAAAAAACATTACATTAGTATTTATTAAATTTTTAGTTGTAAATGTACTTAAATCCAAACTTAAAACCTCGCTGTTTAAAAACATCATTCCCATATCTGTAACATTATATGTATCAAATGATGATAAGTTTATATTTGTTGCTTTTGTTTGCTGAAACATGGCATTCATATCAGTTACATTTGAAGTATCAAATGAACTTAAATTTAAGTTTAAAACTGGTATATTATAAAACATTTCTTTCATCGTTAATGCACTTGAGGTATCAAAAGAGCTGAAATTTATACTCTCAACTTTAGAATTATATAAAAATTTATTAAAATTAGTTACTTTAGATGTAGTAAATGAATTTAAGTTTATTGTGATTGCTTGAGTATTTTCAAACATACTGGACATATCAGTTACTTTAGATGTATCAAATGAACTTAAATCTAATATTGTTCCATTGGACATATGGAACATATATGACATATCAATTACATTTGAAGTATCTAAGTATAGAAGTTCTAAAGAATATGCTGAGTTAGTTCTAAACATGGTATTCATATTTGTTATATTGTTATTTAAGGTAGCTACTCCTTTTAAATCAGGTGTTCCGCAAGTAAACATTTCTTTTGCGCTAGTTACTAAAACACCTTTTATATATTGAGGAATAATTACATATTCAATGTTCTTGTTTGTAAAACAAAAATGTCCATTTTCTGTTCCGTAAAAATCATCGTCAGTTGCAAGAACATAATAAGAAGGTATTTCGGTTTCTTTTTTGGCTTTTGATCTTACTTCAATATGCGCTTCAAAAGATTTACTCTGATCGGTATTTTGACTTAAATCTCTACTAGGAAATAATATTTCTAGAGTATAATTATGTTTTATATCTTCAATACTACCTTTAAAAAATCCCTCGCCCAGTTTTTGTTCTCTTGCTCCATTTAGAATTGATTTGTTGAGTCTGTTTTCTATCACTTCTCCATTTGATGATGGGTTTGTTCCAGATAAATTGTATTTTAAATATCCTGGATTGAAATCATTCTTGGTTATAACTAAAAATATTTCATAATACATATTTAATTCAGTAGTATTATTTCCAGTTAAAGTAAATGTTTTAGTTTCCCATTTTTCAGTTTTCGGATAAATGTTTTGCAATACAATATTTGGTGAACTCAAATAATTTATATTGAGTTCTCCTCCAGAAATATATAGTGATGTATTTGTCTCAGTTCCGGTAATACTTGCTGTGAAGTATGCATAAGATGCAGCCATTGTGATAATAGTAATTGTTATAGTTAATAATGCTGTTAAAAGAATCTTTATTTTTTTATTTTTCATGATATCCTACATTCCTATAATATTATAGCACAGATTTAAGCGAATTTTTATGTAAATAAAAAAATCTTAGTTAGCTAAGATTTCTTCATCTGTATCTCCTAGAAATTTACTTTCTAGTATTTCACTTGGTTCATCATCCATATATTCTTTTTCAAGAATCATTTCGATATCTGAGTACTGTCTAGCACCTGTTCCAGCTGGTATTAATTTACCAATTATAACATTTTCTTTTAGTCCTCTTAAGTGATCTATTTTTCCTTTTACGGCTGCATCTGTTAATACTCTTGTTGTTTCTTGGAATGATGCTGCTGATAGGAATGAATCAGTTTCTAGTGAAGATTTTGTAATTCCAAGTAGGATAGGACGAGCTGTTGCTGGTACTTTACCTGCTAGGATAACTGGTTTGTTTCCTTCTGTAAATCTTCTTAGAGATATTGTTAATCCTTCAACAAAGTCTGTATCTCCTGGATCTATAATTCTTACTTTATTTATCATTCTACTTGATATAATCTCAATGTGTTTATCTGATATATCAACACCTTGTGATTTATATACTTTTTGAATTTCTTTTAATATGTATTCTTGAGTTGTTATTGGGTCAGTTGCTGCTAGTAGTTCTTTAGGACTTATTGATCCTTCAGTTAATTTATCTCCTGCTTCAACTATATCTCCAACATTTACTCTTACCTTTGATCCGTAGTTTGTTGTGTGTTCTTCAGCTGTTTTATCATTTTCAATAACAATTTTGTGTTTTCCACTAGCTTCAGTTATGCTTGCTATTTTACCATTTATTTCAGCAATAGTTGCTTTTCCTTTTGGCATTCTAGCTTCAAATAATTCTTCTACTCTTGGAAGACCTTGTGTTATGTCATCTCCAGCTACCCCACCTTGGTGGAATGTTCTCATGGTTAACTGTGTTCCAGGTTCACCAATTGATTGAGCTGCCATGATTCCAACTGCTTCACCAGTTTCAACAAGCATTCCAGTTGCTAGGTTTGCACCATAACATTTTTGACATAATCCGTTTTCTGCTTTACATGTCAGAACACTTCTTATTTCTACTTGTTTTACTCCGGCTTTTTCTATTTTAGATATCATGTTTTCAGTTATCATAATATCTTTATCTAGTATTGTTTCTTTTGTTTCAGGGTTTATTATTTTTTTAGCGGTATATCTTCCTAGTAATCTTTCTGATAATGATTCTACTACTGTGTTATCATTTTCATTTAATAAATCATATACCATTAAGCCTGCTTTTGATCCACAGTCTTCTTCTGTTATTAATATATCTTGAACTACGTCTACTAATCTTCTTGTTAAGTAACCTGAATCAGCTGTTTTTAGCGCTGTATCAGCGGCACCTTTACGAGCACCGTGAGTTGATAAGAAGAAGTCGTTAACTGATAGTCCTTCTCTAAATGAGGTTGTAATTGGGATTTCAACGTTTTCACCATTTGGTTTAGCCATTAACCCTCTCATACCTGCCATTTGTGAGAACTGTCCAAGTGAACCTCTAGCTCCTGAGTCCATCATCATGAAAATTGGATTTTTATGATCTTCGGCTAGGACGTCTTTTAGTTCAAGTTGTACTTGTTTGGTTACACCATTCCATACACTACATACAGATAAATATCTTTCTTCTTCTGATATTAATCCTCTTTGGAATTGTTTATTTATCTTATCAACTTTTTCCTGCCCAATAGCAATAAATTCTTGTTTTTTATGAGAAGTTACAATGTCAGATAAACTAAATGTTATACCTGCGATTGTTGAGTATTTAAATCCTAGGTCCTTAAGTTTATCTAGCATTATACTTGTTTCAGTTGTTTTATATCTTTTAAAGATTTGAGCTATTATGTTTTGTAGACTCTTTTTATTAAATGAATCTATTAGTGGCATTTTAGCTATTTCAGTTTTTATATCAGTTCCTTGAGGCAAGAAATATTTCATTGGGGTTATGCCTTCAATATTTTCTTTACTTGATTCGTTTATATATGGGTATGTATCAGGAAGTATTTCATTAAAGATTAATTTACCTGGTGTTGTTACTAAGTAATGGTCTTTTACTTCTTGAACGAATAGTTTATATTTAAATGATCTAACTGGAAGCGCGATACGTGTGTGAAGTGTTACTTCTTTTCTTTCGTATGCCATTATTGCTTCATTTGCGTCTTTATATACTTTTCCTTCATTTGGAAGGTTATCGTATTCTGCTGTTAAATAGTAGTTTCCAAGAACCATATCTTGTGATGGAGTTACAACTGGCTTTCCATCTGATGGTTTTAAAATATTATTTGCACCTAACATTAAGATTCTTGCTTCAGCTTTTGCTTCTTCAGAAAGTGGTACGTGAACTGCCATTTGATCACCGTC
>CAZGWM010000029.1:0-6840 GCA_964529195.1 uncultured Muribaculaceae bacterium | reverse complement strand
ATTAATATTATTGCAAAAGAAAAATATAATATATATTTCTTTTGAAGTGGGGTTTCTTTTTTTTGTTTCATGCTTGCTCCTTACTATGTGTTAGGTTTATATTTATTATCTTATATGAATACATATTATCATATGTGAATTTTCTTATCAATTGATTTGATTTTATAATTATTTTATTGTTATATTTAATCTCTATTTATGATATGGGTAAGTTTGTTTATTTTATTATTTATTATTAATTCTTTTATAGTGTTTGGTCTTAAGTCTATGTTTTTTAGTTCATCTACTGATGCCCATTTAATTAGTAGTGTTTTTTTTACTCCTTTATCATCTTCAATTATTGTTTCTTCTTTTATGTCTTCTTTTACTTTAACTAAGTAGTAAAATTCTATTCCATGATGCATTTTGTTTTTCTTTTTATAAAAGTTTTCTTGGATACAAAATACTTTAGTATTATTTATTTCATAATTTAGTTCTTCTTTTATTTCTCTTTTAAGTGCTTTTAGTGAGTCTTCTCCTATTTCAATGTGTCCACCAGGAATGTGGAAATAATCAGAGTTATCAACATTCATTATTAGGTACTTATCTCCTTTTTTTAAAACGCATGCTGCTCTGTTGTAATAATTATATTCTTCTGTTTTAAATCTTACTTCTTTATTCATTTTTTTCCTTTCTTTTAAAACACACAATGTTAGTACATTGTGTGCTCTAGTTCTACTTTTGAATTTAAACTCATTCCAATAACAAATATATAACTTAAGGAATATATCCATAGCATTAAGCCAGCTATATTAGATAATCCAGCATAGAATAAGTCATATCTTGCAAAGTTGTTTATATAGTAACTATA
Organism: uncultured Muribaculaceae bacterium; assembly: GCA_964529195.1. Lineage (GTDB taxonomy): Bacteria > Bacillota_I > Bacilli_A > RF39 > UBA660 > DUUS01. The sequence goes on along the minus strand of CAZGWM010000029.1, from coordinate 5,990 downwards.
TACTTCAGTTGTTATTATCCATCCGATTGTAGTAAATAATGATCCTATATTTAATCTTCTAGATGACTGGGATCTATCTGGTGATATTGTATATATTATTTTTATAAAGATAAATATTATTATCCATGATATTGGTCCTTGCATTACTTTTAGTATATAAGATAAGGTTGGTTTTAAGTTAAAGTAGTCAATTGCATTTATTATTTTACCACCAAAGACTGGCACTAATAAGACAAATATTATTAGTAGTAAAAGAGCTAGTGTTACTATGATTGCTTTTATTCTTCGTCTTAGCCATGATGATTGTTTTATTTCATATATTTCATTACTTACAATTATTATTGAGTCTGCTGCATTTGTTGCTAGATAAAACATTATGATTATCATTATAATTAAATTAAAGTCCATTGCGCTTCCAGTTATGATTGGTGAGACTATTTTATTTAATCCAGGGGACATTGATTCAAGCAAGATTACAAATGAATCAATTGATATATTGAAAAATGATGCTCCATAACCAATTAATGTTATAACTGGAACTAAAGATAATATAACAAAGAATGCTAGCTGTCCTGGAAGGATAGCCATTTCAGGTTCTCTTAAGATATCTAAAACATTTTTTAGAAAATGTTTTATGTGCCTTATTCTTTTATTAATTTTCTTCTTCATAGTTATTACCCAAATTTTCTTTATTTTCTCTCATTTGGATAGTAGCTTCACTTATGGCATCATCAATTAATTTTAAATCATCTACTATCATACTAAATCCAACCGCTGCTCCATACTCATATGGTAATTTTTTAAATTCTTTTACTATTTTTTTAATATAATTTAGGACTTGTTTTTCGCTATATCCAACTAAGTAAACCATGAATTCATTTCCATCAGTTCTCATTATCTCTGTATTATCTAGTTGTGTTTTTATTAGGATATTAGCTGCTGCTTTTATTTGTTTATCACCTTCGGTATGCCCAAAGGTATCATTTAAATGTTTAACATTGTTTAAATCTATTACAATTACTCCTTGCGGGTATATTGCATTGTTATTCCATACTTCTGTTTTTTCACTTAAGTAGTTTCTATTTTTAAGTGATGTTAGTAAGTCAACAAATTTTAATTTTTCATCTTTTCTTATTCTTGTATCTAATTTTATTTTATTTTTAGTATACATTCTATATAAAAGAAATGCAGATACAATTGAGATAGCAAATAATATATTTCTTATAAGTTTCATTATAAAGTTACTACTGTTTTTAGAATTATAGTAACTTACTAATCCTTCTCTTATCATTTCTTTTTCACTTAAAGTATTTACATATGATTTAAATGTTTTATAAAATGCATCTTCGTTATTTACATATCTAAATCCCAGGTTACTATTTGTATGATCAGTTAATCTAATACTATAGTCATATATTTTTCTATTTATATAAAAATCATACATATATGAATCTATTATAATTATGTTTCCTTTTCTTGCTTCTTTTAGTAATTTTTTCTCTGTTTTAACTTGTTTTACTTTTAAATCAGGAAATGATTTTAAGTATAAATTTATTTTACTATTTTCATATACTACTGCTTCTTCTTTTAAGTCTTTTAAGCTTGCTAGAGATAGTTTTTTACTTAGTGGAGCTATTACGTAGTATTTGTTATTTATATTAGTATATATATTAGAATGCTCTAGTTTTAAGTTTGTATCTGAAAATAATAAATCTATTTTTTTAGAGTTAAAATCTTTTACGAGTGATTCACTATTTTTATATCTTTTTAAATTAAATTCAGCTCCAGTTAATTTAGTAAATTCTTCTAAGTATTTTACAGTTATTCCGCCATAGTTAGATCCTGATACTGTTTTGTAGGGCGCTTTTTCAGTAAAGCCAAAGGTGTAATTTTTATTAGTTAAAGTATCTACTTCTACTTGAGTTAAGTTTAATTTATTTATAAATAAGTTATATTTATAATCATAATAAATATCTTCATATTCTTCTTTTATCCATTTATTATAATGTTTTTTTAAAATTGAGTTTAGTACTTCATTATCACCTAGTCTTAAAAAGTAATTTATACTTATTTCATCTAAATGTTTTACGATTATATAATTATTTTCAAGTATTATATCTAAGTACTCAGTTTTAGGTATTATTATATATTTAACTATATCTGTTTTAAGTGCTTCAAGTAAGTCATTTGATGAATCATATGTATTATATGTAGCAGAAGCTGAGTGTGATTCGGTTATTTTAGGTAAATCTTCTTTTAAAGTTCCTATAATTGTTCCAGATAAATCACTATATGAATTTATTACATCATCTGTTTTACTTATTACTACATAGTAATCTTCATATATAAATAAGTCATTTGTTAGTTTGTTTTTATCTATATAAAATCCTAGTGTATTTAACACTTTTTTATTTTCGATTGCTACTTTGTTAAATGTTAGTTCATATTCTTTTTCTACTTCTTCAATAAAGTCAAAAAATACTCCCGTTCCATTATGACCAAATATGTTTAATTTATTTGGTATATTTATATCAATTACAGTTGACTGGTTTTCTGATATCCATTCTCTTTCTTTTATACTTAGTTTATCAGCATCATAAAAATAGTTATAAAGTATTAACACTACTGCACTTAGAATAACTGCAAGTGTTATTAAAGTTAAGGTAACTCTTTTTGCTCTTTCCATGTTTTACCTACTCGCTATGTTTTGTCCATCCAATTAGTGTGTTATCACTTTTTTTATAACCCATTATTGGAAGTTTAGTTTCTTCTTCATCTTTTTCTTTAGCATCTATAATAAAGTTTATATCGTATACTGATAATTCTTCTTCATTAAAGTTATCTAATGTTTTAATTGCTATATTTTTTCCATCTTCAACATTATCTTCTTTTAGATATATTATTATATATACTATTTTTCCTTGTACTCTTACGTTTGATGAATCTACTTTTTCATTTTCTTCAATTGATTTTTTTATTTCGGATAATTTTTCTTTTTTTAATTCAACTGCTTCAATTCCGTTTAGTCTATTTCCGTATACACTTGTATTATCCTGTGTTAGGACGTAGTATAAAAACGCAATTAGTATTAATAATAGGCAAAGGGCTGATATTCCCATTAGTATTACATATACTCTGTTACTTTCATAAAAGCTTTTTAATTTTTTCATTTTTCACCTCGAAATGTATTTTTATTATACTATAGGCATATATTAATTTCAATTTACATTTAAAACCCTAGCACTAAAGTACTAGGGTATTTTTAAAATATTTTAAAGTTTCTTCTTCATCTTTTAAAGTTGTTTTATCTCCATGACCTGGATATATTTTTATATCTTTATTATAGGTTAATATTTTTTCAATACTTTCTTTCATTTCTTTATTATTACCACCTAAGTCTGTTCTTCCGATCGCTTCTTTAAATATAAAGTCTCCGCAAAATAAGTTATTATCTATTAATATGCTTAACGAGTCACTTGTGTGTCCTTTTGTATGTATTACTTCTACATCAAATATGCCTATCTTTGTTTTGCCTTCTTTTAGATTTCTTATATCATATATTTTAGGGTTATATTCTTTTTTTATATTAAATAATGCTCCAGTATGATCGGGATGATAATGAGTAATAATAACTCCAGCTATATCTTTAGTTATATGTTTTTTTATTTCATTAAAGTTTGAAGCTGGATCGATTATTATTTGCTCTTTTTCTTTTGTTAGTATATAACAGTTTGTATTTAAGTTACCTAAAGTAAGTGTTTTAATTTCCATTATTTAATACCTTTGTTATTTTTTCTTCATCCCATATTTCAATGTTTAATTTAACTGCTTTATCATATTTTGATCCGGGATTATCACCTGATATTACAATATCAGTATTTTTAGATACTGATGATACTACTAAGGCTCCTGCTTCTTCTAGGCGTTTTTGAAGGTTACTTCTTGTGTAATTTTGTAGTGTTCCAGTTATAATAATTTTTTTATCTACTAAGTTTTTGTTTATATTTATTTCTGTTCCAATATAACTTGTGTTTATATTTAGTGATTTTATTTTTTCAATTAAGTTTAAATTGTTTTTAAAATATTCTTTTAAGTTATTTTTAAGAATAGGTCCTATATCAGGAATGTCTATGTTTTCTATTTCATTTATTAAGTTATCGATTGTTTTATATTCTCTTGCAAGTGTTTTAGCAGTTTTTTCTCCAATTCCTTTAATACCTAGTCCAAATAATAAGTTTTCAAGTGAGTTTTCTTTTGATGTTTTTATTTTATCAAGTAGTTTTTCAATACTCTTCTCACCAAAACCCTCTAGTTTTATTAAGTCTTCTTTATGATGTTTTAAGTTATATATATCAAGTATATTTTTAATGATTCCTTCATTATAAAAATCTTCGATTATTTTTTCTCCTAAGCCTTCAATGTTCATTGCTTTTTTAGAAGCAAAGTGAATGATTCCTTCAATATTTCTTGCATCACAGTTTGTATTTGGGCATATATAATCTATATTTGTTTTTATTAGTTTATGATTACATATAGGGCATACTTTTGGATGTTTAATTTCTTTTTCAGATCCTATTCTTTTTTCTTTTATAGCCTCTATTACTTCAGGTATTATGTCTCCAGCTTTTCTTACTCTTATTTTATCTCCTATTTTAAGGTCTCTTTCTTCTATATAATCATAGTTATGAAGAGTTGCTCTTCTTATTGTTGATCCCATTAATTTAACTGGATCAAAAACTGCATTTGGAGTTATTTGACCAGTTCTTCCAACTGTTATTATAATTTCATTTAGAGTTGTTTCTGCTATTTCAGCGGGAAATTTATATGCTATAGCCCATTTAGGTGATCTTGATCTTTCTCCCATTTCTTTTTGAGCATTTAAATCATCTACTTTAATTACAATACCATCTATTTCATATTCTAGGTCATCTCTTTTTAATGTCCAGTAATTTATAAAGTCTATTACTTCTTTTATATTGTTTACTTTTTTAGTATGAGGATTTATTTTTAATCCTTCTTCTTTTAAGAAGCTTAGTGTTTCATAGTGGGATTTTAAGTTTGTTATTGGAACATTATAAAAAAAGCAATCTAAGTTTCTTTTTTTAGCTATGTTACTATCTAGTTGTCTGATGCTTCCAGATGCAGCATTTCTTGGATTTTGAAATAGAGGCTCATTATTTTCTTTTCTTTCTTTATTTAATTTATTAAATGATTTTTTTGGCATAAAGATTTCACCTCTAAGAGTTAAATCAATATTATTTTTTAGTTTTAGAGGTACTGTTTTAATTGTTTTTACATTATGAGTAATATCCTCACCTATTATGCCATCACCTCTAGTTGATGCTTCTTTTAAAAAGCCATTTTCATATGTTAAAGATACTGAGAGTCCATCTATTTTAAGTTCACATGTGTAGAGTGGATTATTTATTTCTTTTTTAACTTTTTCATCAAATGAATATATATCAGCTTCGGTAAAAGCATTTTCTAAGCTCATCATAGGTATTATATGAGTTACTTTATTAAATTCTTTGATTACTTTTCCACCTATTTTTTCACTTGGAGAGTCTTTTCTCTTTAAGCTTGGATGTTTAAGTTCGATATCTAAAAGCTCACTCATCCAGCTATCATATGTACTATCTGATACTTCTGGATTATCTAAAGTATAATATTTATAGTTTGCTTCATTTATTAATTCAATTAGTTTGTTATATCTTGTTTCCACTATGCCTCCTTAAGATATAATTGTTATATCTTTATGATTTTTCATTAGTTTTTTTACTGATTTAGGAAATGCTACATCAATTAGTAAACCAGATACTTTTGTTACAACTCCAGTACCATGTGTTTTATGATTTATGATTGTTCCTATTTTTATATCACTATTATCTTTTGTGTATACATCTTCTTTTATTATTTGTTTACTACTATCTGCTAGATGGTTTGCTTCTATTTTATCTTCATTTATTTCAGATATAAATCTTGATGGAATG
>CAZGWM010000028.1:0-6900 GCA_964529195.1 uncultured Muribaculaceae bacterium | reverse complement strand
CTACGACCGCCCGGTTATGAGCCGGATGCTCTAACCAACTGAGCTAAAGATCCATGACTAATTAATAATAGCATAATTCAAAAATATCTGCAATATGTTTTGGAATAAAAGTTTAAAAGTTGTATAATAGCTATAGGGAGAGCTTATGACTAAACGAGATAAAACAGCAATATATATTTTACTAGTATTTATAATATCATTTTTACTAACTCTTTTTTCACTTGCTACTCATATAAATAAAATAGATGACATATATGAAACAAAAAAGAAAACAGAAGAAAACGTTGTATATCATTATCCATACTTTTCTGATCACAAAGATATTTATATAAAAAATTATATAAATAGTTTAGATACAGAGTATGCAGATAATATATCTTATGTTGTAAGTTTTTTGGATGATTTTGTTGTAATATTTTTTAAATTATATAAAGAAGATATGATAGTAGATTATAAAAATATGATATTTTATAACGATGAAATAGTAGATGTATATAATATAATAACTGACAGAGAAAAATTAGAGAAAAAAATACTTGAAGTATCAAATACAAAAAAATTTAATTTAACTGAAAAAGAAATTAATAAAGCAGTAAAAAGTTTTTTATTTAAAGACTATGAAGTAGATATATATTTAAGTAATTATAATAATAAAGGATCAATATCACTTGTAACAATAAAATATATAGATATAAGTGATTATTTAAATATTTATCATAAAACTGATAAAAGTGAAGAAGTCGAGACAGTAATAACTGAAGAAGTAACGACAACCAAAAAAGAATATGATAAAAATAAACCGGCAATAGCTTTTACATTTGATGATGGACCGAGCTTTTATACACTTCAAGTGGCTGATGTGCTTGAGGCGTATGGAGCAAATGCAACATTTTTCATGGTCGGAACTAACATAAAAAATCATAATAATGTTGTCCATGAACTTCATGATAGAGGCTTTGAACTTGGAAACCATACAACCGATCACTCACAGCTTACTAGATATAGCTGTGAGAGTATAAAAACTAAAGTTCATGGGGTAAATGATTTAATAAAAGGAATTGTAAATGAAGATATAAACTTAATTAGGCCACCATATGGATCAGTGAATGAAAAAGTAAAATCATGTATAGATATGTCATTTATACTTTGGGATGTTGATTCAAGAGACTGGGAAAGTCGCAATAAAAATAAAATATATGGTGAAGTAATGCCTAACATAAAAGACGGATCAATTGTATTATTTCATGATTTATATGAAAGCACACTTGAATCAGTAAAAGAAATAATTCCACTTTTAATTGAAGGAGGATACCAAATAGTATCGGTAAGTGAGTTATTCGAATTAAAAGAGTATAAACTAGAAAATAATACTGTTTATAGATCAGCAAGAAAATAAGAGTAAAAACTTGTATTTTAAACAATGTTATGCTATTATATATGGCACTTGAAAAAAGAAAGAGGGTTTTGAGTATGAAGAAGAAATTAATTACGTTAGCACTAGGACTTATAGCAACACTAGGTTTTAGTCTAAACGCATCAGCGGCTACACCACCAAGTTCAATTAAGGTAGCCCCAAAAAGAGCAATAGGTACAGTATATGTATCTGAGTTCTTAGTTTCATATAAAAATACAACAGATAATAAAAATATCGTGTATTGTGATGAAATTAACAAAGAATATCCAGGAGGACTAACTCTACAATTAGGAAATAAACTTGATAAAGGATATGTTTATATCCTGCAAAATCAACCTAAAACATCAAACAAAGATAGAGATTACTATATAATGCAATCAGCATTTTGGTGGTATAAAGAGTTATTAAGTCCAACAAATGATTATACAATTCAAAATTTCATTAAGAATTGTACATCAGTAGATGCTGGTAATAGTGTTTGTGTTGAAGTTCTGAAATTAGTAAACGGAGCTAAAAACTATAAAGAACCAGTAGGATCTGTATCATTTTCATCAAATGATGTTACATTTACTAAATCAGGTGAGTATTTAGTATCAAGCACAATTACATTAAATAGTGCAAATCTAAAATCACTTGCAGCATTAAAATTAAACAATGCTCCAGATGGAAGTACTATTATAAATAGTAACATTAGTAACAATAAAGGAACATTCCAAGTAAGAGTTCCATTATCATCACTAAATGCTGGATCAACTGTATCATTTACAGTATCAGTATCAGGATCTTATGATACATATGCAGTATATGACTATTTCTATAATAGTAAATACCAAAGAGTAATATTTGAAGAAATATATACAACACCTAAAGCTGTATCAGCTTCAAAAACATTAAAAGTAACAAGAAGTGCAGAAAATTCATTAACTATTAGAAAAGTTGACCAAGATGGAAAACTACTAAGTGGCGCTGGATTAACCTTATATAAAGGAAACTGTTTAACAACATCTTGTGGAACTTTAACTGTTTATGGAACATGGACAACAGCATTAAGTGCAAAAGTATTTAAAGATTTACCTAAAGGAGATTACACAATAGTTGAAACAAACACTCCTAAAGGATATCAAACAGCTGAAAAAGGATTAATAACAATATCAAGAGATGATGTTAACTATACTTATACAGTTGTAAACGTAAAAGAAACAGAAGTAAAACCTGTAAAAATCGAAAAATTAGAAAAAGCAGGAAACACTTATTTACCTGGAGCAACATTAGTAATTAAAAATGCTGCTGGTAAAGTAATAGAAAAATGGGTGTCAGAAGACTTAGCTAAATATATTATTCTTGCAGAAGGAGAATATACTTTAGAAGAAACAAAAGCACCAATTGGATATAAATTAAATAAAGAAGTAATTTATTTTAAAGTTGATAAAGAAGGAAATTTAACAGTTAAAAATGAAACTGGTAAATATGAAAATGCAGAAGAAGTTAAATTAATAAATGAAAAAACAGACATGGTTGTAATAAACAAACTAGATAAAAATACAAATGATTTTCTAGCGGGTGCTGTTTTAGAAATTAAAGATTCAGATGGAAATGTAATTTCAACTTGGACAACTAAAAACGAAAGTTACTCAATTAGTTTAAAACCAGGACTATACTCAATTAGAGAAACAAATACTCCTAAAGGATACGAAGATAATAAAGAAATTATTTACTTTAAAGTATCAGAAGATGGAACATTATTAATAAGAAATGATAACGGTGGATTTGATATAGCCGGAGGAATTATTATATATAACATTCCAGAAGATGAATATGAAGAAATAATTGAAGTACCTAAAACAGGATTAACAAGTACACTAACATACATTGTTGGAACAATGACAATGGTTGGTGGAGCTGTTATACTAAGAAAAAATGAAAAAAACAGTATTTAATACAAATACTAAAATAACACTTGGAGTATTAATTTTCTTTACAGGATTCTGCATTATGTTTAGTTCTTACTATAAAGAAAAAAAGTTTGAAATTTTTGATGAAATGAATGACTTATATTATAGTATGCTAGTAGAAATACCTGAAGAACTAGAAGAGTTAGAAGAAGAAGTAGTAAGTGAAGAAGAAACTATTTCAGAAACTGAAGTAGTAACTACTACAAACGTAACTCCCGTAATAGATTATTCAAAGTATTATGTAGGAAATATATATATACCTAAAATAGACTTAAAAAAAGGATTTACGGAAATAGATAGTAGATATAATACTGTAAGTAGAAACGTTCAAGTTATAAGACCATCAGACTATCCTGATGTAGAGAAGGGAAACTTTATCTTAGCTGGCCACTCAGGCAGCAGCTCAGTGTCGTTTTTCAAAGATCTATATAAATTAGGAGTTGCAGATGAAGTTTATATAACTTATAATAATGTTGAGTATAAATATATAATAAAAAATATTTACACTGACATAAAAGATGGAGATGTAGCAGTACGAAGAAATAGAAGTAAAACTACACTTACATTAATAACATGTACTAAAGGGGATAAAAACACTCAGACAATATATATTGCTGAGAGAGTATAGAATAAAAAGGTTGAGGTGATTTGTATGGTAGAATATACACTGTTTGAAAAAATTCAGACACTGTTTAATCTAATTACAAGTACACCTCTTTTTCTTGTCTTATTACTGGGAATAGCACTTATGATTATTGATATGATGTTTATATCTAAAAAAGATAAAAAAACAAAAATAGTATATGCACTTATCTCTGCTATTATAATAATATTATTTATAAACTCATATTTTAATTCAATAAAAGAAATATTTGATGCTGTGTTTAAAAATATAATATCAATAATATATTTTCCAACAATGCTTGAATACATTGTAACGCTTGTAATAAGTTTTATAATACTAATAATAAGCGTTATAAGTAAAAAAATAAATAAAATAATTAAAAGAATAAACATATTTGTTTTATCTATAAATACATTTTTATTATTTTTAATAATAGATCAAATAAACGGAATAGAAATAGATTTATCAAATAAAATAAGTGTATATAGTAATAGTGTCCTAATGATATTACTTGAACTTAGTTTAATAATATTTGTAATATGGATAATTGGTCTTTTACTTTATAAAATAATAAGTGGAATAATTAGCTCTAAAAAAGTTAAAGTTCCATTTTATGAAGAACCTAAACTACCAGATACATTTGAAGAACTACAAATGCCAAAATTAAAAGAAGAAATAAATAAACCTGAATTTACATTAGATGAATATAAACAAATGAGTACCATATTAGATATAATAAATAAAAAGAAGGATTAATTAATCCTTCTTTTATTTTATTAATTTAGCATGAAGAACAACTCTATCATCTCCCCAAGCATAACAGGTTGATAAGGTAATAATCTTATCAGTATAATCAGTAGTTTGATTAAAATTATAAACGCTTCTTCCAACAATCATATTTAAAAAATCTTGATATTCATCTTTATCATAAAAGGAAGCTTTAAGATAATCGGTTGTCTCTGGTATTTTATATACAGAAATAACTTGCCACTTCATAGTTTCATTTAAAGTATTAAAAGTAATAACATGATTATCAGGATTATTTTGCCAAGAAGAAGTTAAAATATTTTTTAAACTTCCAAACATAATACCAGCTTTAATATTATGACCATAAATAATAGTGTTTTGATTTAAAACATCAATATTATTTCTAAAATCCATAAAAACCCATCCCATAGAGTTTTTATAATTAAAATAATCTCTATTTAAATAATAATCATTGTCAGTACTTTGAACAACAGGGTAATCAACCCTTGTATTATTAACTGTAATCCAGCCCTTAGTATCACTATTAATCTCTAAAAGAGAATCAAATACTTTATCATAATTACGATAATAAGAACTCACATAAGTACTTTTAGTAGTTGTCTCAACATCAGAAGTAATCTCTTCGGTTGTAGTTTCTTTTATAATTTCTTTAATTTCATTTTCAATATCAATTATTTTATTTGTTTGAATATAATTTTTATATTTATTAACGCCAATAAGAAATAAAATAATAACAACAAGAAGTAATAAAAATGTTTTAACAAAATTTAAATTTAATTGCTTAAATAAATTCTTTCTTTTATATTCAGCACTATAACTAACTTTAAAATTAACATTATTATTTTTTAAATACTTATCATTACTTTTTCTTAAACTATTAACCGATGAATATATACTATTTAAATTATTATTTTTTTCTAAAATAATAATTTTTATATTCTTTTTATTATTTTCTTTAAGCTTATATAAAATATAATCCAAAGTAGAAGCGTTAAAATGATTTATATAAATAACTTTTAAATAAAAACTAATATTAATAAAAGTATCAAAATCCTCTTCATCAAATGAACTAAAATCATTTAAAATATTAATTGATTTTTTATAATAAATATCACTATAAGTATTTAAATTATTATTAGTCATAAAATCACTTAAAAAGAATAACTCACTTCTAACATTAATCTCTAAACCTTTGTTAATATCAAGTCTTTCAAGTAAAACTTTTGGTATTTCATATACATCAATTTTTTTAATAGATTTATTATCAATAAAATATAAAAACATATCATAATTAATTGCTTTTTTATCTTTTAAAATAAATTCATTTATATTAGATATATGCTTAACTAAATTTAGTGCTGTCATAGCAACTTCAAATTCTTTAACAATTAACTTAGAAACATTTTGTTTTATAATAATAACATTTAAAAACGAAGAAACTAAATCAAAGTTTTCAATTATATATTCACTACTAAATATAATTTCTTTAGTATCAATAACATTAGTGTTATTTAAATCTTCCTTAGGCATCTCTTTATTTAATATCGATACGGTTAAAGTATTTTTAGAAATTTTAAATTTTATTTTAGTCATTATAAATACCTCTATCCTAAAGTAATAATACCATATTTAAATTGCAAATGCATTTAAAATATGGTAATATAATTTAAATCAGTGATAAGAGACACGATTATTTATTTGTAATATTAAAGAGAGCTAGTGATGGTGAGATGCTAGTATAAAATAATAAATAATTACTACTCTTTAGAGAATCAAAAGATTCCGGTTATACCGTTATAATAATAAAAGTTAAATAAAGGATGGTACCGTGCATAAGCACTCCTTGGTACTTCCTTTTTTTGTTTATTGAAAGGAAAGATAATATGATAAACATAAAAGAAAATGAATATTTAGATAAACTAAATCATAGTTGTGCTCATTTAATGGCAAGTGCAATTAAAAATTTATATCCAGAAGCTAAATTTTGGGTCGGGCCTTCTATAACTGAAGGGTTTTATTATGATATAGATTTGGGAGACGAAACAATAAGTGAAGAAGACCTAGCTAAGCTTTATAGGGACCTTAAAGATTATGACCCAGACTTAGAAACTAAAGATGAAGATAAAAACCTATCCGAAGCT
>CAZGWM010000027.1:0-6904 GCA_964529195.1 uncultured Muribaculaceae bacterium | reverse complement strand
ATAAAAGAATATCAAAACGATATTCTTTTTATATTTATGCTTTCATAGTATAATATAAAAAGAAGAGTGATAAATATGAAACTAGAAGTATACGACTTTGATAAAACTATATATGATGGAGATTCATCTTTTGACTTTTTTTTATATTGTTTAAAACAAGATAAAAAATTGTTTTTTCATATATTTAAATTAATTATACCTTCAATTAAATATAACTTAAAAATAATAAATATAACTGAGTTTAAAGAAGTAATATTTTCATACTTAAATAAAATAAATGATGTAGATAATCTTGTTAATGATTTTTGGAGGTTAAATAAAAATAAAATAAAAGATTTTTATTTAAAAAAGGATAAAAAGAATCATATTATAATATCAGCGTCTCCTTACTTTTTATTAAATCCATTAATGGATGAGTTAAATGTAACAAGACTAATAGCATCTGATGTTGATAAAAATACTGGTAAGTTTAATAAGAAAAACTGCAGAGGACATGAAAAAGTTAAAAGATTAAAAGAAGAATATAAAGATGTTGTTATAGATAAAATGTATAGTGATTCATTGCATGATGCGCCTTTACTTGATCTTGCTAATAAAAGTTACATGGTAAAGAAAAATAATATATATGATTATGAAACATATAAAGAAAATATAATAAAAAGATTATATAAAAAATATGAAGAAATAATAAAATATATTATAGCTGGAGTTTTAACTACAATAGTAAGTGTTGGATCATATAGATTATTTACTAAACTATTTAATATTAATTATATAATCTCTAATATATTATCATGGGTTTTAGCTGTTATATTTGCATATATAGTAAGTAGATTATTTGTCTTTAAAAGCACTAATGAAAATAAATTAAAAGAATTTACAACCTTTGCATCTGCTAGAGTAATGACATTCATATTAGATACTACTTTAATGATACTTTTAGTCTCAGGTTTAAAAGTAGATGACTTTATATCTAAAATAATAGTTCAGGTCTTAGTAGTTGTCTCAAACTACTTAATAAGTAAATTCATAGTATTTAAATAAAGGAAAACATAAACTTTCTTACAACAATAATAGTAAGGGAGTTTTTTAATGATAAAAATAAAAGAAATAAATAAAACATATAATAATAAAAAAGTATTAAATAATATAAATATAAACTTTAGAGAAAAAGAACTAGTATCAATACTAGGGCCATCTGGGTGTGGTAAAACAACTCTTCTTAATATAATAAGCACATCTGAAGCTCCAGATACTGGAAGCATCTATTTGGGTAATAAAGATATAACTTTATTACCTAAAAAAAAGCTAGATTATTATCGTAATAATTATATAAGTTATATATATCAAGATTATAATTTAATTAAATATTTAAATATAAAAGATAACTTAAATATAGCCCTTAAAATAAAAGGTCAAAAAGAAACAAAAGAAAATATTATAAAAACTTTAAAAAAACTTAAAATAGAAGATTTATATAAAAAAAAGATAAATAATTTATCTGGCGGTGAAAAACAAAGATCAGCAATCGCTAGAAGCATAATAACAAAAACAAAAATAATTTTAGCAGATGAACCAACTGGAGCACTTGATTCATCTAGTGGCGATAATATAATGAAAATATTAAAAGACTTATCAAAAGATAACTTAGTAATAGTAGTAACTCATAATAAAGAATTAGCTGAAAAATATTCATCCCGAATAATAAATATAAAAGACGGAAATATCATAAATGATACTAATCCTTATGAAGATAATATAAATAAAGAATATAAACTAACTAAAAATAAAGTATCACTTATAACATCTATTATGTTATCATTTAAAAACATTAAAAATAAAAAAATAAGAACATATTTAATGGCATTATCTTTTAGTGTTGGTTTGATAAGCCTTGCTCTTGTTTTATCTATCTCAAATGGATTTAATAAAGAAATAAAAAACTTTGAAAAAGAAATGCTATATAACTATCCAGTTATTATAAGTAAAGAAAGTGAAAGTATAGATAATATATTTAAAGAAAAAGAAAATGTTTATAAAGAGGGAATAATAAACATAAATAAATCAAATAAAATAGTAACTAATAAAATAGATGAAAAATTATTTAATAAAATAAAAGAAATAAATAAAAAAGAGATTGAAGGAATAGCTTACTATAAAGAAATAAACGATCCCTTAAGTAATTATTTAATTGTAAATCCAAATAATAACTTCTTTAACATAATAGAAGGAAAATACCCAGAAGATAAAAATGAAATAATGCTATTAGTAGATGATGATACATCAGTAAGTGAAATCTTAGCTAATTATCTTAACATTGAAAATGTTAAGATAAAAGATATACTTGGCAAAAAGATAACAGTTAATAATGTGACTATGACATTTACAGCAGTAGTTAAAAGTAACAACAACTATTATAAAGAAACAAGCGGAATAATATATAATTCTAACTTACTAAATAGTAAAGTAAACTCTATCTTAATATTTCCTTCAAGCTATGAAAGTAAATTAAAAGTAAAAGAAATATTAAAAGAATACAACATAATAGATGACTCAGAGTCAGTAGTTAAAATAATAAAAGAATTTATAAATGGAATAACATATATCTTAATTTCATTTAGCATAATATCTCTAATCGTATCTATTATAATGATATCTATCATATCTTATATATCAATCTTAGAGAGAAAAAAAGAAATAGGAATATTAAAAACTTTAGGAGCTAGAAATAAAGACATAAAAAAAATCTTCTTATCAGAAAATTTAATAATAGGAATTATGTCTAATATATTTACAGTAGGGATGACATATTTAATAAGCATAATTGTAAATGAGATGGTAACTGACAGATTAGGAATAAATAATATCGTTAATATAAATATTAACATAATATTTATAGTGATTATACTAAGCATAACACTTAGTTATGTAGCAGGCATTATTCCATCAAAAATAGCTGGTAAAAGTAAAATAGTTGATATAATAAATGATCATTTATAAACATACTCTTTAACTTTATTAGACATTTTTACATAATCATTTTGCCATGCTGCATTATCATATGGTCTAGCAAAATAAACAGTATTTTCATTAAACTTAGTTAACTCATGATAACGGTCGTTTATTTCATATCCATTCATACCTTTAGTGTATCCAAAATGATAATAAGAATCATGACTTTCAATAAAGTTAAATATTCTGTGATGATCTAAACTACAATTCTCAGTTAAAACTCCAATGTAATTAGCATACTCATAAATAAGATTTGGGTCTTCAAAAAGTATCTCTCCATATTTAGTAATATCTCTCCAGCTAAAGTTATTATGAATAACTTCCCAGAAGTTACATCCTTCTCTTGGAAGAGCAATACTTTTTGCAGCATCAAATCTAATACCTCTAACACCACAGTTAATTAAATCCTCAATAAAATTAGTAATAAAAAACTGAACATCAGGATGATTTAAATTAAGTCCTGGAAGCCCCATACAATAATTAACAACTTCATATCTATCATCCCAGTTTGTAACAGGTCTGTTTTCTTTCCAGTAATAAGGGTTTTCTTTTAAATAATTAGAAACATTCTCATGAGGAATTAAAGCACCACTATTATCTCCAGCCATATGATTACATACAACATCAGCAATAATTCTTATATTATAATTATTTGCCTCATCACAAAGGTATTTAAGATCTTCTTTTGAGCCAAACTTATTTCCAATCTTAAAATCAATAGGTTGATAACTCATCCACCACTCACTAGAATATTCATCTTTAAGCGGCTGAATTGGATTAATTTGAATAGCATCAAAGCCATAATTAGCTACTACAGGTAAAGAAGAAGCAATATCGCTTAAATGCCAGTTAAACAGATGTAAAACTCTCATATGTTCCTCACTATATTTTTAGTATATCATAAATAATAAAATATTTGACATATAAAAATATAAATAATATTAAAAATAATATAAGTAGTGTATAATTTATTTAGAGGTGGAAAGATGAAAATACCAGTAGGAGTTAGTAATAGGCATGTTCACTTAACAAAAGAAACATTATATAAACTATTTAAAATAACTAATCTTGAAAAAAAATATGACTTAAATCAACCAGGAGAATTTGCAAGTACATTAAAACTATCAATTAAAGTAAATGATAAAATAATTGAAAACGTAAGAATAGTTGGAAAATTAAGAGAATATGACCAAGTAGAAATCATCCCAAGTGATGCTTCTTACTTAGGAGTAAATCCTCCATATAGAAAAAGTGGTGATGTAAAAGGATCACTACCAGTAACATTAATTGGTCCTTTTGGATTTGTAAATTTAAAAGAAGGCTTAATACTAGCTGAAAGACATATCCATATGGGAGAGATCGAAGCTTCTAAATTAAACTTAAAAGACGAGGAGTTAGTAAAAGTTTATAAAGATGGAAAAGAAATATTTAAAGCTGCTATGAAACTAAAAGAACCATCATATGTAGAGATGCATATAGATATTGATGATGCTAAAGACTTTGACATAAAACAAAATGATGAAGTAGAGTTTTGTAAATAATGGAATTTTTAAAGAAAAAAAACATTGTATCACTTGCTCCAATGGCTGGAATATCAAATCCTGCCTATATGAAAATAATTGAAGAGATGGGATGCGACTTTGCTATAACTGAGTTAATAAGTGCTGATGCAATTATTAGAGATAATCAAAAAACATTTGATATGCTAAAAGGAATAGAAGAAATAAAAATGCCTGTAGCTGTTCAGTTATTTTCATCAAACGGACAAACACTTGGAAAAGCAGCTAAAATAATTTCAAGAAAATACCCAAATGTCTTTATAGATATAAACATGGGATGCCCAGTTCCAAAAGTAGCAATCAAATCACAAGCAGGAAGTGCTCTTTTGAAAGATCCAGATAAAATATATGAAATAGTAAAAGAAGTAGTATCAAGCGTGAGTGTTCCTGTATCAGTTAAAATAAGAAGTGGCTGGGATGAAAAAACAATAAACGCACCACTAGTAGCAAAAAAAATAGAAGAGGCTGGAGCTTCATTTATATCCATTCATGGAAGAACAAGAAAACAAGGATATACTGGATTTGCCAACTGGGATATAATAAAAAAAGTAAAAGAAGCAGTATCAATACCAGTAATAGGTAATGGAGATATAAAAAGTGCTTATGACGCTAAAAAAATGATTGATGAAACAAACTGTGATGGAGTTATGATTGGAAGAGCAGCACTGGGTAATCCGTGGATCATAAAAGAAACAGTAGAGTATTTAAATGAAAATAAACTTCCAAAGGAAGTAACTAACAAACAAAAAATAAATATGTTAAAAAAACACTATGAATTTTTACTTAAAACAAAGCATGAAAAACAGGCAAACCTAGAAATAAGAAGTCATATAATGTGGTACCTAAAAGGTATGCCTGGAGCATCAAAAATCAGAAGTGAAATAAATACAAGTAAAGATACAGAAACAATATTTGGAATAATAGATAAATATTTAAGTGAAATTAGTTAAAATAAGGTTATAAAGTAACGACTTTTATGGTATACTTTCAGTAGAAAGTGATAACTATGAAAAAAATACTTCTAATAACCTTATTTTTATTAATTCCAATTAATGTTAATGCCGCAAATGATGTATTTAAAATCCAGTGCGATAAAACTGAATTTAAAGAATTCGAAGATTTTACATGTAGAACAAAAGTAGAATCTTCATTTTATTATGATGAAATAACATTTAAACTAAAAACAACAAATGGAATAATCTTAGAAGAAGTAAGATCTAATTATACAACACTTTGGAATATAAATAACAATAAAAATTTAATAACATCAAAAACAAAAGAAAAACAAATCGTAACTGATACCCAAGAATTTGGTATACTACTACTATCAATAAATGATTATGGAAATCAAAAAATAACTGCAACAGAAATAACATTAAAAAATACAAAAGAAAAAAAAGAATTAAAATTAAAAGATGAAGAAGTAACTTTAAATATTCTATCAGCTGAAAATAGATTAAATGATATTAAAATAAATGGAAAAAGTTACAGTAACTTCTCTCCAAATGAAAATAAATACTATATAACTGATTTTGATGAAGAGGTGAAAATAGATGCTATTCCTATGGATAAAAATTCTTCTGTAACTGGAGAAGGAAGTTATAAACTAAATAAAAATATAAGAGAAACAGTAATACCTATTGAAGTAACAAGTGAAAATGGTATTAATAAAGTATATACATTAATTTTTATAAATAAAGAAATCATTGATAAAAATATATTTGCAAATAAAATAAAATTATATAAAGAAGATGGAAAACCAATCGAATTTAATATAAAAGAAAATGTATTTGAATATAATATTGAATTAAATCCAAACATAACCGAAATAAAAATAGAAACACTACTAGAGGATAACTTAAAATTAGTAAAAGATTTTGGAGACAGAGAAGTAAATTTAAAACTAGGCGAGAATATCATTTTAGTTAAGCTAGAAGATGAAGATGGAAATACAAAGACTTATATAATAAATATAACTGTACTTTTATCAAATAAATCTAGTAATGCTCATTTAAAATCATTAGTCGTAAAAGGATATGAATTAAAATTCAACAAAAGAATAAAACAGTATGACCTTCCAATAAGAAAAAGAGATAAAAAACTAGAAATAACTGCCAAAGCTGAAGACTCAAAATCAAAAGTGACAATAATAGACAATAAAGATTTAAAAGATGGAAGCATAGTTAAAATAATCGTAACAAGTGAAAATGGAAGTAAAATGACTTACAACTTAAATATATCTTTAAAAAAAGCAAACGTCGCAAGTACATTTATGTTAATAAGTCTAATGTTATTAACACTATCTGCTATATTAAAATATAGAGTAAATTTAA
>CAZGWM010000026.1:0-7793 GCA_964529195.1 uncultured Muribaculaceae bacterium | reverse complement strand
TAAATAGTTATAGTCAAAATGATACTACAAGATTAACAGAGATATCAAAACTTCATAGTCAATATGTAATAAAAGATGACTCACTTGAAAAAGATAAACTAACGCTTGCTTTACTTGCAGAAACATTAAGATTGAATTTGATTTTCTTCAAGCAACTCATTAAAAATTATCAAACAAATGAAGAGGAATATAAAACTGAATATAAAAAATTATATGGAGAACTAAAAGAATATATTGCAACTTATAAAATAGTTAAAAACAAAATAGAACTTCAAGCATACAAAAAGGGTAAAAGTAAATAAGAATAAAAAGGAGGTAATTTTATGTTATCAGGTAAAGATCTTTTAATTGAAATAATAAAACCTGCACTAAGTGCAGTAGATAATCATAGCCAAAATATCCAAGAGATATCTTTTGATAATGAAAAATTAACCAACTTTTTAAATTCATTTATTCATCCTGAAGATATATTAAACTTAACTGATGAACTTCTTAAAATACTAAATAAGAGTCTCGAAGATAATGAAGATAAAGAAAAATTTATTGGAAATATAAAATTTATAAAAGGGCTTGCTCAGTTATCTAATGAAAAAAAAGCAAAATTAACCTTAGACAAAGAGCAACTTCTAACACTTGATGAATTAAGAGAACTTGTTGAAGAAGTTATAAAAGCAAACACTTATAACATTAAAGTAGTTAAAGAATCAAATAAAAATGAAATAGAAGAATACCGAAGAGTGCTATCTAAAATTCAAAAAGAAGAAATAATAGATGATAATGATTATGACGTAATTGAAAGATTAATCTTAAAAGAAACACCAAATGAAGCTGCTAATAATTTAGATAAAATATATTCTTTTATAAATGAATTTAATGCAAGAGAGCTAAGTAAAGAATTTACAGGCATAAAAGAAACACCAAAACCAAAAATAAAAATAAATTTAACTAAAGTAATAAAAGAACCGAAACCAGTTGAAATAGAAGTAATATCTAGAGAAATAGAATCATTTGAAGAAGAAGCATTTGATGTATTTGAAATGAATACAATTGATTTTTCAGAATTTAAAGAAAGCATGCCAGAAGACATATTCGATTTTGTTAACATAAAAAGAGGAAAACCAGAAGACAGAGACAACTTCGAGGAAAATCTAGAAGAATTTAAAGAAATAATAAAATATTTAGAATTTGATAATCATGAACTAGACAATAAATATATAACTAATATAAATAATATTCAAAGTATAAAAGACTTTGCTAAATATTTAAAAGAAGAAAATAAAATAGTATTTTCTAAAATTAAAAAAGAAAACATATATTCACTTCTATATTTATTACAAAACTCAAATAAAAAAATTGTTGAAAGCGTATTAAAGAATTTAAATGATTATTTTGGAGTAAAAAGTGCTGGAGGTCAGTTATTTAAAATAGTAAACTTAGCTACACCGATATTTGGTAGCAAGCAAAGTAAAAACTTTAATGAAATAGCAAAAATATTAAATAGAGAAAAAGTGTCTTTAGATAAAATAATAAATAAAAATATAACTTTCTTATATAGTGATCCCAAAGCATTAGAAGAAAATATAAAAAACTTAAAAAAATATAACGCAAACATAAAAGAAGTAATTGAAAATTGTAATATGTCAATATCAAGTACTGAATCATTTACCAATCAAGAAAATAAACTAAAAGAAAATATAAAAACTCTTGAAGTATACGGAATATTACCTAAAGAATACTTTAAAGAAGATTCATCATCTTTAAGTTTATTAAACTCAAATAAATTATCTTCAAAACTAGATCAACTAATAGAAGTTGGATTAAATGAAGAAATACATAAAGATGAAACTAAAGTAGGAAATGCCATAAGAACGTTTATTATAAAAAAAGTATACTACGCATATAAAAATGAAATGAACGTATGGGAAGATTTAAGAACCGAATATGTACGATTAAATACTAAAAGAGAAGACAAAATAACATATCAAGAATTTTTAAAAGAAAAAGAAAGATTATCTAAAGAAAATAAAAATATAACAGAAGAAGAAATACTAATAATTAAAAGTGATCATTTAATAATGGAGATGTTAGATGAAAGTATGCGAAGTGCAATATACTCAGATATGCCTAATTCAATCCTAAAAAGAAAAACAGAGTTAATATTTGATACACAAATAATATCCAGACCAAAAGTATTTAAAATATTTGATATTTTAACTAAAGCCGGAGAAGCACCTAAAAAAGCATTACTAAAAGCTTTAGTTCATGATTCAATCCTAGAAGAAAGTGAATTTGAATACATATATGAATATGTAAATAAAATAGGTGAATAAAATGATAGATTACTTAAAAAAATATAACTTAACAGATGAAGATATAAGTTATTTAAATCAGTACTTAAACGAAACATCTTTAACAAACTTTGAAGTAATGAGATTAAATGTAGAAGAAGTATTAACATACTTAAAAGATATAGGAGTCATAAATTTATTTGGAATAATAAAAGAAAGACCCGATATTTGCTTTAGAGAAATAAATACTTTAAAAATAGAAATAGAAAAATTAGATAAAAATTTAATAGTGTTTATAATGAATAATACATTAGATGATTTAGTAAATTTTAATATATAACAAAGCGTTATATATTTTTTTGGAAATAATTTAGCACTCACTATTGACAAGTGCCAAAAAAGTGATATAATGTAACTAGAAAGGAAGTGAATTAATGAACTTAATTCCAAGAGGTTTTTTCTTTAACAATGATTTCGATGATTTTTTTATCACTAGAGAAGTAAATGATCTAAAATGTGATATATATGAAAAAGATAATAAATATCACATTGAAATGGATATAGCTGGCTTTAATAAAGAAGATATATCAATTGAAATAAAAGATAAATATCTAACAGTTACTGTATCTAAAGAAGAAGAAAAAAATGAAGAAGAAAAAAACTACATTAAAAGAGAACGAAGTTTCGGTAAATTCTCTCGAACATTTACACTAGGAAATGTCAGAGAAGAAGAGATTGAAGCTGAATTTGAAAATGGAACACTATTAATTACAGTTCCAAAAATAGATGAAGAAGAATTAATTAAAAAAATCGAAATAAAATAAGAAAACCAAAGGTAGTTAAAACTACCTTTTTATTTTTAAAAAAGGTAACTTTATGTTATATTAATAAAGAGAAAGAGGTCATTGATATGGACTTAAATAATATTTTATTACCAAATATAACAAAAAAACCAAATTATTATGAAGAAAAATATCCAGAAAGAAACTTAGAAAAAGGATCTATTGTAACTAGATTTGCTCCATCTCCTACTGGATTTGTTCATATGGGAAGTTTAAGAACAGCTCTTTTAGCAAAAAAGATAGCCAAAGATACGGGTGGAGTATTTTTCTTAAGAATAGAAGATACTGATGAAAAAAGAAGCGTTGAAAACGGAATAGATGGAATAATAAGTGACTTTAAAAACTTTGATATAGAAATAGATGAAGGAAGAATAAGCGAAAAAGAAGATAAAGGATTATATGGACCATATCTTCAAACCGAAAGAAAAGAAATATATCAAACGTACGTAAAAGATTTACTAGAAAAAGATATGGCTTATCCTTGTTTTTGTTCTGAAGAAGATTTAAACGAAATAAGAGAAAACCAAGAATATAAAAAAGATAGACTTGGATATTACGGAAAATACGCAAAATGTAGACACTTAAGTAAAGAAGAAGTAGAAGAAAAATTAAATAAAAACATCCCCTACGCAATAAGATTAAAATCAAATGGTGATTTTGATAAAAAAATAATATGTGAAGATTTATCAAAAGGAAAAATAGAATTTCCAGAAAATGATTTAGATGTTGTACTTCTTAAATCAGATGGAATACCAACGTATCACTTAGCGCATGCAGTAGATGATCATTTAATGAGGACAACTCACATACTAAGAGGAGATGAATGGTTAAGTTCATTTCCCATTCATAAACAACTATTTGAAATGCTGAATTTCCCGCTTCCTAAATATTGCCATTTAGCACCAGTTAATAAAAAAGATGGTGATTCAATCAGAAAACTATCTAAAAGAAAAGATCCAGAAGCTGCACTAAGTTATTACCATGAAAAAGGAATACCTACAAAAGCTGTCGAACTTTACTTAATGACAACTGCTAATTCAAACTTTGAAGAATGGATGAATCAAAACCCAGATAAAACACTTGATGACTTTAGATTTGATTTTAAAAAAATGTCACCTAGTGGATCACTTTTTGATTTAGAAAAATTACTAAACATATCAAAAAATTATATATCAAAACTAACAGCAGATGAAGTATATGAAAATACTCTTACTTGGTCAAAAATTTATGATGAAGAATTTTATAATATATTAAAAAATAATAAAGAATATTCAATATCAATATTTAATATAGAAAGAAATCAAAAAAAACCAAGAAAAGATTTTTCATCTTGGAGTGAAGTAAAAGAAAATATCTTTTATATGTTTGATGAACTTTACAATAAAATTAATATTGATTTTTCAGTAGTAAATAATTCAGAAGAATATAAGGAAATAATTAACCTATATATGGATAAATACTTTAACATAGAAGATGATAAACAAACTTGGTTTAATAAAGTAAAAGAATTAACTGAAGAATTAGGTTATGAAACTGATATGAAAAAATATAGAGAAAATGAAAGCATGTATAAGGGAAGTATAGCTGATATTAGTAATATTATAAGAGTTTCAATAACAACTAAAAGTATGAGTCCTGATCTTCATCAAATAATAAAATTACTTGGAGAAGAAAAAGTAATAAAAAGATTTAAAAAAGTAGTTGACAAATAAATAAACATATCGTATACTTAATTTAGTTGAGAAACGATTTATCTTTTCTCAGCTACTGAGAGAAACATGATTATATTATGTTTCTCTCATTTTTTATTTAAAAGTATGATTTTGTTTGACTTTTAACTATTAATCACATATAATTTAAAGCGGTACATTTTATTACTCTTTTTTTATTAATGTGGGAAGTTAATAATTAAAAAGTATTGAAAGGAAAAAAAACAATATGAAAACATTTATGCAAAGAAAAGAAGATGTAGACCGTAAATGGTATATATTAGATGCAACTGATGTCCCGCTAGGTAGATTATCAACCAAAGCAGCACACATGCTAAGAGGAAAACATAAACCAACATTTACACCACACGTTGATGGTGGAGATTTTATTATCATAATTAATGCTGAAAAAGTAAAATTAACAGGTAATAAATTAAACAACAAAATGTATTACAATCATTCAGGATATCCTGGAGGACTAAGAACACGTAATGCAAAAACTATGATAGAAAGATATCCAGTTGAAATGGTAGAAAGAGCAGTTAAAGGAATGCTACCAAAAGGTTCACTAGGAAGACAAATGTACAAAAAATTATTTGTATATACTGGTAGTGAACATAAGCATGAAGCTCAAAAGCCAACTGTAATATCAATTGATTAGGAGATAATATGAAAAATAATGAAATAAAAGCAACAGGAAGAAGAAAAACTTCTGTAGCACAAGTAAGAATGGTTCCTGGTAAAGGAAACATAATTGTAAATGGTGTTGATGTAAATCAGTTTATGCCTTATGCAACTTTAGTACTTGATTTAAAACAACCACTAGTACTTACAAAAACAGAAAACAATTTTGATTTTGATATCAAAGTTCATGGTGGCGGATTTAGAGGTCAAGCTGGTGCAATAAGATTAGGTATAACAAGATGTTTACTTAAGTATGATGAAAATGCTGATCAATCAAGAGACGATGCATTCCGTAAAATATTAAAAGTTGAAGGAATGATCACTCGTGATCCTAGAGTAAAAGAGCGTAAAAAATACGGACTTAAGAAAGCTCGTAAAGCTCCACAATTCAGTAAGAGATAACAAACTTGCATTTAAATGCAAGTTTTTATATTGAAATAAAAAGTTATAAAGTATATACTATTTAAACAGTTGGTGACTTATGAAAAAAGCAATTAATTTAATTGAAAATTTAAAATTAAATAATGAGCCTGTAATTTTAGCTTGCTCTTATGGACCTGATTCAATGGTCCTTCTTGATTTGCTTTTAAAACTAAAAGTAAATGTTATAGTTGCTCATGTAAATCATAAAGTAAGAGATGAATCAGATGCAGAAGAAAAAGCGTTGAAAACTTATTGTAATAAAAATAATATACCTTTTGAACTTAAAATACTTAAAGAAGTTCCAGAGACAAACTTTGAAATGAGATCAAGAGTAATAAGATATGATTTTTTTGAAAGTTTATTAATCAAATATAATTCAAAATATTTATTTACGGGCCATCATGGTGATGATTTAATCGAAACAGTCTTAATGCGAATAATAAGAGGATCTAGATTAAAAGGATATGGTGGTTTTGATTATATAAAAGATAAAGAAACTTATAAAATAATAAGACCGCTAATATATTACAGTAAAGAAGATATTCTTTATTATGCAAAAGAAAATAAAATAAATTATGCAAAAGATTATACAAATGAATCAGAAGACTACTTCAGAAATAGAATAAGAAAAAATATATTACCCGAATTAAAAAAAGAAAATAATGAAGTTCATTTAAAATTCCTTGATTTTAATGAAAAAATAAATGAATATGAAGAATACTTTAAAGAAGAAACAAAAAAAGTATTAAAAAAAGTATACAAAGATAACTATATATATATAAAAGAATTTAACAAAGAAAAAGATATAATTAAAAAAAGAATAATTCAAGAAATATTAAAAGAGTTATACACAAGTGAAATATACTTAATAACTGATAATCATATATCTTTAATAATAGATTTAATTAATAGTGAAAAACAAAATACATACGTATCACTTCCACTTGATTTATCTGTTATAAAAGAATATAACAAATTAATATTTAAATTTAATGTTGAAGAAATAAAACCATATAATTATTTATTAAAAGATATAGTAAATCTATCATCCGGAAAAATAAGTATTATAAAAGAATCAAATGATACATCTAATTATGTAATTAGGTTAAGTGCAAAAGAAATTAAACTTCCTCTTTATATAAGAACACATTTAAAGGGAGATAAAATGAAAGTCAAAAATTTAAATGGAAGTAAAAGTATAGCATCAATCTTTGTTGATAATAAAAACACCAAAAATGAAAGAAAATCCTGGCCAATCTTAGTAGATAGTAATAATGAAATCTTATGGATTCCAGGTTTAAAAAAAAGTGTTTTTGATAAACAAAAAAATGAAACATATGATATAATAATAAAGTACGAAAAAAAGGAGAGTATGAATGAAGAAAAAAATTAACCAAAAACAAATAATACCATATATATTATTATCAGTAGTCATATTAGGAGTATTAATATTTTATAATATGGCTCAATATAAAGTAAATGAATTTACATATGATGAGTTTGTAACAAAACTATCAGAAGGAACTGTTGAAAAAGTAGTAATAACTGAAAAATCAAAAGCAGGAATATACTATATCACTGGAAAACTAGAGGGTTATCCTGAAACAGAAAGCTTTAAAGTAAATGTTCCTCTATCTGAGCAAGTACTAGATAGAATATTAGTTTATACAACTGAAGATAATATAAATACTGTAATATCACCAAATCCTGAAACAAATAGTGCGGTAACAGTACTAGTAAACGTAGTACCAACAATATTACTACTAGGTGCAATGGTTTGGCTATTTACTAAAATAGGTGGAAGTAATAAAAATAGTATGGACTTTGGAAGAAGTCGTGCTAAGTTA
>CAZGWM010000025.1:0-9309 GCA_964529195.1 uncultured Muribaculaceae bacterium | reverse complement strand
TTTTTTTACATATATTCTATTATTTCTAAAAGTTCTTTAGTTATACCTTGTTTATCTTCATATAAAGATAAATTTTCTTCTAAAAGTTCTTTTATATTATTAAATGGTACTTCTAATATTTTAAAGTCTTTTTCTTTTTCATTTTGGGTTAAGTTTATATTGTTTATATTTGGTTTTTTATTAGTTTCTACTTCAAAATAATAGATTTCAACAAGTTTATTTCTATTATCAGATGGCCAGTTTTTATAATAGGATTTTAATAATAAAAATGGTTTATAGTTTTCTTTGTTTAACTCTATTCCTACTTCTTCTTTTATTTCTCTTATTAAAGTATCGGATAAAGTTTCGCCTTCTTCATGAGTTCCTCCCGGAAGCTGATAATTATCACGCGCATAACCAATATATAATATATCTTTATTTTTTAAAAATACTTTTATTTTAGTAGTCTTATCAGTTATATCTTTTTCTTTTAAATTATATTTATTTTTTATTAATGTTATCATTTTATTTCTCCACTCTTATAGTTGCATTTATATTAGGTGATACATCACCTAATGTATACATATAAGTTGTTCCATTAAATGTGGGGATCCCATTTAATTTGTTTTGCATATCATTAGATAGTACTTCTATTATAGGAGTTTCAAGTTCATATAATATGGTAACTGGTGTTCCTTTATTTTTTTCACTATCTAAAAATGCTTTTATTTTAGTATTTCTTACTACTTCACCATCACTTGATAATATACCTAAAAGATCATTTGGAAATGATATATGAAACTGATAATTATTATTAGTTTTAAAGCCTATTTTACTTCCGCCCCAAACTTCACTTGTTGGAGAAGAAAAATGAGAACACTTTTCATTTTGAGACTTTATTTTTTTTACTGGTGTAAAACTACGATTAGATTTTACTGAGTTATCATAACTTTCATAGTATCTTACCATAGTACTACTACTATCAAGTTCCTCTGTATATATTTTTCTATTTATCTTCCAAAGTCCATCATTATCTTTAAATAATGAATCTTTAATACCCCCACTACTTCTTAGGGTTATTGGAAGGTTTATCTTATAAACTCCTTTTGTAACTTCGTTATAATTTACATCTTCTAAAGCAGGAGTCCAGGGAGATGATTCAGGTCCTAATTCAATCTTTACTTTTTTGGCTGACGGGAAATTTCCTGTTCCATATGTACCGTAAAAAGCAAGAAATGCTTGCGATAGGGATGCATCATTAATAGTTGGAATATAGTTTTCAAATAGATACCTTTTATAAGTTGTTGTTACACTTCTAGAAATGCTGATAAAAGAATATTTTGCGGAACTTCCATTTTGCATATATATTAAAATTCCCCCACTTTGAGATATATCTAATGATTTTAAATCGACCGACATTGAATAATTAACTAATCCATAAAAATCAAATATTGGAGCTAAATCAGCGTATTGGATAAATTCTCGACTGTAGCTAGAATTGTTGCTGGAAACTTCTCTTTCACTATTGGTAAGTAAGTTTCTTCTACCTATCGATGATATTAAATCAAAATTAGATGAACTTTTTAATTCTTTTGGGCTAGTTATAGTAGCTCCTTCTTCTTGAGTTGTTAATCCATCAAGTGATAAATTGCTTCCATAGTTATATGAGTTTAAAAATTTTAATTCTACTCCTGATTTTGATTCAGGATTACTTTCAGCATATATGGCCTCTTCAGATAATACCTGAATATAAGCTTTAAATTCTTTATTTTGATCTATATTTTGGTCTTTTCCTGTTTCTGGAAAATATATTTTAAGTGTATATTTATGTCTTTTTGACGTTATCGTAGGCCCGGTGAAAAGTCCAGTTCCTAAGTTAATGCTACTACTTGGAACATCACTCACCGATATATTTGGGATAACTCCACCATTATTATTTGTATTTTCACTTGTTAGAGTATATTTTAAAGCATTTTCAGTAAATGTGTTTGATGTTATATTTAATTTTATTATATATTTCATATCAGATGAAGATGAGTTATCACCATCTAAGGTAAATTCTTTTATAACCCAAGGTTCTTCTTTAGGATATATATTTAGTATATTAATATTACTTCCACTAGTATAATTTATACTCATAATACCACCTGATATCGCTACTGATGTTGTTTCTTCTAAACCAGTGATGTTTGCTGTAAAATATGCAAAAGAAGCAGTTATAGTAACTGCCAGTGTTAGAAGTATAATAAAGACTATTGATAGTAGGTATTTCTTTTGCATTATTATCTTTCTCATTTTCTATAATAATATTAACAAATTTGTTTCTTTATTTCAATTTGTCTTTTAATTCTTTCGCTGTTTTCTCTGGTATTATTTTTGTTAACTCTTCTATACTTGCTTCTTTTATGTTTTTGATAGTTTTAAAGTGTTTTAAGAGTTCTTTTTTTCTTTTTGGACCTATTCCAGGTATTTTATCAAGCGCGCTTGTTATTGATGCTTTACTTCTTAATTCTCGGTGGTATGTAATGGTGTATCTATGTACTTCATCTTGCATTTTAGTTAAATAGTGAAATAAGTTAGATGTTTTGTTTATATCATATGCCTTTAATGTATCTCCATCTATTAGTGCATGTGTTTTATGGTTATCATCTTTAGCTAGTCCGCATACTTTTATATTTAAATTAAGTTCATTAAGTGACTCAAGAGCCGCATTTATTTGTCCTTTTGATCCATCTACTATGATTAAGTCTGGTTTTTCTGTTTTTTCAAGTAAGACTTTATAGTATCTTCTGTATATTAAGTCTTTCATAGTTTTATAATCATCATTTATATTTTCTTGTGTTTTGTATTTACGATAGTTTGCTTTAGATGGATAACCATTTATAAATGTTACCATTCCAGATACTGAAAATGACCCAAATAGATTTGAGTTATCAAAGATTTCAATTCTATTTATGTTTATATTAAGTAGTTTAGATAACTCAAAATTAGCACCTTCACTTCTTTTTATTTTGTTTTCTTTTATTTCATAGTTATTTAATGTATTTATTTTAGCATTTTTAATTGCCAGATCAAGTAATTTCTTTTTTGCTCCTTTTAAAGGAGTAAAAAGTTTTGTTTTTATTATTTCTTCTAGAAGGGTTTTATTTATTTCATTATTTAGTAAGATTTGTTTTGGAATTTCATTTTTATTATAAAATAAACCAAGGTATGCCTCTAATTCTTCTATGTAGTTATCTGTTACTTTTAGTATTTCACTAAAGCTTCCATTTAATTTACCACCTCTTACAAACATTATTTCAATACCTAAGTATTCTTTATATTTAAAATGGCCGATTACATCCAAATGATCATTTGGATGCAGCTCTACTTTTTGTTTTTCTTTTATTATATCTATATTATCTAGTTCATTTTTCATACTTAAAGCTAGTTCATAGTTCATGTTATCTGAGTATTCTTTTATTTTTTCTTTTATTTTATTTTTTATTACTTCATCATTTCCTTTTAAAAATGATATTACTTCATCTTCGATAGGTTTTATCTCTTCATATGATACATCTTTAAAACAGTAACCAAGGCACTCACCTATATGGTAATAAAGGCATGGTGATTTAGATTTTCCTTTGCATTTTTTAAGTGGATATAATCTATTTAATAAATTAACAACACTTCTTGCTGCTAAAACATTTACATATGGACCAAAAATAATTTTATTTTTATCTGGTTTTATTTTTAAGTATCTTACTACTTTTAACTCTGGGTATGGTTTTTTAGTATATTCAATATATGGATAAGATTTATCATCTCTAAGTAATATATTATATTTAGGACTATACTCTTTAATTAAGTTAAGCTCTAAGATAAATGATTCTAGTTCAGTATCAGTTATGATGTATTTAAAGTATTTAATTTCTGAGATCATCTTTTTAGTTTTACCTGAGTGAGTTCCATGAAAATAAGAACTTAATCTATTTTTTAAGTCTTTAGCTTTACCTACATATATAATAATATTATCTTTATTATACATTTGATATGATCCAGGTTTATTAGGTACTAATTTTAATTCTTCTTTAAACATAACTTTCTCCTTTTTTTATTATACTATAAATGATGTTATAATTGTATTAGGTGATTAATTTGAAATTAATTAGTAGTAGTGAAATTATTATTAAAAAAAGTAGATTTTTAGGTTATTTATATGAAATAAAATCTATAGATGAAATAAAGGCTATTTTAGATGATTTAAGAAAAGTTAATAAAAAACTAAGACATATACCACACGCGTATAAACTAGGCTCTATATCTTATAAAACAGATGATAAAGAGCCTCATAATACAGCTGGTATTCAGATCTTAAACGTTCTTGATCGAAATGATTTAAATAACCACTTACTTGTTGTAGTTAGATATTATGGTGGAGTTAAACTCGGAGCTTCTAATTTACTTAGAGCATATAGTAAGTGCGCAAATTTATGCATTAAAAAATAAATAATTTCTTATTTATTTTTTGAATCAATTACTATAGTTACAGGTCCATCATTTACTAAAGATATATCCATATCAGATCCAAAAGATCCAGGATATGTTTTTATTTCTTTATTTAATTCTTCATTAAATTTATTATAAAGCTTAATACTATTATCTCCGCTCATAGCCCTTAAGTAACTAGGTCTGTTTCCAGATTTAGTATCTGCTTGAAGAGTAAACTGACTTATAGATAATATTTCTCCTTTTATATCAATAATACTTTTATTCATTATATTATTTTCATCATTAAAGATTCTTAAGTTAAGAGTCTTTTTTACTATGTAGTTTAAATCTGATGCCTCATCATCTTTTGATATACCAACAAACACAAGAAGCCCTTTATCTATTTTATTTATTAACTGATCATTTACTTTAACACTTGCTTTTTTTACTCTTTGAATTACGACTTTCATCTTATTACTTCCTCAACAAAGTCTAGTTTATTTAATTCTTTTATATAGTTATTTAAATCAAGTGTTGTTTTTACTCTAACTAAAAGTTCATAATCAACTGAGTAATCAGTTTCATTTTCTTTTATGCTGTTAACAAGTACGCTTGCTAGTGATGCTTTAGTAATAATCTCTAGTATATGGTTTTTATTTGAGTTTGTTTTAATTATTAACTTTGTATTATATTTACTCTCTACTTTTAAATCTTCATTCCACTCTACATCAATTAATCTATGTTCTTCATTTTTTACATTAGGGCAATCTTTTTTATGAACAGATACGCCCTGGCCTTTAGTTACGAAACCTACTATTAAATCTCCATGAACTGGAGTGCAGCAAGCTGCTAGGTTTACTAGTATATTATCCATTCCCGATACAATAACACTATTTTTATATGTATGTTTTTTATTTTCAACTTTACTCATTCTAGATAGTAATATATCAGGAGCTGACTTTTTATCTTGATCAATTAAGTTTAATATATAACCACCAGTATAACGAAGTGATCCAATACTTAATAGAAGTTCTTCATATGTATTTAATTTTAATTCTTTTAATATTTTATTTATATTATCATCAGATAATACTTCATTAATACTTTGTTTTCTTTTTCTTATTTCTTTTTCTAGTAAATCTTTTCCTCTTTCAATATAAGTTTCTCTATCTCTTTTAGAGAAGTAAGATTTAATTTTATTTTTAGCTTGAGCTGTTTTTACAAAGTTTAACCAGTCTTTATTTGGAGTACTTTGATTATTAGTATTTATCTTTATAATATCTCCATCATTTAGTTCATAGTTTAAAGGAACGATTGAATCATTTACGATAGCTCCAACAGTTGTATCTCCCACATTAGAGTGAATTCTGTAAGCAAAATCAACAGGAGTGCTCCCTACTGGAAGCTCCATAACATCTCCCTTAGGAGTAAAGACATATATTTGCTGACTTAAAAATTCTTCTTCAATATTTTTTGCAAATACTTCATCACTTTTTTCTTCTATATTACTTTCAATAACTGTTCTAAATAATTCTAGTTTTTGTTCCATTATATTTTGAACGTTTTTACCATGTTCTTTATATGACCAGTGAGACGCAACTCCTTTTTCAGCTATTGAATCCATCTCTGGTGTTCTTAACTGAATTTCAAAAACATGACCATTACTTCCAAAAACTGATGTATGAAGTGACTGATACATATTTTCTTTAGGCATAGCAATATAATCTTTAAATCTTTTAGGTATTGGTCTAAATCTAGAGTGAATTAAACCAACTGCTAAGTAGCAGTCACTTTCAGATTCAACAATTAATCTAAGTGCAAGGATGTCATATAAATCAGACCACTTACGTCCAGTACTTAACTTTTTATATATACTATGAACACTTTTTACTCTAGCTTTTATTTCAAAGTTAATATTATGGTCAATTAGCATATCTGAGATGTTTTTTTTCATCTCATTTAAGCTTCCTTCTAAGTCTTCTTTAGTTCCATCTAGTTTATCTAGTATATCTTTATATATATCTGGTTTTAAGTATTTTAAACATAAATCTTCAAGTTCAGATTTAATTGAATTAATACCCAGGCGGTGCGCAATTGGTATTAATACTTCCATTGTTTCTTTTGCTTTTCTTTTTCTTGACTCCTCAGAAAGAGCATAAGCTGTTCTCATATTATGAAGTCTATCAGCAAGCTTTATTATTAAAACTCTAAAATCCTCACTTAAACCAACTAATACTTTTCTTAAGTATATAGTTGATGATTCATTATAGTCAGTTAATTTTACTTTTTGAAGTTTTTTTAAGTTATCTACAATTACTCTTACTTCACGGCCAAACTTAGCTTCAATAATATCACTACTAATATCACTTAAAACAACTGTTTCATGTAAAAGACTTGATGCAAGCGTGACTGCATCAACACTTAAATCAGATACAATACTTGTTACTTCAAGTACATGATCAATTAATTCTTCTCCATTTTTTCTCATTTGACCAGCATGAGCTTTTTTAGCAAATACATATGCTTCATTTACTAAATTAATTTCTTCTTCTTTAAAGCCATTTTGTTTTGCTTTTTCAATTATGTTTTCAATTGTATTCACTTATATCACCTAATTTATTTTTTCTTTGTTAAATAACTTTCTATCTCCTCATCTGGAGTAGACATTATATCAGATACTAAGTCATAAAGGGTTAAATCTTGCTTTGTATTCCAAGATTTTAATCTATTATATGTCCATATATCTTCTTCAGTTACATTTATACCTTTTCTCTTTAATTCATTTTTTTTAGTATTTAAAGCCGGATATAATTTTTTATATAATTCTTTTAATGTTGTAAATTTAAAATCTTCCATCAAAGCACCTCTAATTAATTATAACTTATATTTAAATTATTATAAAGATAGACATAACTTAAATATAAAAAAAGATATATAAATATCTTTATCTTACGATATATGGATCTTGTGCTGTTCCAGATCCAGTAACTGGTGTATTTGAATTGATGTTTATAACGCCATGAGTCTCGTAGTAAACTCCTAAAAACCTATTTTCATTTAGCCTATTATCATACATAATAACATTATAATTATCAAGAGCGGGCAGATATCTATATGAAACTGGTGAAATAGTAAAGCCTGTATTTAAAAGAGCGCCCGGATTATGTGTTTCAACTTTAGCACCAGAAAGAGCAGCTTCATCTGCTGTTATTAAACCGACCGGATAAATAAGTGCATTATTACCTGGAACACTTGAATTATTATAATTAATCGTAGTAAATCTATCATTTGTTTGCGCACATTTTAATGTTGGGGTTTTATTAGTTAAAAGTCTATGATAGGTAGCATAGTATGTATTTAATTTTCCGTATCCTCCGCTTGCAGATGGTCCTCCTACTTCACTTTCGAGCTGTCTATCATTACAAAATATTGTATCGGATATATAACTTTCATATGATGTTCCTGATAAATTTGTTTCATACCAAGCATCTAAATACAACTTTATATTTGAGCTTGTTTCATTACTAGTAGCATTAAGTCTGCTTGTTGATGGAGTCCCACTTGCGCCTCCATACATGTAACCAAAATATTTATTATCCTCTTGGAAAGTATTATAATTACTATATCCATATTTGTTAAACAAACTGTGGTTAGGTTCTAATAACATTGGCGTGCTCATACCAAAAATAATACATTTATTATCTGTGCACATTCCATTGTACTGTAATCTAACACTTCCATCACCATTTATTCTTATTATTTTCCACTGATATTGAGCAAAAATTAAGTTATTATTTACATAATCTCTTGCACCTCTAAAGTAGTATGATGTTCCATAATCATCTTCCATTTTATACATCATATTTTCGGTTGGCCCACTTATATTTTCAAAAAGGTTAGATGGAGCTTCAGTTATGTTTTCTTCTCCACCATTATTAGCTAGAATTATATCTCTAATTCCAGGTAATTGTTTACATTCATCTTTAGTTTTTATTCCTTCTTCTGTTTTAATGTGAGCTTCTATTTGTTTATTGTTATCATCATTTTGCAGATATTCAGTTTCTGGAAAATATAATTTTATATTATAAGTATGAACTTTATTACCACTAGTTGGTCCGGTAAATGAGCCTGACCCTAAAACTTTAGTTTCAGGACCTTTTAATAAATAGCACATATCATTAGTTGTTTGAGGAACGACTGTTCCGTTTGAGTTTGTATTAGTGCTTGTTAATTTATATCCGATTGCGTAATCTGTAAATGTATTTGTAGTTACAACTAAGTTTAAAGTATAGTTCATTATGCCACTTGTTTTATTATTTCCAGTTATAGTAAAGTTTTTACTAGCAAAATGAGTATTACTTGGCATCAAGCTTAATGATGCTATTATACCTGATCCATTTTCATAATATATTTCCATAGACCCACTTCCAGCTAGTATTGTTGCCTCTGTTTCTGATCCAGTTATTGCTGTGACAAAGTATGCAAAAGAAGAAACTGCTGTTAAAAGAAGTAATGTTATTATAAAAGATACCATATATTTAATATTTTTAGCTTTCATCTTAATCCTTCTATATTACATGTTTAGTATATATAATATTACTTTTTATTACAAGAACAAATATCTTCAAAGAATGATAGCTTATTTTTAAAAAAGCGGCGCGATAAATCGCGCGCTTTAACAAAATAATTTGTTTTATTTTTTATTCTTTTCTTGAGCTTCTATTTTTTCCGGCCCCTCGAAGGGGTTTATCTAGTCTTTTGATGTATGTTCTCAACCAACGACTATATAGGGGTCAAGGGTTGTCCCTGTCCCTGTAATAGGCGTATTAGAGGCCAGATTTAAGACGCCGCGCGCCCCCC
>CAZGWM010000024.1:871-9471 GCA_964529195.1 uncultured Muribaculaceae bacterium | reverse complement strand
GTGAACTTTATTACCACCAGTTGGGCCGGTAAATGAGCCTGTTCCTAAGATTTCGGTTGAAGATCCAGTTAATATATGGCACATATCTTTTGTTGTTTGGGGCACAACTGTTCCATTTGAGTTTGTATTTGTGCTTGTTAGTTTATAAGCCAGTGCTAGATCTGTAAATGTATTTGTTGTTATAACTAAGTTTAAGTTATAATCCATTACTATACCTGTTTGGTTATTTCCAGTTACAGTAAAGTTTTTATTTGCAAAATGGGTATTACTTGGCATCATATTTGATGTTGAAAGGATGCCTGATCCATTAGCGTAATTTATATTCATAGATCCGCTTCCAGCTATTATAGTTGATTCAGTTTCTGAACCAGTTATTTTGGCAAGGAAGTAAGCAAA
The DNA here is from genome assembly GCA_964529195.1 of uncultured Muribaculaceae bacterium. GTDB lineage: Bacteria > Bacillota_I > Bacilli_A > RF39 > UBA660 > DUUS01. The sequence goes on along the minus strand of CAZGWM010000024.1, from coordinate 9,075 downwards.
AGAAGATGCTGCGCTTAATAAAAGCAGCATTATAGTAAACATAATCATAGTTGTTATATCTTTTTTATTCATATGTTGTCCTTTACATTATATTAAGTATATAAAATATAGGCTTTTTATTCAACAAAAAAACATCTCTTTTGAGATGTTTACTTATTTTTTTAGTACTTCTAGTGCTTTTCTCATTTTTAAATCTTGCTCGATTACATCTGTTGTATGAATCATTTTTAAAAATTCATTTTTATCTATTCCATACATTTTAGCCATTCTTTCAATTTCAGCATCTATTTCTTCTTTAGGAACTATGATATTTTTTTCTTCAACAATTCCTTCTAGTAAATATCTTGCTTTTATTCTTTTTTCAGCTTGTGGTCTTAATTCTTCTTTAAATGTTTCTATTTCTTTACCCATCATACCTAAATACTGAGTTAAATTAATTCCTTGCATTTGCATATCATCTGAATACTGATTAAATAGCATTTCTACTTCATAATCTAGTATTTCTTTATTTAAGTCTACTTCCACTAAATCAGATGCTCTTTCTAAAAGATCATCTAGTTGTTTGCTTTCTTCATCTATTTCTTTTCTTTCATGAATTGAATTTTTGATATATTCTTCGTATTCTTCTTTTGTTTTTACATCTTTAATTCCTTGGTCTTTAAAGAAGTCTTCATTTAATTCAGGTAATACTCTTTTTTTAACTGATTTTATAGTTACTTTAAATTCAACTTTTTTATTGGCTAGTTCTTCTACATATTCACTTGGAAATTTTAAGTCAAGATTAGTTTCATCTCCAGCACTTAGTCCAATTAAACCTTCTTCAAAGCCTTCTATAAATGATTTAGAACCAATTTCAAGTGGGTAATCTGTTCCAGAACCACCTTCTAAAACTTTACCATCAACTTTACCTTCAAAGTCAATTACTGCAGTTAAACCATTTTCTAGTTTTAATGAGTTATCTTCTACTACATCAGCATATCTTTCTCTTAGAGTTTTTATTTCTTCTTCTATTTCTTCTTTTGTTACTTCTATTTTTGCTTTTTTACTCTTTAGTTTTGAGTAGTCTCCTAATTTAACTTCTGGCTTTTCTATAAATGTAAAATTAAATGTTACATCATGATCACATATATGAGTTACATCAACTAGTGGTCTTACTACAGATATAATTCCACTTTCATCTACGATTTTATTAAAATTATCATTTAATACTACGTCAATTGCATCATTAAATAATGATTCTATTCCGAATTTTTTGATAAATGCATCTTTTGGTATTTGGCCTTTTCTAAAACCATCTACTTTTATATCTTTTTGGTTTTTCTTAAATGCTTTATCTAAAGCTTCCTCCCACTCTTTTCCTTCTATTGTTTTTTCTAATTGTTTAACATTTTTTTTCATGTTTTCTCCTTCTTTTTATTAGCATACTTAGTTTAACATTTATATTAATAAATATAAAGTTTATTTAAAAAAATTATTAAGCTATGTTAATAATTTTTATTTGATAGCTTCCTGTAGGTGATTCAACGCTTAATACATCTCCTACTTTTTTATCTATTATAGCTCTTCCAATTGGTGATTCATTTGATATTTTATTTTCAAATGGATCTGCTTCCATTGAGCCAACTATATGGTATTTTTCTACTTCAGTATCATCTATATATTCTATCTCAACAGTAGATCCAAGTGATACTACTTCAGATGATGTTTTTTTCTCTATTATAATAGCATTTGCAAGCATACGCTCTAAATCAGCAATTCTTGCCTCTACTTCTGCTTGCTCAGTTCTAGCTGCATCATAATCGGCATTTTCTGATAAATCTCCTTGTGCTCTAGCTTCTTTTATATCCTCAATTATTCGTGGTCTAGTTTCTGTTTTAAGTAAGTTTAATTCCTCTTCAAGTTCCAAGAATCCTTCACTTGTTAAATGAATTTCTTTTCTTGTCATTATAATCATCCTTTCTGCTTTAAAATCTTAATAAGAATACTACAAATAAATATAAAAGTCAAATAAGAAAATCCTTTATTTTAAGGATTTTATTTTTGTTTTATTTATTTGTCATTTCCTTTTTTTATACTTACTGATAATCCGTCTCCAATATCATAAAATTTAGTTATATAATCTTTATTATCATTTAAAAATAGTACATATTTTTCTATTTTATCTATTATTCCTTTTAAGTTTTTGTTTTTAACATTTGCTTTTTCATTTACTAATCCATGAAACTTTAAATTATCAGAAATAATAACTCCGCCTTTATTTAAATAGTGACTAAATTTTTCAAATAGTTTTACATATGATCCTTTAGCAGCATCAATTAAGATTAAATCATAGCTGTGGCCTGCTAAATTTACTTCTAAGGCATCGTTATATACTATATCTATTCTTTTATCTAAATTACATTTATTAATATTTTTAACAGCCTCTTTGTATCTTTTTTCATCTCTTTCAATTGTTGTTATTTCAACATCTGGTGTAGCATTAGCCATTAATATAGCTTCATATCCGATTGCTGTACCTATTTCTAGTACTTTTTTTACATTATTTAATTTTATATATTTCATTATAAATTTAATTGATTCTAGCTCAATTAAAGGAACGTTATTAGCCGAGGCATATCGTTCTATTTCTGTTATTACTTCTTTCAAAATAATCCTCCTAGTAAAGAAACCATTTGTTTTCTCTTTTTAGTTTAGCAATTATATCAAGGTGTTCTTTTTCAGTCTTAGTATAATATGTATTTTTATCTTTATCTGCAACAAAGTAATAATAATCATGCTCACTTGGCTCTATTGTAGCTGATAATGATGCTAAACTAGGACTTGCAATTGGCCCTACCGGAAGAGCAGGAACGCATGCTCCCCTAGTGTTATAAGGATTACATGAGTTTAAATCAGCTCTTGTTAAGTCTACATCAAAATTCTTACCTGCAGCATAATAAGTTGTTACATCAGATCCTAGTGTCCATCCATCTTTTAATCTATTATAAAAAACGCCAGCTACTCCAGCTCTATCTAAACTATTTGCACCTTCAAGTTCAACAATCGATGCAAGAGTTATTATATCATGAATATTATAATTACTTAAATTAATTTCTTCTTCATATATTTTTAGCTTCTCGCCCATATTAGTCAGCATGATATCTATAATATCCTCTATAGTAGAGTTTTTTCTAATATTATAAGTATCTGGAAATAAATATCCCTCTAGTGGGTATTTAATATCTTCATTTAATATTTTATTTGTTAAAAAGAAATATTTATCTATTAATGAATTTAAATATTCTTTATTATTTAATTTATTATTAATATCTTCTTCATTTAATTCAAATGTTTCACTTATTTGTTTAACATAGCTTTTAAGTCTTTTTCCTTCAATAAAAGTAATTGTTACAGTTTCATTCTCAAGTGAGTTAAAACTATTTAAAACACTTATTATTTCACTAACTGACATACTTTTAGATAGTTTATATGTTCCAGGGTATATTTCTTTTTCATTTATTTTCATATAAAACTTAAAAAAGAAAGCATTTCTTATAATCCCTTCTTTATCAAGTTTATTAGCAACTTCTATTTTAGAAGAACCTTCATTTACATAAAAATCAATTAACTTATCATCTCCAGCATTTACTGGAGATAAATTATATATTGAAAGTGATATAAACACTACTAATATTATTACTCCAAGCATAGTTACTATAAGTGAAGTTTTTGATAAAATAAAGTCTAAATTATGCTTTTTCTTCCTCATCTTTTTCTTCGCCTACTTTCTCTTGTAATGAAGTAAGTAAATTTTCTATTATTTGCCATTCTTTCTCATCAGTGATTTCACCTAAATTATCAGTTTCTCCTGATGGGTCATAAGTATTTGCATATACTTTTGTATTTCCATTTTCATCAACTGTATTATCTGTAAATACAATATAACTCTTCTTTAAATTATCATCATCAAATGTAAAAAGAATATCACATTCTATTGCTACTCCTTCTGCATTTTGAATTGTAATTTTACCCGTATTTTTATCCATTTCTCTCCAACTTTCTTAGATATGTATCTAGTATTATACTTGCAGATACTTCATCTATTTTATTTTTTCTTTTTGCTCTAGACATATTTGTGCTTATTAAAATGTCAGTTGCTTCTTTAGTACTTAGTCTTTCATCTATTAAGTAAATAGGTAGATCTGTTTCATTTGAAAGAAGATCTTTAAACTCAATGCTTCTTAAAGAAGCATGACCTAGAGAGTTATTCATATTTTTAGGTAAACCAAGTACTAATGATTCTACTTTTTCTTCATCTATTACTTTTAATACTTCTTTTATAAGTATATTAATATCATTATATTTAATTAACTTATAAGGAGATGCGATAAGACCAGTCTTATCACTTAAAGCAAGACCAAGTGTTTTGGTTCCTAAATCCATTCCTAAATGTCTCATTTTTTTAAATATTCACTTAATACTGTTATAAGAACTTTAGATCTATCAAATTTAGTTATTTTACTTCTAGCGTCTTTATAAGAAGAAATATATCCTGGATCACCACTTATAAAATAACCTACTAACTGGTTAACTGGATTATATCCTCTTTCTTCTAGTGCGCTGTATACTTCATTAAGTGTATGCTTAATGTTTGCAGCATCAAATTCCTCTTGACTAAATAAATTTGTTTTCTCTAGCATTTTATCACCTCTAGACAATAATATTTTACCATTTAAAAACTACTTAATCAATAAGCAAGTAATCATAAAAAAAAGATTCTTACTGAGAATCTTCTTCTTCATTTATTATTAACTCTTTTGTTGACATTATATCTTTTAAGGCATCATCTATACTTACCTTCTCAAGTTCTTGAGTTATATCTAATTCATCTTCTTTTGATGTTACTATTTCTTCTTCTTTTACCTTTTTCTTTTTAAAGAATATAAAGTATGCAGATACTGATACAATAGCTAGTCCAAGAAGTGATAATAATACTATTAATAAAGTTTTACTTTTTTTAGCAGGAGCCTCTAATACTTCTGTAGTTGTAATTACTTCACCAGATTCTAGTTTAGTTACAATAATAGAGTAAACTACTTTAACATCACCTTCAGCTGATACTATTGTAATAGTAACTAAGTTCTCACCTACCTGAAGATCATCATTTCCCTTTATTTCTACTTTAGCGTTTTCATCTTCTAATTGATATGTAATATTTAATTTAACTAAATCATATGGAATATTTAAAGTGTATTCAAGGACTTCTTTATCAAATTTTTCATTTAATTTAAATCCATCAAAATCTATATTAGATAAAAATGCTGAATTATCAGTTGTCTCTCCTCTATATACAGTTAAGAAATATTCAACATAATTACTTCCATCTTCACTAGTTGATCTTACTTTAATTATGTTTTTACCAATTGCTAGTTCTTTTCTATAATCATTATTAGTATTTAAGCATCCTAATTCACAAGTGACAGCTACACTACAGTTATCACATTCTTTTTTTAAAGTAATAGATCTGATTGTATCTTTTATATTTGTTACTTTATATTCATATACGTCGCTTTTAAATAAAGGACTCATTGTGCCATCAGATACACTTAAAGTATTTAATGCAGCTATTTTACTTTCTGCTTTTTTTTCACCTAATTTAATTATATGTGATATTTTGTTTTGTTCTTGGATACTTTTATCTTTAAAAGTAAATTTAATATCTTCTAGGCTAAGCACGGCTTCTACTTTGTTTGTTTTACTACTTATATTTTTAACTGTAATAAAAGTAATGTCTCCTGCTTTTATTACATCTGTGCTTGTAATAATATTTTTTCCAATTTTAGCCTCACCTGCTATTGTAGGAGTGTGAAGAACTTTATAGCTAGCATCTGTTATGTTGTTAACAGATAAAGTATATTCTATTTTCTCTACTTCCTCACCAGCATTTGTTTCTAGTTTTACTTCTATTTTTGTTTCTTTATTACTATCTAGAGTTGTATCACCAGATATTTTAAGTGTAGCAGCATCTGCTATTTTTAAATTTAATATACTTATTAGTAATCCTATTAAAAGTACTTTGATTGATTTTTTCATAAATCCTCGCTTTACTATAAAATAATTGTATCATATCTTATAATTATTTCAATTTATATTTATTTTACATAATTTCTTTACATAAAGTAAATATATATTATATTATACACATATTTTATATAAAGTAAAAAAACTTATTAAATAAGTTTTAGTAATATTTCATTCATAGTATATATCCTTTTAGGGTTTATAAATATATAACCATTTTTATGAATTAAATCTTTATTTTTTAAAAGGGCTTTTACTGGGTATTTATCTTGCATATTAATATCATATTTTAAGAAAAAATCTTTTAAGTTTATTCCTTCTTTTTTTCTTAAACCCAGCATTATTTCATAATCCATCTTTTCGGATAAAGATAATAATGATGCTTCTTTTCTATATTCATTATTACAATATGTATTTATGTTTTTAGTATTTTCATACCTAAAGCCATTTACATAGCCAGATGCTCCTAAACCAAAACCATAGTATTCATTATTATTCCAGTATGCTAAGTTATGTTTAGATTCATATCCTTCTTTAGAGAAGTTACTTATTTCATAGTTGTTATATTTTTTTTGTTTTAATTTTTTAACTATATAAGTATACATTTCATACTCTAAAGTTTCATCAATATTTTTAGCACCATTTATTTTAGCAATTGTTCCATCTTCTATTTGAAGAGAATATGTACTTATATGTTCTGGTTTTAATTTTAAAAATAATTTAACATCTTTTTTTAAATCATCTAAAGACTCACCAGGAATACCATACATTAAATCTAAGCTAATATTATTAATACCACATTCTTTTATTAAATTGATTTTTTCTTTTAAATCTTTATATATACTTTCTCTTCCCATAAAGAGAAGTTTATTTTTATTAAATGACTGAACTCCCATGCTTATTCTGTTTACTCCATAAGAATGTAATTTATCAATTAACTTTTTAGTAATATCTTCTGGGTTACATTCATATGTAACTTCGCAGTTACTCTTTTTATTAATAACTTTTAATATATTAAATAAATGATCTACCTCACCCATATTAAGAGCAGAAGGAGTCCCTCCTCCTATATACATAGTTTCTATCTCTTCATTTAAATAATACTCATCAATTTCCTCATTAAGAGCTTTTAAATATCTAGATGAATCTTTTTCATTATAATATATTTTACAAAAGTCACAATAAGTACATATCTTTTTGCAAAATGGTATATGGATATATATACTTTTCATATCTTTACCTCACGATTATTATTATACATTTATTTGTTAAAAAATAAAAGATATTAAAAAAACTATATAAATATAGTTTTTAAGGTTTATTATAAAGGTAAGTCTACTCTACTATATATGGATCTAGTAAAGTTCCGGTTCCAGTTACTTTTACATTGGATGTAATGTTAATTACCGGCCTTAAAGTAAACGACCCAGATGATGCAACAGGTGATACCCCACCCAGATTATTTTGTGCATAAATATATGCTTTATTATTGTAGCGTCCAGGTGATATAGTAAAATATGTATCGCTTAAGTAAAGAAAATTATCATTTGTATATTGATTATTTAAATATCCAGCAAAATACAATTCATCTGCTGTTAGTAATCCTACTGGATAGGTTAAATCCCCATTTCCAATTATTGTATCATAAGTTGTAAATCGGTCATTTTTTATAGCGCAGATGTAAGTTGGCACTTTTTTTGTCGTAAGTCTATAATAACTTCCATATATAGTGGAGCTTGTACCAAAACCTGTTCCAGTTGCAGCTCCACCAAGTTCATTTCTAAACTGCCTATCGTTACAAAACAAAGTATCAACAATATATTTTTCATATATTGTTTCTAAAATATTATTTTCATACCAAGCTTCTAAGCTAGATTTTATTGTACTACTTGTCTCATTTGTTGTTGCTTCTATTCTACTTGTTGATGAAGTTCCATTTAATCCACCGTACATATAACCCACATATTTATTATCATCACTATTTGAATTGTAAGAAACAATAATTGGATTAATTATCGTATGTGAAGTGTTTATTTCACAGTTATTATTTGGACATGCCCCATTATATATTAATTTAATTGTATTATTTCCATTTATTCTCACTATTTTCCACTGATTGTTTGCAAAAATTATATTATTTCAAA
>CAZGWM010000024.1:0-861 GCA_964529195.1 uncultured Muribaculaceae bacterium | reverse complement strand
ATAATAAAGAAGATGAATAAAATACCGATAATAATATATGACGGTGATGAAAAAATTGATGAAGGAGCTTCAATTATCTTCTCATAATCGGCTAAAATAGTATTAGTTAATGTAATATTTCCCGGTTTTACATCTACATAAGCACTAAATTCTTTATTAAAGTTCTCATTTTGATTTTCGTTAGTATTCGGAAAATATATTTTCAAAGTGTAACTATGCATTTTATCGTTGATTTTACCTACAAACTTACCGTTACCAATGAAAGTTTCTGCGCTACCTGTTTCTATAGGTATTTGATCTAATATATTAAGAACTTCACCGTTTGAGTTATTATTAACTCCTTCTAAAGTAAATGTTAAAGCTCCAGAAGTAAATGTATTAATAGTTGTTATCAATAATATATGATATTCGAGATTTAATGTAGTTTTATTATTACCTATTAAAGTAAAGTTTTTAATCATCCACGCATCTTCTTGTGGCATCATATAAGTGGCTGATATGAAAGCGCCACCGTCATAATCAATTGATAAAAATCCAGTTGAAGTATATATTGTTGTATCTGTTTCCGTATTTGTTATAAATGTAGCAAAGTAAGCAAAAGAGATTATCATTGAAGAAATTAAGATTAGCAGTACTATTACCATCATATTTAACATATTTTTCATATATTCACCTATTTAACAACAAAGGTAAGCCCGGCAGGTTTATTAGTAGTACTATTATATAAATCTGCATCTGCCTGGGTTTTAGCATATCCTGTTGTAGCTAGAGAACCATTAAACATCCAGTGACTATAAGTTACATTTGATGTATCAAAAGTACTTAAATCTATTATTGAAACTTTAGTATTTCTAAACATCA
>CAZGWM010000023.1:0-10023 GCA_964529195.1 uncultured Muribaculaceae bacterium | reverse complement strand
TGGTATCCAGGACATATGAAAAAAACTAAAGATGAGATAAAGAAAGTAATGCCTCTAATTGATATAGTATATGAATTAGTAGATGCAAGAGTGCCTTTCTCATCTAAAATAAAAGATATAGACTATCTAGTTAAAAATAAAACTAGAGTTTTAATTATGACTAAAAAAGATTTATGTGATATTAACATAACTAATAAATGGGTTAAACATTATGAAGATAAAGGATATAATGTTCTTCTTCTTAATATGAATAATAATATTGATTATAAAAAAATAATTGATATGACCAATAAAGTAGCAAAAGATATTTTATTAAAAAGAGAACAAAAAGGCATCAGAAATAAAGAAATAAGAGCTTTAGTAATTGGTATACCTAATGTAGGTAAAAGTACATTAATAAATAAAATGGCTGGTAAAAAAGTAGCTGTTGTTGGTAATAAACCAGGAGTTACTAAAAATAATTCTTGGCTTAAAACAAAACATGATATTTTATTACTAGATACACCAGGAATATTATGGCCTAAATTTGACACTGAAGAAATCGGACTTAATTTAGCCAGCATCGCAGCTATAAGGCAAGAGATATTGCCAGTTCATGATGTATCTCTTTATATACTTAATTTTCTATCTAAACATTATCCTAATATACTTAAAGATAGATATAAAATAGATGATGTAACTGATATTAATTTAGTATATGAAAAACTTGCCAAAACAACTGGGTCACTACTAAAAGGTGGCGAAATTAATTATGATAAAATTGATGTTACTATATTAAATGATTTAAAAAACGAAAAAATAAGTGGAATAACACTAGATCGAAAAATATAATATGAATGAATATGAAAAAGAAGCTTTAAAAAAAGGTTATAAACTAATCGCTGGAGTGGATGAGGCAGGTAGAGGACCTTTAATAGGCCCAGTGGTAGCAGCTGCAGTAATTCTTCCTAACGATTATGAAAACAAAAATATAAATGACTCTAAAAAATTAACTTCTAAAAAAAGAGAAGAATTATTTAAAGTAATACAAAAAGATGCCATAAGTATTGGAGTATCTGTTATAGATAATAAAATAATAGATAAAGTAAATATACTAGAAGCAACTAAAATAGCAATGAAAGAAGCAATAAATAACTTAAGTGTTAAACCTGATTATATTTTAATTGATGCTGTTAAGTTAAATATAAAAAACTCACTTAGCATTATAAAAGGTGATGCTAATAGTATATCTATAGCAGCAGCTTCAATAATCGCAAAAGTCACAAGAGATAAAATAATGGAAGAACTTGATCAAAAATTCCCTGAATATGAGTTTAAAAATCATAAAGGTTATCCTACTAAAAAACATATTGAAAATATAAAAAAATATGGATTATTAGATAATTATCGTTTTACTTTTAAACCAATAAATGTTTTAATAAGTGAAGGTGAACTAAATGAAAGAAAAATTAGGAAAACAAATAATTAAAAATACAACTATATTTTTTATATATATTTTAACAATTGAATTAATTGTTAAATATAGTGCTTTTAAAGAAATATTTAACTACTCATTTCTTAGAATTAGTATATCTACATTAACAATATCTTTAATAGTTGGAACAATCATCAGTTTACTTAATGGAAATTTAAAAAAAATAATAACTTTAGTCATAAGTTTATTTATAATGATATATTCTTGGGTAGAAATAAATTTATTTTACTACCTAGGTTTTTTTATGGGAGTAGGTAATGCAGAGCAAGGTATTAAGGTAATTGATTATTTTAAAGAATTCATCTCAGCTGCAAAATTTTTTACATACGCAGTTTTAATTCCTTTTATACTTATAACACTATACTATTTTTATATTGAAAATAAATTAAAAGAAAAAAAACTAGAAAAAACATCTATTTTTATATTTAAAGTAAATAAGAAACATAAAGAAGCTTTAATAGTAGTTATAATAGCTTTATTAGTTACATTATTATCTTATGGATATAGTAAGTCTCTAAAGATTAAATTCATGCAAAATAACCTTCAAAGCATTAAAAATGAAGTGTTATTTAAATACCCTGAAAATTCTAACTTATCTGTAAGCCAGTTTGGTATTTTAATGTATGGAATAACTGACTTAAAAGCAAATATATTAAAATATGAATATTTACCGGAAGATATATATGCAAGTAATCATAATAATATAACCAATCAAGAAATAGATAATAAAAGAATAATAGATGATACTCTTTGGAATAATGTAATATTAAATGAAACATCTCAAAGATATAAAAATTTAAATACATACTTTATAAATAGAGAAATAACTCCTAAAAATGATTACACTGGTTTATTTGAAGGTAAAAATTTAATCATGATTCTTATGGAATCAGTAAATGAAATTGCTATAAATGAAGAATTATTTCCTAATATATATAAATTATATGATGAAGGAATCTCCTTTACTAACCACTACTCACCAAGAAATAGCTGCGCTACTGGTAATAATGAATTTACTTCATTAACAAGCTTGCACTCAATAAATAATACATGTACAGCAAATACATATAGAAACAACAAATATCCAGAATCAATTTTCAATATGTTTAATGAATTAGGATATTATACAAGTAGTTATCATAACTACTCAGATGCATACTACTCAAGAAGAGTAATTCACCCTAACTTAGGAAGTCAAAGTTATAAAAATGTAGCTGATCTTGGTATTAAATGGAGTGGTAAATATGAAGAGTGGCCAAGTGATACACTTTTAATTGAAAACTCACTGGAACATTTTATTGATAAAGATAAATTTATGACATACTTAATAACCGTAACAACACATCAACCATTTGGAGTAAATAGTGAATTTGGAAATAAACATTTAGATAAACTAGAAGATTATGATTATAATATTCAGTTAAAAAGATATTTATCTAAGATGTTGGAACTAGATGAGGCTCTTGGCATATTATTAAATAGTTTAAAAGAATATAAAAAACTAGATGATACAGTCATAGTATTATTTGGAGATCACTATCCATATGGACTATCAAATAACATATTAAGTGAAATAATAGATCACGATTTAGAAAATAACGAAGTTGACAGGACTCCATTTATCATTTATAATTCAAATTCAAAAGAAGAAAAAATAAATAAATATACATCAATTATAGATATAGCTCCTACATTATTAAACTTATTTAATATAGATTATGACCCTAGATTATATTTAGGCAATGATTTATTTAGTGATAAAGAAGGAATTGCAATTTTCTCAGATGGATCTTGGAAAAATGAATATGGATTTTATTCAAGCACAAAAGGAAGATTTATATATAATGAAGGAAGTACTAAAACATATACTATAGAAGAATTAATCGAAATAAATAATGATATAAATGTAAAACAAAAAATGAGCTCACTTGCAATTAGAAATAATTACTTTGATTATTTAAATAATGCAAAATTAAAATATAAAGAAATAAACAAAGAGGAGGACTTATGAAATTAGTAATAGTTGAATCACCATCAAAAACTAAAACAATTGAAAAATACCTAGGAAATGGATATAAAGTAGTATCAAGTAAAGGTCATATTAGAGATTTAGCTACAAGTGGTGAATATGGTTTTGGTATTGATATTCAAAATGACTTTAAAGCAACATATAAAACAGCTAAAGGAAAAGGTCCTGTCTTAAAAGAATTAAAAAAAGATGTTTTAAATTCAAGTTTTGTTTACTTAGCAACAGACCCAGATAGAGAAGGGGAAGCTATAAGCTGGCATATATATGATGCTCTTGAATTAAAAGAAGATCAGTACGAAAGAGTAATCTTTAATGAAATAACAAAAGATGCTGTTTTAAAAGCATTTGAAAACACTTCTAAAATAAATAATGACTTAGTAAAAAGTCAAGAAACAAGAAGAATGCTAGATAGAATTATTGGATTTAGATTATCAAAATTAGTTCAATCTAAAACAGGTGGTAAATCAGCTGGAAGAGTTCAAAGTGTAGCACTTAAACTAATTGTAGATAGAGAAAGAGAAATTGAAGCATTTATTCCAGAAGAATACTGGAGTATAACTGCTAAATTCAAAGACTTTGAAAGTCAGCTTGAAAAATACAGAGGTAAAAAAATAAAAATAACAGGTGAAGCAGAAGCAAATGAAATATTAAATGCTTTATCAAAATCTTTTAAAATTGAAAATATTGAATCAAAAGAAAAAACAAAAGCTGGAGTTATGCCATTTATAACATCAACCCTTCAGCAAAATGCATCAAGTAAATTTGGCTTTGGATCAGCTAAGACAATGAGAGTAGCACAAAAACTATATGAAGGAATAAGTTTAAAAGAAGAAACAACCGGGCTTATTACTTATATGAGAACTGACTCAACAAGATTATCTCCTGTATTTATAACAGATACATTTGAATTTATAAAAAAGAAATATGGAGAGAATTACGTAGGGCGCGTAAAACAAAGAAAAACAGCCGATAATATTCAAGATGCCCACGAAGCAATAAGACCTACTGATATAAATAAAACTCCTGAATCAATAAAAGATTATCTAACGCCTGATGAATTTAAACTCTATAGCATGATATACTATAGAGCACTTGCATCACTTATGGCTGATGCAAAAGTAATGGCTACAACTATTACACTTGAAAATAATGGCTATGAATTTAAATCAAACGGAAGCATTCTTACATTTGATGGATACTTAAAAGTATATGGAAAATATGTAGATAGTAAAGATGTCATCTTACCTGACTTTACTGATTATAAAACAAATATCATAATATCAAATGATATCTTAAAAGAACAACACTTTACTAAACCTCCTGCTAGATATAATGAAGCATCATTAATAAAAGAACTTGAATCAAGCGGAATTGGAAGACCATCAACATATGCTAAAATAATGGAAACAATAAAAGCACGAGACTACGTTGATGTAATTGAAAAAAGATTTCACCCAACAACTGTTGGAATAGAAACAACAGATAAATTAAATGAATATTTTGATAAAATAATAAATGTTGAATATACTGCTAAAATGGAAGAAGATTTAGATAAAATAGCTGATAATAAAGAAAACAATATTACTATCTTAAGAAACTTCTATGATAAATTTGCACCACTAGTTCAAAAAGCATTTGATGAAATGGAGAAAAAAATGCCAACCAAAACTGGTGAAGTATGTCCAGAATGCGGCCATGAATTAGTTATAAGAAAAGGTAAATACGGAGAATTTACAGCATGCTCAAACTTTCCAGCATGCAAATACATAAAACAAGAGGAAAAACCTAAAATAGTTGTTGGAACATGTCCAGAATGCTCTCATGACTTAATTGAAAAACCAACTAGAAAAGGTAAAATATTTTATGGATGTTCAAATTATCCATCATGTAAATTTGCCCTTTGGGATAAACCAACAGGAGAAAAATGTCCTGACTGTAGTAGTTTATTAGTAGAAAAAGGAAAAACAATTAAATGTTCTAAATGTGAATATAAAAAGTAGATTATTAAAATCTACTTTTTTATTTAAACATGATATAATTGAAAAAAGGTGGATATAATGAATTTAATAAAAATAAATATAAACAATAAAATATCATTAAGTAAAAATATAACCAATTACTTAAATCCTGATTATATATATATTCCATATGATAAAAAATATAAATTACACATAAAAGAAAATGATGAAATATTAAAAGAAAGTATTATATTATCTAATAATGATAATTATATATATAGCTCAGTATCTGGAAAAGTAAAAGGTGCTAAAATAATTACTATTAATAATAAGAAAATACCAACAATTATAATTGAAAATAATTTTAAAGAAAAAACAAAAAAATTAATACCTGCTGTTAAAAATATGAATAACCTAACTAAAAAAGAGTTCAATGATTTAATGATAAAATATAATGCTATTGAAAAACCATTAAAAGGAAATAAAATACTAATAAATGGAATTGACTATGAACCGCTAGAAGAAACATACAAACATATTATAAAAAAATATTCATCTGAGCTTTTAGTAGCGATAGATACAATATATGATATATTTAAAGCTGAAAAATGTATCTTTTCAATTCCAAATAATAACTCAGATGTAGCTGAAAAGTTAGTTTATCAAATCGGAACATATCCAAATATAAAAATGAGACTAATACCCAATTTATATCCTTCTGGAGATAAAGATATACTTATAAAAGAAGTAATGAAAACTGATACTAATTTAATTTATTTAAATGTAGAAGAAGTTCTTGCAATATATAATGTTTTAAGAAAAAGAAGACCAATAACTGAAAAACTTGTAACTATATCTGGTGATTTAATAAATAAAAACAAAGTAATTAATGTAAAATTAGGAACTAGTTTAAAAGATATAATTGAAGATAATTTTAAAATACTAGATGAAAATTACCATATAGTAATAAATGGACTACTAAGCGGATATGAAGTGGATTCATTAGATATTGTAATAAATAAAAATATACGAAGTATCTTTATAAATAAAATAAATTTAGAAGAAAAGCATGACTGCATAAACTGTGGTATGTGTCATATTAAATGCCCCGTAGGTTGTGATCCAAGATTTAATTTAAATATGGAAAACTGCATAGAATGTGGTATATGTACATACATATGCCCAGCTAAAAAGAATTTAAGTAAAGAAAGTGATAATTATGAAAAACATTTATACTAGAAGTAATTATTCAATAAAAAATATAAATATAAATATAATAATTGCATTAAGTGCTTTAATACTATATGGTTTTTATAAAAATGGAATTAAAATATATATAAATGATGCTGGGAATATATATGATTTATTAAAACCTTTACTACTAACAACAAGCGGCTTTTTAAGTGGATCTTTAGCAAATTTAATATATGAAAAATATATTAAAAAAAGTAAAAAAGAATCAATAATTTTCTCATCACTTCATCCAGCTGCTGGAGTAGTTGTTGCTTCTATATTAAGCATAAATACTAATATATTAATCTTCTTTGTTACATCACTAATAATCTTTTTAATATCAAAAAAATATACAAACTTTAATTTTATCGCACTTACATTTTTAGTATCATACATTTTAACTCCTAATTTTACATACTTAAATAGCTTTGAAAAAACAAAAGAATTTAGTTTAAATTTCATAGATTATTTTAGCGGACTTGGAAGTGGGGGAGTAAATACAACAAATTTATTTATGCTCTTAGTCATATTTGTTATATTAATGACAAGATCATATTATAAATCAAGCATTCCAGTTTCAAGCATGATTACATATACAGTATTTACAACTATTTATTTAATAATAACAAAAAATACCGATCAAATATTAATATCTCTTTTTACTAATAGTATATTATTTTCATTTATATTTGTTGCTACATATCCACAAACTTCTTCATATACTAAATATGGTAAAATTATATATGGTATATTAACTGGATTTTTAACTTTTGTAATATCGCTTATAAATCCAATAATCGCTCCATATACTTCGATTTTAATAATTAGCTTATTCCATAAACAAATAGATAAAATAACACTAAAAAAAGCTTAAAAAGCTTTTTTTGTATGAAAAAACACACTAATTTAAAGAAAGTGCTAAAAAATAAAAGGAAATTATATACCTAAAGGGAACATATTAAGAGTAGAGGGTGATAAAATGATACCAAATGATGAAGTAAATCTAATTAGAAGTAAATCAAACATTGTAGATATCATCTCATCATACATAAACTTAGAACCAAAAGGAAAAAACTATTTTGGAATATGTCCATTTCATGATGATCATAATCCTTCAATGAGTGTCTCAAGTGAAAAACAAATATACACATGTTTTGTTTGCGGGGCATCTGGTAATGTATTTACATTTGTAAGAGACTATGAAAATGTATCTTTTCCTGAAGCTGTTAAAATAGTTGGATCTAAAATAGGACATAATGTTAGTTATAATATAAAGGTAAATAAACCAAATCAAAAATACTTTGATATTATGAATTTATCAATGAAATATTATATAAATAATTTAAAAACCGAAGAGGGAAAAAACGCTAAAGAATATTTACTTAAAAGAAATATCACCGATGAGGTGATAAATGATTTTAATATTGGAGTTTCTTTTAATGATAATAATCTAACCAAATTACTTCTAGAAAAAAAATATACTGAAAACGAGATTATTAATATTGGTATATCAAATAAAGGTGATAATATATATGATATATTCAGAAATAGAATAATTTTTCCAATAACTAATGAACACGGTGATGTTGTTGCCTTTTCTGGAAGAATATATAACTCAAATAGTGATAATAAATATGTAAATAGTAAAGAAACTGAAATATTTAAAAAAAGTAATATCTTATATAACTATAATGAAGCCAAAGCAGAAACAAGAAAAAATAAAGAAATATACGTAGTAGAGGGCTTTATGGATGTTATAAGGATGCATACAATAGGTATTAAAAACGTTGTTGCAACTATGGGAACAGCTTTTACTAAAGAACATGCAAACTTATTAAAAAAATTAAACTCAGAAGTAATACTTCTTATGGATAATGATAATGCTGGCCTAGAAGCAACAGTTCTAGCAGGGGAAGAGTTATTAAAATTAAAAGTTCCTACTTCTGTTGTAAGATTATCTGGTGAAAAAGATCCAGATGATTATATCGTAAATTTAGGAAGTGAAAAATTTAATAACCAGCTTCAAAATAAAATTTCTTACTTTGATTTTAAACTTAATTACTTAAAACAAAATAAAGACTTAAATAAAAGTAAAGACTTAGCAAACTATATAAATGAAGTCATAAAAGAATTAAATGAAACAGATGATTTAATTTTAAGAGAAGTTACTATTAATAAACTAAATACTGACTTTGGAGTTGACAAAAATTTAATATATAGTAAACTAACAAATGCAAAAAAAGAAATTAAAATCAAGCCAGTAATAAAAAAATCATTACCTAAATTAACTAAAAATAAAAGAATTAGTGAAGCCGTATTATATATGATGATGAAAGATGTAAAATATATAATAAAGTATGAGAATAATCTAGGATATATTCCTGATGATGAGTATGGTCAAATAGCTAATGATATACTTGCGTATTTTAAAATAAATAAAACATTTAACTTAGCTGATTTTATAACATATGAAGAAGATAGTATATATTATTCTTCTGTTTTAAGAATTATAAATACATATGAAGAAAAAGAACCAGAATATGATGAATTTGATGAATACTTAATTCACCTTCATAACTGGACACTAGATCAGCAAATAGATATATTAATAAATAACTTAAGATTAGAACAAGATATAAACAAAAAAGAAGAAATAAATGATTTAATAATTAATTTAAAAAAGGAGAGAGAAAATAATGGACAAAACTAAATTAACTGAAATAAAAACATTAGAAGAAAGAAAAGAAGAATTACTTGAAATAGGACAAGAAAATGGTTTTATTACCTTTGAAATGCTTGCCAAAGCATTAAAAGGATTAGATGTAGATACTGACTCACTTGATGAAATATACAATACATTTACTGAAAACGGAATAAATATCATAACTGATGAAGATGCTAAATCTAACTCTAAAGGCCATAAAGAAAAAGAGGAAGTTCAAATACTAGATGATAAAGACATAACTAAAAATATAAGTATAAATGATCCAGTTAGAATGTATTTAAAAGAAATAGGTAAAATATCACTACTATCACCAGATGAAGAATTATCACTATCAAAAAGAGTAGAAGAAGGAGATGAGGAAGCTAAAGATATATTAGCTGAATCAAACCTAAGATTAGTTGTTTCAATTGCTAAAAGATACGTAGGACGTGGTTTATTATTCCTAGATTTAATTCAAGAAGGAAATATAGGATTAATGAAAGCTGTTGAAAAATTTGACTACGGTAAAGGATATAAATTTAGTACATATGCTACATGGTGGATAAGACAAGCTATAACAAGAGCTTTAGCTGATCAAGCAAGAACAATTAGAGTTCCAGTTCAT
>CAZGWM010000022.1:418-10331 GCA_964529195.1 uncultured Muribaculaceae bacterium | reverse complement strand
AAAAAATAACATTATAATCGTTATATTTCACCAAAGCATGATTTAATACCATGCCTAAATTAATGATATAGGAATTTGATTTTTTTGTCAATTGATTTTAGTTAAAATAACTATTATTTCACTTATTTTACTAATCTATTTGTTTTATAGTATCTATTATTGCTTTTTGGATTGGATAATTATTTAAATCTTTTTGAATCAATTCTTCAACGTCTTTTTGGCTTTGAAGAAACATTTTATAATCAGTATTTATATTTACTAACTTAAAATCCATATCACCACTTTGTTTAACACCAAATAGATCGCCCATTCCTCTTAGTTTAAAGTCTTGTTCACTTATATAAAATCCATCATTACTTTCTTCAAGTACTTTTAATCTTTCCTTTTCATAATTACTTATTAAAAAACATTTACTTTGAATACTACTTCTTCCTACTCTACCTCTTAATTGATGAAGTGTTGCTAGTCCGAATCTTTCTGCATTGAATATTACCATTGTTGTAGCATTTTTTACATCTATACCAACTTCAATTACTGTAGTTGATATAAGTATTTTTATTTTATTATCTAGAAAATCTTTCATTATTTTATCTTTTTCATTAGCTTTTATTTTTCCATGTAAAACTCCTGTGGGAATTTTATTGTTATAAGCTTTTTTAAATTTTTCTTCAATTGATGTTATATTTTCTAAATCTAAGTCTTCATTTTCCTCAATTAAGGGAACTATTACGTAAATTTGATATCCTTTTTTTATTTCTTCTAATATTTCAAATAAAACTTCTTTTATTTCAGATTCAGGAAGTAATTTAGTTGTTATTTCTTTATTGTTTTGGGGTTTTGTTTTTATGTATGATATATCCATATCTCCATATAATGTTAAAGCTAAAGTTCTTGGAATTGGAGTTGCGCTCATAAATAATACATCTACATGTTTTCCTTTTTCTTGTAAATTTTTTCTTTGTTTAACTCCAAATCTATGTTGCTCATCTGTTATAACTAAACCTAAGTTTTTAAATATAATTTCGTTATTTAAAACAGAATGGGTACTTATTAATATATCTATTTTTCCTTCTTTTAATTCTTCTATGATTTGTTTTCTTTCTTTATTTGATGTAGAACTGGTTAATAAAGAAGCTTTTATGTTATATTCTTTTAACAAGGTTGTTAAGTTTGCATAATGTTGATTGGCAAGGATTTCAGTTGGTACCATCATTACCCCTTGCTTTTTTGATAGTGCGTTTATATAAAGAGAAATAAATGCGATTATTGTTTTTCCTGATCCTACATCACCAAGAATTAATCTATTCATTTTTTGAGATGATTTTAAGTCTTCTTTTATTTCTTTTAATGCTGTATTTTGATCATCGGTTAATTTAAAAGGTAATTTTGTTATAAACTCTTCTATTTCTTTTTCTGAATATGTTTTTTTATAATCTTCACTTATTTCTTTTCGATTTTCTTTTAAATAACTTAATTTTAACATGTATGTAAATATTTCTTCATAGGCTAAGGTTTTTTTGCTTTTATTGAACCTTTCAGTACTTGTTGGAAAGTGAATTTCTTTTACTGCAGTTAATTTATCTATAAATCCATATCTTTTATTTAAATAATCTGGAATATTACTTTCTATGTTATTTATGTTAGAAGTTAATGCCGTTTTCATTATTTTAGTAAAGTTTTGTTTCTTTATATTAGAAGTTAGTCTATATACAGGTTCAATTGTGTCTTTTTTTATTTGTGTTAATTTTATATCTGAAGCTATAAATGAGTTTTTAAGTTTATTATATTTTCCGATTAAGGTTATTTCTTTTCCGGGAGTTAAATATTTTTTTAAAAATCCTCGATTAAATATTGATACATTTACTATTATATTACTTGTTTTTATATTAAAGGTCATTTTATTTAAGTTTCTTTTTATAAACATAACTCTTGGAAGATTTTCTACTGTTGCATTTATAACAATTTCCACATTATCAATTGCTTCACTGATGTCTTTCACTTTAAAGATATTATACCTAAAAGGATAATAAGATATTAATTCTTTTATGTTTGTTATATTTAATTTATTTAATTCTTCAATTGTCTTTGGACCAAGTCCTTTTACCTCATTTAGCATGATACCTCCTAAAGTTTTTTTTATTATATTAAAAGTGTTGACAAAGCATACCTTTTAATATAGTATATAAAGCACCAATTCACTTTATGGCGAATTGGTGCTAGTATCACACTAGCCAACCCCTTTTTATTCTTTGAAGCCGGCCCAGGGGGACGGCTTCTTTTTTTATTCTTTAGTATTTAATTTTTCGAAATATTCATATCTTTTTATTGCTGATTCTTTTATTTCGCTTAGTAGTTTATCGGCTAGTTTTTCGTCTTTTTCTTTTAATATAGTATATCTTCTTTCTGAGTTTAAAAATTCCTCATATTTATCAAAATTTGGTTTTGGTGAATCAATATAAAGTTTTTCATCTTTGTATCTCATCAAAATATTATACCCTGATTGAACTGATAGTTTTTGTTTTTGAACAGTATTGGTTAAACCACCTTTTATACCATGTTCTATACATGGTGAGTAGGCTATTACTATTGCCGGACCATCATGCTCTTCTGCTTCTTTTAAAGCTTTTACTGTTTGCATCATATTAGCTCCAAGAGATACTTCTGCTATATATACGTTTGGATAAGACATTGCTATTTTGAACATGTCTTTTTTTTGTGTTCTTTTTCCCATATTTGCAAACTGCGCTACTGCACCTAATCTTGTTGCTTTACTTGATTGTCCTCCAGTATTTGAATATACTTCTGTATCTAATACTAGTATTTTTACATTTTCACCGCTTGATAATATATGATCTATACCACCAAATCCAATATCATAAGCCCATCCATCTCCACCAATTGACCAAACACTTTTTGGTGTAATATAATCTACTAGGTCTTTTGGTAGATATTTTTTTGCTTCTTCTTTTAGTAATAATGTTTCTTCATAGTTATCTTTTGCTTTAATTAATTTTTTGTGAAAGTTTTTTGCGCCTTCTTTTTTACTTTCAAGAAGTATATTTTCAATTCTGTTATTCATTTTTTTATATGTTTGAAGCATTCCAAATGCAAATTCAGCATTATCTTCAAATAAACTATTAGCCCAAGATACAGTGTATGGTGTTGAAGGACATGATCCGCCATATATACTTGAGCAACCTGTTGCATTTGCAATCACTAATTTTTCTCCTAGTAATTGAGTTAATAATCTTATATAAGATGTCTCCCCGCATCCAGCACATGCTCCACTAAATTCAAAGTGTGGCTTTTTAAACGCTATATCTCTTAGCGTTTTTGATTCATCTTGAGGACTTTTGTTATTTTTTATTAAATAATCTGCCATTTCCTGATTTTTTGGATCAAAATCATCAAAGTAAAAACATTTCATTGGACACTCACGTGCGCATAATCCACAAGCGGTGCAATCTGCTTCACTTAGAGTAATGATAAATTTCTTTTTAGGTTCTTTTGTATCTTTTCCTTTATCTGCATATTTATCATCTTCATCAACTAAGACTTGTCTTATTACGGCATGAGGACATACCATCGTGCATATTCCACACTCGATACATTTTTCATTATTCCACTTTGATACAACTGGTGCTATTTTTCTTTTTTCAAGTGATGATAAGCCACCTGGTAAATGGCCATCAGTATTTTTTAAAACTTCTTTTACTGTTAATTTATTTCCTTCTCTTGAATCTATCATACTAAATAAATCATTACTTATATTTAAATCATATGTTTTAGTATTGTTTATTTTTATTTCATGAAGTGAATCTTCACTTTCTAAAATTGAATCAACATTTGATTTTATTATGTCTTTTCCCTTAGATTTGAATCTTTCTTCTGCTGTTTTAATTAATATTTCTTCATAGTTTGGAATTTTTAAAGCATTTAAAGCAGCAGCCTGCATTATAGTGCTTATTTTACCACTAATAGCGTTTTTATATGCGATGTCATCTGCATCTATTATATATGTTTTAATTTTTTTAGATGTTAATGTTCTTTTGACATTATTTGGTAAAAATTTATTTATTTCTTCTTCATTTTTTCTTGTATTAATTATTAATATTCCGTTTTCTTTTATATTTGATATCATGTCATATTTTTTAAAATATTCATCTTTTGATATTATGATTAATTCAGGGGTTGTTGTGTAGTAAGGAGCTTTTATTAATGAATTATTAAATCTTAAGTGACTAATTGTTACTCCTCCACTTTTTTTAGAATCATATTCACTGTAACCTTGAATAAATTTATCTTTACCTAAAATAGTTAATAAATCTCTGCTCGCTCCAACCATACCATCTGAGCCAAATCCATATACGACCATTTCTTTAAATTCATTTTTATATTTGTATGGGTATTTTTTTAATGATGTGTTTGTTAAATCATCTACTATTCCAATTGTGAAGTTATGTTTAGGTTTATTTATTAGTGACATATATACATCATATATATCACTTGGTGTTGTATTTTTACTTGATAGGCCATATCTTCCGCCATAAACTTTTACATCTCTGTCACTTACTGATGATAATATGTCTAAGTAAAGTGGTTCACCAGCGCTTCCATGTTCCTTTGTTCGGTCAAGAACAGCTATTTTTAAAGCTGTTTTAGGAAGTGCTTTATCTAAATATTTTTTACTAAATGGTCTATATAGATGAACTTCTATTAAACCGTAATTATTATCTTCTTTATTTATATATTTTAATACTTCTTTGATGGTATCACATACTGATCCCATTGCTACAATTACATATTTTGCAGTTGGACTTCCATAATAATTAAATGGTCTATAGTTTTGGTTAGTTAATTTGTTAACTTTTTTCATATTTTCATTTACGATATCGGGAATGTCTTCATAATATATATTTTTTGCTTCCATCATTTGAAAGTAAACGTCTTCGTTTTGTGCGGTTCCCATTGTTATGCTTTTACCAGAATTTAATGTTCTTTTTCTAAATTCTTCTATTTTTGGTTTATTTACTAGTTGTTTTATTTTTGAATCAGATATTTCACTTATTTGATTTACTTCGTGACTTGTTCTAAATCCATCAAAAAAATGCATAAATGGCATGCTCGCATCAATTGCAGATAGATGTGAAACAAGCGCTAAATTGTACGCGTCTTGCACATTTGTGCTTGCTAGAATTGAAAATCCAGTTTGTCTTGCTGCATATACATCTTGATGATCTCCAAATATACTTAAAGCATGAGTAGCTATACTTCTTGATGCAACATGAATTACACCAGGTAATCTTTCACCAGCTATTTTATACATATTTGGTAACATTAATAATAAACCTTGGCTTGATGTAAAAGTTGAAGCTAAAGAACCGGTTATTAATGCGCCATGCAGTGCTCCAGCTGCACCACCTTCGCTTTGCATCTGTGATATGTTTACTGTATCCCCAAATATATTTTTAGTATTTTTATTGCTTAGTATTTCCATTTCACTTGCCATCGGGCTTGATGGTGTTATTGGATATATAAAACTAGAATCACTTAATTTATATGACATTGATGCACAAGCTAGGCATCCATCTGTTATTTTCATTTCATTCCTACTTTCATTTTTAATTATATTATATATTATAGTTTGGAGCAAATAAAAGAAAGTTTTTTTCTGTTAAAAACTTTCTTAATTTATAGTATTTCAGTTAAGTTTAAAAAATCTATTAAAAATGATCCAACTAAGTATCCAAGTGCTAATGATATTAATATTACGAATATTTTTGCTTCAAATTTGTAATTTTTTTTAAAGACATTATTAAAATTAATACCTGATACAGCAAAAGTACTTAGTAATATTGATACTATATATATAAATACACTAATTATTTTCATTTTCGTATGATGCTATTTTGTTTATTCTTCTTATGTGTCTTTCTTCATTTTTAAATTCAGTTGTTAAAAAAACATCTATCATTTTTATAGTCTCATTTAATTCATTTTTTGAACTTAGTGCAATTACATTAGCGTCATTATGTTCTCTACTTAATGATGCTTCGTTTATATTTGATACATGAGCACATTTTATTCCTTTTACTTTATTAGAAGCAATGCTCATTCCAATTCCAGTTCCACAAATTAATATTCCGAAATCGGCTTCTTTATCTCTTACTTTTTCTGATACTGAAAAAGCATAATCTGTATAATCATCTAGTGGAGTGTTACTTTTACTTAAGTCAAGTACTTCATAGTTTCTGCTTTCTAGTACTTTTATTATTTCTTTTCTTAAATTTACACCGTTATGGTCTGTTCCTATTGCTACTTTCACTTTATCACCTGCTTATTATTTTAACATTATAATTTTTACATATCAAATTTTATTATATGGATATGTAAACAAATAAAAAAGATTAGATAACTAATCTTCAATATTATATTTTTTATTGAATTTTTCAACAGCTCCTGTTTTTTTATGTGTTCCTACTTTATTTGTATAAAGTGGATGACATAAACTACATGTTTCTACTCTGTGTTCTGGTTTATTAGAATACGTTTCAAATGATGCACCACATGAACAAGTAATTGTTGATTTTTGAAATGTGTTTTTGCTTGTTTCCTTCATTTTATTTCTCCTTCCGCCATAACATTTAAGTTATAGTAATTTGACTTCTGTTATTATAACACATTATTTTCTTTTTTGGTTATTTTATTATTCATCTACTATTTTAATTTTTGCTCCAACTTCAGATAGTTTTTCAACTATGTTTTCATATCCTCTTAATATGTGTTCTATATTTGATATTATTGTTGTTCCTTCTGCAAGCATTCCAGCTACCATCATTGCTGCACCTGCTCTTAGATCTGTTGCAGTTACTTTTCTTCCCTTTAACTTAGAAGGACCTGTTATCACAGCTTCGTTGTTAAATTGTTTTATGTGTGCTCCCATAGCAATTAAATGGTTTATATGTCTCATTCGGTTTTCAAAAATTGTTTCTTCAAATAAAGATTCTCCTTTGCACTGAGTTAAAAAAGTGCTCATTGGCTGTCCCAAGTCTGTTGGAAATCCTGGATAAACTAACGTTTTAACATTCACTGCTTTTAATTTATCTACTTTATTTATTGTTATTGATGTTCCTTCTATTTTAAATTTACATCCTGATTCTTCTAATTTTGTTATAACAGAACCCAGATGTTCTTTTATTATTCCTTCTATTTTTAAATTTTTACCAAGAAGTGATCCTATTATTAAATATGTTCCAGCTTCAATTCGATCAGGAATTACTTCGACTATTCCATCTCCTAGTGTTTTTACTCCAGTTATAGTTATTTCACTTGTTCCTGCTCCATATATTTCAGCTCCCATTGATGTTAGAAATGATGCAATGTTTACTATTTCAGGTTCCTTAGCTGCGTTATATATTTTTGTTACGCCTTTTGCTTTTGTTGCTGCAAGCATTAAGTTTATAGTAGCGCCAACACTAGCAAAGTCTAAGTATATATCATTTCCTTTTAAGTTATTTGCTTTTATTTTATAATTATTATCTTCTATTTTTGCTGTAGCACCTAATTTTTCAAATCCATTTAAATGTAAATCAATAGGTCTTGTTCCAATTGAACACCCACCCGGATACGATATTTCAGCATAATTATATTTTGATAGTAATACTCCCATAAAGTAATAAGACGCTCTTAATTTAGATGCGTGTTCTTCTGGTATAGGTTTATTTGTAGCATTAGTATTATCAATTTTTAAAATTCCAGCTTCAAATTCAACTTTTACATTTAATAATCTAAGCATATCAATTAGTCTATGTACATCACTTATATTAGGTACATTATATATTATACTTTTCCCATCGCTAAGTAAAGCTGCAGGAATTAAAGCTACTATACTATTTTTAGCACCACCTATTTTGATTGTGCCAGTTAGTTCTTTTTTTCCCTCAATAATCAATTTCTTCATTATTTCACTTCTTTCTCAATTTAAATATATATTTATTTATCTTAATTGTCAATTTTTTAGCATTAGATTAACTCTAATTTACAATATAAAAGCACTATTTTTTATTAGTGCTTTTATTTATTATAAAAACATATCTATCTTTACCAGCTAAATCCTTCTCTAAATATTGTTTTGATTTTGGGAAATATTCTTTTGAAAGTTTTATTATATCTTTTCCAATAGTTTCTTCAATTTCAAAAGCTATTAGATTTTCTCTATTAAGTATTTTTTGGGCTTGTTTTAATATTTGTTTATAAAAAAGTAAGCCTGTTTCATCTGCATATAAGGCTTTTTGTGGTTCGTATGTAGTTTTTGGATCAATTATGTCTCCTTTTTTTATATATGGTGGATTACTTATTAAAACATCATATTTATTTATAATATTACTTTTAAATATATCATTGTAAATAAAATTTATCTTTGTTTTATTTAATTTGGAATTTTTTTTAGCAATTTTTAAAGCTTTTCTACTTATATCTGTTGCAGTTATTTCAAGGTTTGGGTGAAAATGCTTTAATGTAATACTTATACATCCAGAACCAGTTCCTATTTCAATTAAGGATGAATTATTTAGATTTAGTTCTTCTATATATTTAGATGTTTTTTCAACCAGTGTTTCTGTTTCATATCTAGGTATTAAAACGTTTTTATTTACACATAAATTTAAGCCATAAAAATCCACATTACCAATTAAGTATTGTACTGGATAATTTTGTTTTAATTTTTGATTAATTTTTTTTAAGTTTTTATATTTTTTTGTTATAAGTTCTTTTTCTTGTTTGGTTAACGTTTCCATTATTGTTCCATTTTTCTTTTTAAATCTTCAGTAACTAAAGCATCAATAACTGGTTCTAGGTGTCCTTCCATTATTCTGTCTAGCTCAATTATTGTAAAATTAATTCGGTGATCTGTTACTCTATTATTTGGATAATTGTATGTTCTTATTTTTTCGGATCTATTTCCAGTTCCTATTTTTTTTCTTCTATCTTCTTCACTTGATTGTTCTTTTTCTTGAAGTGCTTTGTCATATATTTTTGTTTTTAATACTTTCATAGCTTGTTCTTTATTTTTTATTTGGCTACGTTCGTTTTGACAAGTTACTACTATTCCGGTTGGAAGGTGCGTTAATCTGACAGCTGAGTCTGTTGTGTTTACTCCTTGACCACCTTTACCGCTACTTCTGTAAACATCTACTCTTACATCTTCTTGTTTTAACTCTATTTCAACATCATCTGCCTCTGGCATAACAACAACTGTTGCAGTTGAAGTATGAATTCTTCCTTGAGTTTCTGTTTCAGGTACTCTTTGAACCCTATGTGCTCCACTTTCGAATTTTAATTTTGAGTATACATTTACTCCTTTTATTGAAAATTCAATTTGAGAAAAGCCGCCACTTGTTCCTTCAAATTCATTTATCACTTCTATTTTCCAATTATTATTATCAGCATATTTAGAGTACATTCTGTATAAATCTCCAGCAAAGATGTTGGCCTCATCACCGCCTGCTGCTCCTCTTATTTCCATAATAATATATTTGTTATCATTTGTACTGTTTTATATAGTTTCTTACATCATCTATTTAAGAATAAATAGATGATATAATTACTATTGAAATCAAAGATGTAATTATTAAAGAAAAGAAAAACAATATACATTGCCATGTATCATGTAAATTTGTATCTTTCAATTTATCTCGTATAATAAAGGGATTAAATAAGAAGGTTAGAGTAAAAACAAATACAAAGAGTGCAAGTATAATGAAAAACATTAAAAAATATGGATGCGATAAATGTTTTTGGCTTATAGTTATGATGTTTTTAGAAATCATATTGTTAATTATTACCAATATTAGGAAAATAGAATTGATTTCAAAAAAGACTACTGCTAAGCAGAGGGCTTAATCTTACAATCCTT
>CAZGWM010000022.1:0-408 GCA_964529195.1 uncultured Muribaculaceae bacterium | reverse complement strand
AGTGCATCACCTCCTATATTAAGATATACGGGAGGATTAGGTGATGTTACTCCTTGTATAATATTTATTGTAATAGTTATTATATAGATAAATAAAAGAAAAGACCAAATATATAATATGTCTTTTGTTGAAAAATCTAGATTATCAAAATGTTGTATTAAGGATGAGGGTAATAGTATTAATAATTTGCTGATTAGTATGCTCTTAATTTTAGTAGCCTCATCTGAAAATATAAAAGTAAATATAAGAAGTATTAGTAAAGATTTAGTTATTTTTCTAGGTTGTTTTGTAAACAACTCTAAAAAGTGGTTAAAAAAAGATGACATAGTTGTTCTCCTTTGCATGTGTGATATGTATATATTATATATGAACTGTTATTAAATGGGAAATAAAATAAGAAATCAATGT
>CAZGWM010000021.1:0-11120 GCA_964529195.1 uncultured Muribaculaceae bacterium | reverse complement strand
GAAGGGTTTTATTATGATATAGATTTGGGAGACGAAACAATAAGTGAAGAAGACTTTCCTAAAATCGAAAAAGAAATGAATAAAATCAGAAAAGATGGAAAGAGATTTCATAAAGAAATACTAACTAAAAATGAAGCACTTTTAAAATTTAAAAATGATGAATATAAAATAGATTTAATAAATAACATGCCTGAAGGTGAGGAAATAAGTACATACTCACATGGTGAGTTTACTGATCTTTGCAGAGGACCTCACGTGGAGTCTGTAAAAGAATTAAAATACTTTAAACTATTAAAAGCATCGGGCGCTTATTTTAAGGGAGATGCAAATAATAAAATGCTTCAAAGAATATATGGAATATGTTTTGAAAATGAAGAAGACTTAAATAGTCATCTAGAATTTTTAAAAGAAGCAAAAGAAAGAGATCACCGAAAAATAGGTAAAGAACTAAATTTATTTATGGTAAGTGAGTATGCTCCTGGAATGCCATTTTTCCTTCCAAACGGAATGATAATAAAAAATATTCTAGAAAACTATTGGTATGAGGTTCATAATAAAGAAGGATAT
This sequence comes from uncultured Muribaculaceae bacterium, assembly GCA_964529195.1. Lineage (GTDB taxonomy): Bacteria > Bacillota_I > Bacilli_A > RF39 > UBA660 > DUUS01. The sequence goes on along the minus strand of CAZGWM010000021.1, from coordinate 10,553 downwards.
GAATTTATAAAGACACCGATAATGTTAAATAAAGAACTATGGGAAAAATCAGGACACTGGGATAATTATAAAGATAATATGTATACAACAAGTGTAGATGATAAAAAATATGCTATAAAACCAATGAACTGTCCTGGTGGTATGCTTGTTTATAAAAATAATTTATATTCATATAAAGATTTACCAAAAAGAGTAGGTGAGCTAGGGCTAGTTCATAGACATGAGGCAAGTGGTGCTTTATCTGGTTTATTTAGAGTAAGAACATTTACTCAAGATGATGCACATCTATATATGAGAGAAGATCAAATAGAAGAAGAAACAACAAGATTAATTAATTTAATCGATCAAATATATAGTATCTTTGGATTTGATTATGAAATAGAATTATCTACAAGACCTGAGAAAAACTTTATTGGAGATATTGAAGTTTGGAATAAATCAGAGAAGTTATTAGAAAAAATAGCACTTAAAAGCGGAAAAAAATTCAGCATTAATGAAGGAGATGGAGCCTTTTACGGACCTAAATTAGACTTTCAAATAAAAGATGCTATCGGAAGAAGCTGGCAGTGTGGAACAATTCAACTCGATATGAATTTACCTGAAAGGTTTGATTTAACATATGTAGATAAAGACGGGTCTAAAAAAAGACCAATCATGCTACATAGAGTAGTATATGGATCAATTGAAAGATTTATGGGAATCTTAATCGAGCATTACAAAGGAGCATTTCCTATGTGGTTATCTCCAGTTCAAGTTAATATAATACCAGTTAATAAAGAATATCATTTAGAATATTCAGAAAAATTAAAAGAAAACCTTGAAAAAAATAATATAAGAGTTAAACTAGATGATAGTGATGAAAAATTATCATATAAAATGAGATTAAGCCAAATTGAAAAAATTCCTTATACACTAATAATCGGTGATAAAGAACTTGATAATAACAATATAAGTTACCGTAAGTACCATGATACTAAAACCGAAACTATAAATGATGATGAATTTATAAATATGTTACTTAAAGAAATAGAGAATAAAAAATAAAAAGGGAAACACAAGTGTGTTTCTTTTTGCTTAGTATAGGAAACGTAAATATAAATGTAAATAAAAAGAAAATTGACACTTACTTGTTGAATGAGAATATAATATAACATATGATATTACTAGGAGGATTATATGAATAGACTTTTAAATATAATAATAAAGCTACTTATGCCACTATTTTTAATGGTATATGGAGAACCTTACTTCTTTAAAATATTATCTGCAGTAGGTTTAAAACTAAAAGAATACCCAGATATAGTGCTAAGTATATTAAACTTAGTTTATTACTTATTAATATTTGCGTTAGTATATTTTTTAAATAAAGAAGATATTAAAAGTGATTTTAAAAGATTTAAAAGGAATTTATTTCCTAATATGCTAATGATAGTTGTCTTTTTCATTGCTCTTACTTTAGGTATAAAAATAACTGACTTTTTAGTAAATGAGCTTGCTACAATTTTCTCATCTAACTATACAAGCCCAAGTTATATAAATATATTTAAAGAAACATTAAATGTTGAATTAATAATTTATACAATAAAAAATATAATATTAATACCATTTATATATGTTGTAACTATAATCCTTGGAGTTAATAACCAGGTAAGCGGTAAGAAAAAAGCAATGCTATTATCTGGAATACTTGGAATGATCGTATATGCTCTTAAACTAGATGGCAGTATATCTTATATAATATTTACTTCAATCCCAAATTTAGTTGTATATGCATCACTATCTTATATATATCGTAAAAACAACAGTAATATATGGTTTAGTAAATTAACAATATTATTTTATACATTACTTGGAATAATAGTACTTGAGAAAATATCATGAATAATAAACTAAAAGAAATACTTAAAACAATTCTAGTTTTCCTTTTATATTTTAACTTAATATATGTTGTAATCATTGTATTTAAATTTATTCCATTAAATAAAGAAACACTTCCATATATAGATTTAATATCTTCAATCTTTTTAATAATAATGTTAATCTATTTGTATAAAAACACATTAAAAGAAGATATAAAAGAATTTAAAAGTAAATTACTAACTAATATAAATAAAGTAATTCAGCTAACAATTATTTTATTACTATTTAAATTATTATCTGGATATTTAAGCTCAGCTTTATCTCTTGCCTTTAAAATAGATTTACCAGTAGCTGAAAATCAAGATTTAATAAATAACTACTTAAAAAATATACCCATAGTAACAATAATATCATCAGTACTATTTGCTCCAATAAATGAGGAATTAGTCTATAGATTAAGTATTAGAAAAATAATAAATAATGATAAAATATTTATACTAATAAGCGGAGTTTTATTTGGACTTGTCCATATATTTCCGACCAAATTAAATATATTAGTCGCATCAATTCAGTCAGTTCCATACGTAGTTGCAGGATTAGTTCTTGCCTACCAATATACAAAAGAAAAAAATATAATAACCATAATGTCAGTCCATATGCTAAATAACTTATTAGGCATACTTGCAGCACTGATGTAGAAAGAGGATTTATGAAAGAAATAATAACAAATATAACCGAATTTATATACACACTAAGTATGGGAGATTACTTCTTCTTTATGGGAACCTTTATGTTATTTATATTATTTGTATATATCTTCTATTTAATAAAATTAAGTGATATAGAAGAAAAAGAAAAAGAAGAAGAAAAAAGTCCTGATGCATTTGACTTATCAAAGGTAAGTGCTCAAATAGAAGAAGAATATAAACCTGAGGCAATCGTAATGACTAGTTATGAAGAAGAACAGGAAAAAAGCGCTATCATAAGTTATGAAGAATTAGTTCAAAACAAAGACAAATTTGGTCTTCTTTACGATGATGAGTATGATCTTCCAGAGTTAAATGTTAAAAAAATAACTCTAACTGATAAACCTAAACTAAAAGAAGAGACAAACTTAGAAGTAAAATTAATGCAATATGATAAAGAAGAAGCATTTTTAGAAGCACTAAAAACACTAAAGAAAAATTTAAGTCTATAAGACTTTTTTTTATTTCTTTAATTTGATAAGATATACACGGTGATAAATATGAAAGCATGCGTTCTTACTTTGGGATGCAAAGTAAATTTGTATGAAAGTGAAGTAATAAAAGAAGATTTTATAAATAAAAATTATGAGATAGTAAATATAGATCAAAATCCAGATGTAATTATAATAAATACATGCTCAGTAACAAACCAAAGTGACTCTAAAAGTAGAAAACTAATAAGACAATCAAAAAGATTAAACCCGAAAAGTACTATCGTAGTGTGTGGATGTTTCTCAGAACATCACAAAGAAGATATATTAGAGCTTGGAGTTGATGTTTTAATAGGTAATAAAGATAAAACTAAGCTTGGGGAGTATGTTAATAAATATTTAGAAACTAAAAATCCTGTTGTTAGATTTTATGATTTAACTAAAGAACCATTTGAAGACATGTTTATTGAAAACTTTGAAGGAAAAACAAGAGGATTTGTTAAAATTCAAGATGGTTGTAATAACTTCTGCTCATTTTGTATTATTCCTTATATGCGCGGAAGATTAAAGAATAAAGATATTAATGTAGCTTATGAAGAGATAAAAAAACTAACTACCAAAGGCTTTAAAGAAATAGTTTTAACTGGCATTCATACAGGAAGTTATGGTAAAGAAGAAGGATATACACTAGTAGATTTAATAAAAAAAATAAGTAAATTAGATAACTTAAAAAGAATAAGAATAAGTAGTATTGAAATAACCGAAATAGATGATGAGTTCTTAAAAGAACTAAAAGCAAACAATAAAATATGTGATCATCTTCATATACCACTTCAAACTGGAAACGATAAAGTATTAAAAGAAATGAACAGAAAATACACTATCCAAGAATTTATTAATAAAGTAAATGAAATAAGAAAAGTAAGACCCGATATAAACTTAACTACAGATGTAATAGTGGGATTTCCAACTGAAACAAAAGAAGATTTCAACGAAACAATCAAAAATATTAAAATAATAAACTTCAGTAAAATTCATGTATTTCCATACTCTAAAAGAGATGGAACTGCAGCATCTAAAATGAAAAATATTGTAAGTGATTATGAAAAAAAAGAAAGGGCTAAAATACTTTTAGATTTATCAAATGAATTAGAAAAATTATACTATGAAAAATTTTTAGGTAAAAATGCTCAAATATTAGTTGAAGATAAAAATACTGGTTATACAAGTAATTATATAAGATGTAAATCCAAAAAAGAATTAAAACATAATGAATTTTATACCGGAAAAATACTAAGTATTGACAAAGAATATGTAAATATATCATAATTATTTGCATATAACTAATATAGAATATATAATAATAGTAGGTGATAGAAATGGTACCAATAGATGAATTTAATGTAACAGGAAGTCATGATGGAAATACTATTCAAGGTAAAATAAATGCTTATCCTGATGCACTTGATAAGACAAATGAAAAGACAGGTGCAGTTATTGAAAGCTGGGTTCAACCAGCAAGAAAATTAGAAGCTTTTCCAGATCCAAAACATACAAAACAAAATGTAACATATAAAAATAAATCAAATTTAAAACGTGTAGCTACAGCAATATTAGCTGGAACAGTAGTGTTTGTATCTTTATCTAAAATAAGTAAAAAAGAATTTAAAAAAGTAAATCCACCTACAACTCAAGGACAAGTTGAAGAAGAAAACTTAATTGTAAATTTATCATACATAGTTAAAACTGGTGATACATTATGGAAAATAGCTGAGCTATATAAAGATCCTGAAAGTATTCAAGAAGAAGTAAACAAAATTATTTTAGATAACCAACTAAAACAAAGTGATTTAATTTTTGAGGGTGACATCTTATTTTTAGAAGTGCCATTTGAAAAAGCAAAAAACTTTACTTATGAAATGGAAGAAGTTAAAAGAAATCATATTGATAGATATGTAACATCTTCATTTAGTGATACATCTAAATTTGATGAATATGCTCTTGAGTTAAGTACTCAAGTAGAAGCAGCTTTAAAAGAAGCACAAGAAGCACGATTACTTCTTAAAAATATGAAAGTTCATAGTGAACTTTACTCAGATATTGATATCCTTCAGCAAGAGAGAGTTACAGAAGCAAAATACGCTGTACCACTTGAAATGGCTCAAGTTGTAACTAAAACAGAATTTAACTTAGAAGATAGTTTAAGAGAAGAAGCAAGACTACATAACGAAGAAGTTGTAAGAATAAGATGATTTTAAATCATCTTTTTTTATGATATTATACTAATATGAATTACATAAAAGGAAAATACACAAAGAAAATATTTAAATCCATTGACACCGATTTTATTGTCGGTCTTTTTCGTGTTATTAAAACCGATCATGAAGAGATAGAGCTAGGAAAACAAATAACATTTACAGGAACACTTCCCGATTTAACATTTACTGATACCTATATATTTAAAGGCAAACTAACAAACCATATTAAATATGGAAGCCAGTTTATAGTGCATGAATATGAAAAACTAATTCCCGATGAAGAAGAAACAATAATTGAATACTTATCTAGTTCTTATATTAAAGGATGCGGAGTATTAACCGCAAAAAGAATTTATAAATTATTTGGTGATAAAGCAATTGATAAAATAAAAGAGAATAAAGATAACTTACTTTTAGTTGAAGGAATAACCGCTAAAAGAGCTGAAACAATATATGCCTCAATTATCAAATATGATAAACAAGATGATGATTTAATCTACTTAAAAGATTTGGGATTTTCCTTAAAAGAAGGAATGAAATTAATATCTACTTATAATGACTCAGTTAAAAATATAATTGATTATAATATATATACATTAAAAAAAGATATTGATTTTAAAACACTTGATGCAATTTTTTTAAAAACAAATAAAGAAACAGACCCAAGAAGAGTAGAGGCTTTAATAATTGAAACTCTAAAAGAAGTAACTTTTCAAAAAGGAGATACATATTTAGATAAAGAAGAAATATATATGTATTTAAAAAATATATATAACATTGATATAAATATAGACGATTCTCTTATTGAACTAAAAAAAAGAAATGAAATAATAATAAATGATAATAACTATTATTTAAAAGAAGAATATGAAGATGAAGTCTATATCGCATCTTCAATTGCATCTTTAATAAAAAAAGAATCCAAAACTTATAAAACTTTTGATGAAGCAATAACTAAAATAGAAAAAAGAAATAACATTATATACGGAGATAAACAAAAAGAAGCAATTAAAAATTCACTAACAAGTAGCATCTCTATAATAACAGGAGGCCCAGGTACTGGTAAGACTACTATTATTAAAGGAATAATTGAAGTATATAAAAAATTAAATAATATAACAGATACTGATATATTACTTTTAGCTCCAACTGGAAGAGCTGCTAGAAAAATGTCTGAAACTTCTAAACTATTTGCAAGTACGATTCATAGATTTTTAAAATGGGATAAAGAAAATGATACATTTAAAGTAAATGAACTAAATAAAGAAAATTATAAACTAATAATAGTTGATGAGGTATCAATGATTGATAATCACCTCATGGCATCATTATTTAAAGGTATAAACTTAAATACTAACATAATCTTCATAGGAGATGAATATCAGCTACCAAGCGTGTCTCCAGGCTTAATATTAAATGATATGATCTCATCTGGAGAAATAACTCATGTTAGATTAAATGATATATACCGTCAAAGTGATAATTCTTATATACCAAGTCTCGCTCTTAATATAAAAGATAGAGAAATAGATGAAGAAATATTAACTAAGAAAGATGATTATAATTTTATAAAATCATCTTCATATGATATAAAAAATATTATATACCAGGTAATAACCAAAAGCTTAGAAAAAGGAATTGATGAAAATAAAATTCAGGTTCTAGCACCTATGTATAAAGGTGAAAATGGAATAGATAATTTAAATATTTTACTTCAAAATATATTTAATAAAAAAGATAGTATGAAAAAAGAATATACTTACTTAAATAAAATATATCGAGAAGGTGATAAAGTATTAAATTTAGAAAATAACTTAGATTTAGAAATATCAAATGGTGATATTGGTTGTATAATAGAGATAAACCCACATAGTAAAGATGAATTAATTATAGTTGATTATGAAGGAAACATAGTACCTTATAATATAGAAATGTTAAGAACAATAACTCATGCATACGCAATTACTATTCATAAAAGTCAAGGTAATGAATTTGATCATATAATAATGCCTGTTACTTTAGAATACTCACGTATGCTTTATAATAAACTTCTTTATACTGGAGTATCTAGAGCTAAAAAAAGTTTAATCTTAATCGGAAGTCCTGAGGCTTTTGTTAAAGGTGTTAATAATAATTATAGTGTAACTAGAAAAACTAATTTAAAAGAGAAAATAAATAAATACATTTAAAAAGGAACTTAAGTTCCTTTTTATAATTCTCTATAAACCGTTTTATCATAATCATGATCATTTATCTTATATTCATCTAAAGTATCACTGTCAATTAAATAAAACTTATGAATTAAATTATTAGCTCCATCATCACTTACCGGATCATCCCAAGTTAAATCTAAATGAAGCCATCTATCATTTAAATAAACTGCATTCCAAACATGAGTTTCACTTGCTACTTTAAAATTAGGAACGCCAAATTTATTTAAAAATAGTGCCATCGCATCTGCATATCCACCACATATTGCATAGCCCTCAATTAAAGGACCATATGCAATATTAGATTTATATGAAATATGACCATCTAATCTGGCCTGATCATAAACAGTAATATTAATAATATAATCATGAATTTTTAAAATTTTATCATCAAGTGACATATCATCACTAATAACTTCATTTATAATACTATTTACTTTATTTTCAATTTCAATTACTTCTTCTTTCGTATAAGCTTTAATTACTTTAATATTAACTTCGCCACTTTCATCATATGATACTTTAATCGTATTAAAATTATTAAATGGATTAACAAAGTTATTAATATGAGTTAATATTTTTTTATCTAAGCTTAAAGTATGAACATCTTCTAAGCACTCCTCATACTGAGAAGGGCAGTAAAAAGTAAAAGTTTCGTATCCATTATTTAATATTGAATAAAATATATTTTTAATATCTTGTTTACTATATGGAATAAAATTATCACTTAACTGAACATACTTATAATTATTTAATCTTTGATATTTATTTGGAGTACTAATTATAACTGTAGGTTCATGTTTAAATATAGTAGATATTTTATCAGTTATTTTATTAAAATTAACAAATGTTATAAGGGTTATTAAAATAGGAATAATAAAATAAGCTTTATGTTTCATTAAATCACCTATATTAATAATAACAAAATGCCAAAAAAAAAGAAATACTAATCAATTTCTTTAACTTTTTTATTTAATCTACTTTTTTGACGATTAGCAGTATTTTTTTTCATTAAACCTTTGCTTGTAGCTTTGTCTATATTTTTTACAGCTACTTTTAATTCAGCGTTTGCGACTTCTTTATCTTTGTTTTTTACAGCTGCTTCCACTTTTTTCAGTGAGTTTCTTACTCTAGATGTGTATACTTTATTAGCATCTTTGGTAATTTCGCTTGTTATAATGCTTTTTTTAGCACTTTTAATATTAGGCATGATATTCTCCTTCCTTAAACAAATTAAATTCTATCAAATAAATGCTTTAAAATCAACCATATAATTAATAAAAGCTCTATAGTAAAATAAACTAAAGACATCTTGCTTTATTAAGTGTTTTAATGATATTATAATAATGAGATTGAAAAGGTGATATAGCTATGTATATTAAAAATCAACTTAAAAAAAGACTACTTATTTCTGGCATAACCGTATTTTTTTTAGTAATTACAATTGTCGGAACTTCATATGGACTTTTCTTGAATGTCGAAAGTGATGTTAACGTTCAAGTTTTAAGTGTTGGAAACCTCCAAGTAACTTATTCAAAAGGAGCAGCAATTAACTTAAATGAAGTAAAACCATTATCAGATAAGCATGCTTATTTAGAATCAAATAATGTATATGAATTTGCAATTGATAATACTGGTGATATTCCTTATACTTATTCAATTAGTTTAGAAAACAATCCAAAAGAATTAGATAAAAATTTATTATCACATAAATATATAAGATATGATTTAAATAATGAAGGAGCAAACCTTCTAGGAAATCAGCCTGAATCAAAAATATATACTGGAACTTTAGAGCCGGGGAAAGCCAAGTGGTTCGAGCTTAGACTTTGGGTAGCTGATGCTAATTTATATCAATTACCAAATGAAGCACTAGGAAGTAAAATTAACTTAAATATAGTTATAAATGGAAGAGCAGAAAAAGGAGAAAGTGAAAACAATGGATAAAGATATATTATTTACTGATAAAAATGAGCAAAGAGCAACTGAAAGAGTACTAGCTACTGTAAGAGTAAAAATTGCAGAAAGAGAAATTAACTTCTTTAAATCAGAAATAAGTGATTTTCTAAAAGAAGCTGATAGTATATTAAAAGAAAATAACTTAAAAGAAACATATTCTTCAAAAGATTTAAATAACCTAACAGAGGTAAAGTTAGATAATAGTCATAATAATATAGATTTTAGAGTAAAAGAAATTCTTGAAGATATTTTAAAAAGAGTTAATACCAGAATTAATTTAATAAATAACTATAATAACTTAATAAATGAATTAAAAGATACATATAAAATAAAAGAAGAAAATTTAGAAAAAGATATTGAAATATCAAATCTAGATATGTCAAAATTTGAAGAGATACTAAAAGGAGATAAATAATATGAGTCCTGAATTAAAAAAATATTTAAAAGAAATAGAAGCATCAGGTTATAAAATAAATAACTTTGAAGTTGCTCATAGAGTAAATGAAAGCATAACAAATGGAAGTAATGATCCTTTTGATAAATTAAATGAATTAAAGGAAGAAGCTAAAAAAATAGAAACTTTTAATTTAGCTAAAGTAACTAAAAACTTTAGAGAAGAATTAAGCACTTGGTTTGATGATCTTGATAATTTAATTAATAATGTAGATACAGATTTATCTTTATTAACTGAAAAAGGAGATAAAAGCCAAATAGAAAGCTATAAATCTTTAGTAAGGGATGCAAAACTAAAAGCTGGCATTTTATATAACAAAAAAAGAACTGAAGAAATTGATAGTACCACTAGAGTAAGAGAGCAAATTGAGGCATTAAATAAAAATGATAGTCTTTCGTATGAAGAAAAAATGGCTGAATTTCAAAGGCTAACTTATATTCAAGATCGCTCAACTAAAAAAGCAACACCAGTTGCAGAAAGTTTAGCTTCAAAATATGATAAAGAAATAACTTTAGAAATAATTGATGATACAATTAAAGCTTTAATGGCACTTTATAATGATACTGTCAGAATGAATGTAAATAATGATGTTAGAAAAGAAATAATAGATCGTTTTGCAAATGTAGCAAGACTTG
>CAZGWM010000020.1:0-11469 GCA_964529195.1 uncultured Muribaculaceae bacterium | reverse complement strand
CAGTTGATGATAACACACTTAATAATAATGAAGTAACTATAAGAAATAGAGACACAATGGAGCAAATAACACTAAACTTAAATGAAGTTGAAAGTTATATATTAGATAAAATAAAATTCTAAGATTCATAAAAATGAATCTTTTTATATGTTTGTTATTATGATATACTCTATAATAGAAAGAGTGATCGCTAGTGAATGATAAAAAAGCCATGATAATTATTGCACTATTATTAATTTCACTTACAATAATTTCGATTTTACTATACTTTTTTTATCCAGAAGAAACACTAGCTCATAAATCAAAAGAACAAATCGTAGCAAAAATAGTTAACTTTACTGAATGCCAAGAAAACCCACTTCAAACCTACTGCACTAAAACAGAAAAAATAGAAAACAAAGAAATTGAAGTAAGATATGAAAAAATGGATATATCTGATCCTAAAAGTGGAGCATCACTTTATATAAACAATAAAGAAATACTACCGGCAAAAGATTTAGTATTTAGAGTAGCAAACAAAATATATATAACTGATAAAACAGTTGTATTTGCTACATACCAAGCCAATGTAATAAATATAAAAATAAATATATATGACTTTGAAGGAAAAAAATTAAAAGAAATATATAAACTAGATCCAATTAAAAATATCATCGCTGAAGATTATGAATTTATAAATAATAAGTTAATAATAAGTGGGAAAAAACATATCTTATTTAAATCAGTTATACTAACGCAAGAAAATGATAATAAATATATATTTCATAATGCTGATTTATGCCAGGAATATATTGAAAATCAAAATTTAAATAAAGATGATATATATACTGCAAAATGGGAAATCGAATACTTAACTAAAACTAGACTAAGTACAATAAAAATAGTTGAAAACTCAGAGATAAAAATAATTGATCACTTACATAAAATTAAATGTGAATTTTAAAGTTTATAAAAACGAATATTTATGATAAAATTAAATTAGTTTAAAATATGGAGGAATAATATGGCACTAAAAAATATAAAAAATGCTTTATTCGGCAGTGATGATAACGAAACAGGAGGCTTTGAAGAAGATTTTTACTTATCAAGTGATAAAAAAGGTAATGATGAATCTGATGATGGAAGTAAAATGATTCTAGTAGAACCAAGAGCATATTCTGAAAGTCAACAAATAGCTGATTATTTAAAAAATAGAAATAGCGTTGTAGTAAATTTAAAAAGAGTAACAAGTGATCAAGCAAAAAGATTAATTGACTTTTTAACTGGAACTTTATACGCTATAGGAGGAGACCTACAAAAATTAGGTGTAGGAATATATTTATGTACACCAAAAAATGTAACCGTACAAGGTAAAATAACTGAAGCTGATGATAAAAAAGCTAAAATAGAAGACGAAATAGAATTTTAAATAAATCTCTTTAGAGGTGGGATCAAAAATGGAAAAATTTAATACAAGCTTAGCTGGGTATAAAAAAGAAGAAGTAAATAAATTTGTTCTTGATGTAATAACTCAAGTTGAAGGTATGATTGCTGATTTAAAAGAAAAAGATAATGAAATATCTGAACTAAAAAAATCACTTGAACATTATAAAAATATGGAAAATACTTTCAACCGAGCAATATTAATTGCTGAGGATGCATCAAGTCAAATAAAAAGAATTGCAAGAGATGAAAGCACTGCAATCCTTAATGATGCTAAAAAAAATGCATCTAGAATCGTAAATGATGCCCTAATGCAAGCTGAAAAAACCCAAAATGAAACCATTCAATTAAAAAGAAACATAACAACCTTTAAAAGAAGACTAAGAACAATAATCGAGCACCAACTTGATTTAGTTGATGATATCGAGCATTTAGATTTATAAAGAACAAATTTGTTCTTTTTTTTACTCTTTATTTACTAAAATGCCTATTGTTGATATACTTATAACTATGTGAAAGATGGTGAAATTATGCTTAACTTATTTGTTCCAGATATGTACCAAAAAAGTATATTTGAAATAGATTATAAAAAATTAAAAACAAATGGAATAAAATGTATAATATTTGATTTAGATAATACACTTGCTCCGGTTAATATATCAAGTCCTGATAAAAGAACTAAAGATTTAATCGAAGATTTAAAAGCTATGAAATTTAAGCTAATAATAATGTCAAACTCAAAGAAAAAAAGAGTTGAGCCCTTTAAAGATATACTTGGACTAGATTCATCATACTTATCTTTAAAACCACTATCAAAAAAATATAAAAAAGTTATGAAAATATATAATTATAAACAAACAGAAATTGCTTGTATTGGAGATCAATTACTAACTGATATTTTAGGAGCTAACCGTATGGATTTTTTATCAATATTAGTTAATCCAATCGGAATACTAGATTTTGCTCCAACCAAAATAAATAGATTTATTGAAGCAGGTATTTTTAATCACTTAGAGAAAAAAGAACTAATAACAAAAGAGGAATACTATGAATAAAATATGTTATGGATGCGGAATAAATCTTCAAACAAAAGATAAAGAAGAAAAAGGATATATACCAGATGTTAAAAAAGACTCACCTTACTGCATGAGATGTTATAAGTTAATTCACTACGGAAAAAACAGTGAATTAATAGATGTTAAAAAAACAGAAGAATTAATAAACAATATAAATAAAGATAATATATTTACAATCTTTTTAACTGATTATTTAAGTATTAATAAAGAAGTAATAAATACATATAAAAGTATAAAAGGAAATAAATTATTTTTAATATCAAAATATGATTTAATAAAAGAAGAAATTAAAGAATATGAAATACTTAATACTTTAAAAAAAAGCTATGAAATAAAAGAAGATATATTATTTATATCTTCTAAAGAAAACTATAAAGTAAAAGAACTATTAAACTACTTAAAAAGAAATAATATAAATATAACTTACTTAGTAGGTGCTACTAATAGTGGTAAAAGCTCTTTAATTAATAATTTAATAGATTTAACTAAAACCAAAATAAATAAAACAACAACAAGTAAAAATATAAATACAACAATTGATTTTATAAGAGTTAATTTAAATGGAGATTTAACAGTGATAGATTCTCCAGGTTTTTCACTTCCTGAAGTTACCTTAACAAAAAAAATAAAAAAAATAATTTATCAAATGAAAAAAGATGAAGTACTTAAAATAGAAGAGTTTTATTTAAAAGTAAGTGATAATACATCCTTAATATTATATTTAAAAGATGATATTAAAATAAACAAACACTTTAAAGAAGTAAAATTTAATGATGAAATAAAATTAAAAGATAATGATGAAATAATTATAAATAATTATGGAATTATAAAAACTAAAAATAAATGTAATATAAAAATGCATAATATTTTAAATTATGAAATTAGGAATAAACATGAATAAAATAAAAATAATGGACGAAAACCTATCTAACAAAATAGCTGCTGGTGAAGTTGTTGAAAGAGTATCAAATGTTGTTAAAGAATTAGTTGAAAACAGTATAGATGCAAAAGCAAATATAATTAAAATAGAATTAATTGACTCAGGGACCAAATTAATTAAAATAACTGATGATGGTGATGGAATGACGAGGAAAGATGCTAAAAATGCATTTTTAAGACATGCTACAAGTAAAATCTACACAGAAGATGATCTCTTTTTTATCTCTTCTTTAGGATTTAGAGGTGAAGCTCTTCCATCAATAGCAAGCGTATCAAAAGTAACTCTAACAACAAGTGAGGGAGAGATTGGAACCAAAATAGAACTTCATGGTGGAAAATTAATCAAAGATGAACTAAGTGATGCAAGAAAAGGAACAACAATTGAAGTAAAAGATTTATTTTATAATGTTCCAGCTAGATTAAAATATTTAAAAAGTGATCAATCAGAGCTAGCATCAGTTGTAAACTTTATTGAAAAGCTAGCTCTATCAAAAAGTGATATATCTTTTGAACTTATAAACAATGATAATATTATTTTAAAAACAACTGGAAGTAATAACTTACTAAAAACAATCCATGAAATATATGGACTTTCAACAACTGAAAATATGCTACCAATAAATGGTTTAAATGATGACTTTGAAGTAAATGGTTACATATCAAATCAAACTATTTTAAAATCAACAAGAAACTATATTACAACAATTGTAAATGACCGTGTAGTAAAAAACTTTAATTTAAATAAAGCAATAAATGATGCGTATCATACATATAAACCAGATAGTAAATTTCCAGTCATAGTAATAAAAATAAATACTGATCCGACTTTAATTGATGTAAATATTCATCCTACAAAACAAGATATAAAATTTAGTAAAACCAAATCTTTAGAAGATTTAGTTTTTGATTTAATAAAAGATGCTTTATATAAAAATATATTAATCCCAAATATAAAAATAAATAAAGAAGAAAAAACTTATGAAGAAATAAAAATGCAAACTAAAGAAGTAAAAGAAGAACAGACATCTTTTGACTTTAAAGAAAAGAATAAAAAAATCAAGAAAATAGAGCTATATCCAGCTGGATTAGTATTTGGAACATATATAGTTGCTCAAAATGATGAAGGAATGTACTTAATTGATCAGCACGCAGCTGAGGAGAGAATTAACTATGAAATAATAAAAAAAGCCTTAAAAGAAGATATAAAACAAAATACAAACATGTTAATTCCAATAACAATCGAACTTAATTCAAGTGATTATATTAAATTTAATGAACATAAAAACATACTTGAAAACATGGGATTTGAAATAGAAGACTTTGGAATAAACACCATTTTAGTAAAAGCACATCCTACCTGGATACTAAATGGCTTTGAAGAAGAAACCACAAGAGAAATAATTGAAATGGTAATAAATATTTCATCAAACTTTGATTTAGAAAAATTTAATGATCATGCTGCTGCAACAGCTGCATGTAAAAGAAGCATTAAAGGAAACATGAATATAACAATAAGTGAAATGGAAAACATTTTAGAAAAGCTAGTTCTTTGTGATAATCCATATAACTGCCCTCATGGAAGACCAACAATAATATCTTTTACAAGATATGAACTAGAAAAAATGTTTAAAAGAGTGATGTAATGATAATAACAATAATTGGCCCAACTGGAGTTGGTAAAACAGCTTTAAGTTTAATTTTAGCTAAAAAATATAATGCTGAAGTGATAAATGCTGATAGTACCCAAATATATAAAGAGATGAATATCGGAACAGCTAAAATAATAGATTATGAAAACATAACACATCATTTAATAAATATAAAAAACTTAAATGAACCATATACAATATATGAATATCAAAAAGATGGCAGAAAAATAATAGATGATTTAAAATCTAAAAATAAAAATATAATTATAGTTGGTGGAAGCGGTCTTTATATAAGTGCTCTTTTATATGATTATAAATTTACTGAAAACAAACTTAAAACAGATGAAAATATATCTATAGATAAAATGATTGAAAAATTAAATAAATTAAATATAAAAATAGATATAAACAATAACCAGCAAATAAAAAGAAAATATAATAAATACATTGTAAATAAAGAAAAAATAAATAACAAAGAACCTAAATTATTATATGATACTTTAATAATTGGTCTTACAACACCAAGAGATAATTTATATAATATAATAAATAAAAGAACAGATAAAATGCTTGAAAATAATTTACTAAAAGAAGTAGAAAAATTAAACAATAAATATAAAGATAATAAACAATTAAATTCAACTATTGGATACAAAGAATTAATTTCATATTTAGAAAAGAAAATATCATATGAAGAAGCTATAAATAAAATAAAACAAAATAGCAGAAGATATGCCAAAAGACAATATACTTGGTTTAATAATAAAATGAATGTTAAATGGTTTAATACAAACTATGAAGACTTTAACCAAACAGTAAAAGAAATAGAAGAATATATAAAAACCTCTTTATAGAGGTTTTTCATATGATATAATTTAATTATGAATGAAATAACAAATGATTTAAATAAATTCCCTAAATATAAATATAAAAAAGAAAATAATATACCAGAAAACGGAATATATATTTTATATGAAAAAATAAATAATAAATATGAAATAGTAAGGATAGGTTCCCATACTGGTGAAAATAATTTTAAAAAAAGATTAAAAGAACATTTTGAAACTGAAAATAAAGATAGAAGCATCTTTAGAAAAAATATAGGAAGAGCATATTTAAATATATGGAATAAAGACTTTAAACTAAAAAAAAACAAGAAAAGAATACAATAATAAAAGAGATATAAAAAAAGAAAAAGAATTAGAAGAAAAAATAACTAAATATATAAATAATAACTTTCTATATTCTTTTATCGAAATAAAAGATAAAAGACTACTTTATGAAACAAAACTAATTGGTGAAGTATCTTTATATAAGAAAAAAGTGAATTACTAAAAAAATCTCCAGTAAAACATATAAGAGAATCTGGTATGTGGCAAGTAAAAGGATTATATAAAGATAAATTCACGAAAAAAGAATATAAAGGCTTTAAAAAATATATGTCAAATCAAATTAATTAAAAGAAATGAATTAAATAATATGATATAATTTACTAGTAGATAGAGAGTGATAATATGAGTTTTATTGAATTTAAAGATTGCAGTAAAGTATATAAAAATGGTGTAACAGCTCTTAGAGATGCAAATTTAAATATAGAAAAAGGTGACTTTGTTTTTGTAATAGGACATACCGCAAGTGGTAAAAGTACCCTTATAAAACTTCTTTATAGAGAAGAAAAACCAACAAGAGGATCAGTATCTGTTGGTGGAGTGGATGTTTCAAAACTAAGAAATAGTAAAGTATATAAATTAAGAAGAAAAATAGGAATTGTCTTTCAAGACTTTAAACTACTTCCTAAATTAAATGTATATGAAAATGTAGCTTATCCACTTGAGAGTTATGGAATGAAATCAGCTGAAATAAGACCAAAAGTCTTAGCAGCTTTAGAAAGAGTTGGTCTAAAAGATAAGACAAGATCATTTCCTGATCAGTTATCTGGAGGAGAGCAGCAAAGAGTATGTATCGCAAGAGCAATTGTAAATAATCCAAGATTATTAATTTGTGATGAGCCAACCGGAAATTTAGATCCTGATACTTCAAAAGAAATAATGAAATTAATAAATGATATAAACAAAGAAGGAACAACAGTAGTCATGGCAACTCATGCTAAAGATATAGTAAACAGAATGAAAAAAAGAGTAGTTGTAATGAAAGAGGGATTAATTGAAAGCGATAATTTAAAGGGAGGTTATGTTGATAATGGGGATGTTTAGAATAATTGGAAGAAGTATATCAAATGCTTTTAAAAGCATATACCGAAACTTTAGTTTAAGTATGGCATCAATAGTATGCGTTATAATAACTTTAATCTTAGTATCAATCGGAATATTACTTTCATATAATATAAATAATATAACTGAAGAAATTGAAAATGAATTAACAATTGTAACTTTAATGGATAAAGATATTACTGAAGAAGAATTAAAAGAAACCGAAAAAGAAATAAAAAAAGTTGAAAATGTTTTAGAAGTAAAATTTATGTCTAAAGAAGAAATAAAAAAAGACTTATCAAATCAAAATGAAACATATGCTAAAATAGTTGAAACATGGGAAGAAGGAGAAAATCCACTCCAAGATTCATATGTAATAACAGTAAAAGAAGTAAAAGAAATAAATGAAACTGCTACTTTAATTAAAAATATAAATAAAGTAAATACTGTTAAGTATGGAGAGACAATGGTAAATGACTTAATAAATATATTTGATATAGTTAAAACATCAACAATTATTCTGGTTGTAGCACTTACCTTAGTAACATTTTTCCTAGTTGGAAATACTATTAAAATAACTATATTTAGCCGAAAAAATGAAATAGATATAATGAGACTTGTAGGGACAAGTAATATTGTAATTAAACTTCCATTTATTATTGAAGGATTTTTACTAGGTGCTACTGGATCAATCGTGCCAATTCTTATAACAATAATAGGATATACATATGCTTATGATTCATTTTCAATATCAGGTGTATCTAACATACTAGGAGTAATTAGCTTAGCTGCTCCAAATACAATAGTTTATATAACTGCACTTGTCTTATTTTCTCTTGGTTCACTTGTTGGAATGCTAGGAAGCATGCGCGCTGTAAGGAGGTATTTAACAATATAATGAAATATATAAAAATATCATTAGTATTATTATTTACAATCTTTATATTTACAAATAACGTTCATGCAAGTAAAGCAGATACCTTAGCCGGATTAAGATCAGAGCTAGCTACTTTAAAAGCTAAAAAAAGCTCAGCCGATAGTAATAAAGCATTAACTAAATCACAAATAAATACAGCTAGAAATAATATTTATAGTTCCCAAGAGGAAATAAAGAAAAACGAAAAAGCTGTTGAAAATGCTAAAATAGAAATAGAAAAACTAAACATTGAAATAGCGAAAACAGATGAAGAAATAAAAAACTTAATGAATGCTCTTCAGCACTCAACTGGTAATAACATATATTTAGAATATATATTTGAAGCAAAAGACTATGCTGATTTAGTATATAGATATGCTATAATTGAGCAGGTAGCAGCAAATAATTCAAGTAAAATAAATCAGTGGGAAGAAAAAATAGATAAAAATAAAGAACTTCAAATCGAGCTTGCAGCTAGAGAAAAAGTATTAGAGCAAGAAATAATAAAACTAGAAAAAAATGTAGATTCACTAGGAAGAAAATATGCAGAGCAAGAAGATGTTGTGATGGATATTAAAGATGAAATAAACTCAACTCAAGATTATATTAACTACTTAGTAAATATAGGATGTGGTGAGAATCAAAGTATAACTTCATGTTTAAATATGAGCGGTGATTCAGGTTTTACAGTTCCTTTAATAAGAGGAACAATAACATCATATTTTGGTTATAGAGTAAATCCAATAACAGGTGAAAAAGGAACATGGCATAACGCAATAGATATTGGTGGTAATGCTGAGGGAACAAATGTTTACTCAGCGGCTAACGGTACTGTTACAAAAATAATATCAAGATCAAGCTGTGGCGGAAATCAGGTATATGTTCATCATAATATAGCAGGTAAATTATATACAACAGCATACTTTCATTTATTAAATATAAATGTATCAATTGGTCAAAGCGTAACTAGAAATACAGTAATCGGAACAGTTGGAGGCGGAAGAAAAACTCCTTGGGACGGATGCTCAACTGGAGCTCACCTTCACTTTGTAATTGCAAATGGATGGTACGGGACAACATGCTCAGGTGATTGTTATATGAGCTTTAATACATTTAAATATACAAAATCAGTAGATCCACAAGCAATATTAAAACTACCAAATAAAGGAGTATATTGGTACTCAAGATAAGAGCAAACGTTTGCTCTTTTTAAATGTTTTATAGTATACTATAAAAAGAGAGAAACGTGATATATATGAAGAGTATAGTTCTTCTAGGTGGCGGAACCGGAATGAGTCAAATATTAAGAGGATTAAAACTATTTCCCCTTAACGTAACAGCAGTAGTATGTGTATCTGATAGTGGAAGAAGTACAGGCGTGCTAAGACAAATATATGATATCCCAGCAGTAGGAGACATATCAAAAGTATTACTTAATGTAAGTAATATAGATAATAATTTAAAAGAGCTACTTAACTACCGAATAAAGGGAAGTAATAATGAATCAGAATTTAATCACTCAATTAAAAATTTAATCTTAACAGCTTTAATAGATTTAAAAGGAAGCTTAAGTGAAGCAATTGAAGAATTTGCTAAAATATTTAATATCGATGGATCAGTTCTTCCACTAACTGAAGATAATGTTAACTTAGTTGCAAAAACAACTGATGGAAAAATTATAGTTGGAGAAGATGAAATAACTCAGGCAGGTAAAACAATTGAAAAAATATGGTATGACAAAAATTTTAAAGTAAATAAAAAAGTATTAAATGCAATATCAAAAGCAGACTGCATAATCTTCTCACCAGGCTCATTATATACAAGTATTCTTCCTCATTTAATGACTGAAGATGTGGCAAGCGCGATTGATAAATCAAAAGCTAAAAAACTATATGTATGTAACTTAATAACTCAGCCAGGTGAGACAAGTGGTTTTTCAGTAAGTGATCATATAAAAATATTTAATAAATACTTAGATAACTCAATTGACGTTGTAATTGCAAATAAAGCTAAAATAAGTAAAAAAATAAGTGATAAATATCAAACAAGAGAGCAAAAATATCCAGTTGTTTATGATGAGGCAGAGATTATCAAATTAGGTGTAAAACCAATTGCTGATAAACTTCATATAATTGAAGATAATATAATAAGACATGACCCACTTAAAACTGCATACTTAGTTTATTCATACTTAATGGGTGATAAATAATGAGTTTTACAACAATAATAAAAGATGAAATAACTAAATTAAATGATAACTTAATCGAACTAAAAGCATCTCTTCATACATATATGAAACTAAGTAGTAAAATATCAGAAGATAAAATATCAATCATGGTTGAAAATGCATCAGTAGCAAGATGGTTATTTAAAATAATAAAAAATAATTATAATATTGATGTAAATTTAACATACCGAATAATAAAAAGATTTAAAGAAAGAAACTTATATATACTTGAAATAAAAGATAAAAAAGAATTAATACTATCAAATATAGACAATTTATTTAAAAATATAAAAGAAGAATCAAATGAAGAAAAAATTGCTTTCTTAAAAGGAATATTTTTATCTTGCGGAAGCGTAAATGATCCAAAAACAAATATGTATCACTTAGAGTTTTTAATAAAACAAAAAGAAGATGCTACTTTAGTAAATGATATATTACTAGATTTAAATCTAGATAGTAAAATCTTAAAAAGAGAAAGAGAATATATGGTTTATATAAAAAAATCAGAACATATAAGTGACTTTATAAAAATGATGGGAGCCATTAACTCACTATTTTACTTTGAAGACATAAGAATATATAAAGACCATAAAAATATGGTAAATAGATTAAATAACTGTGAGCAAGCCAATGTAGAAAAATCACTTAAATCAAGCCAGGTAATTATGGATAACATAAAATACTTAGAAGATAATAACTTAATATCACTAATCGAAGGAAGAACACTCGATATAATAAAATATAAAAAAATGTATCCCGAAACCTCATTAACTGAATTATCTGAAATAATAAGTTTAGAAACAGATAAAAATATAACTAAATCAGGAGTTAATCATCACTTTAGAAAAATAAATGAATTAATAAATAGACATAATGAAGAAAAATAGTGTCTTTTTATTTTGATTTAAACTTATAGAATTGATAACTATATACAAACATGATAATATAAAATTATATTATGATTGTATACTAAATACATAGTAAGGAGCAAGCATGAAACAAAAAAAAGAAACCCCACTTCAAAAGAAAT
>CAZGWM010000019.1:0-11674 GCA_964529195.1 uncultured Muribaculaceae bacterium | reverse complement strand
TTTTAGATGAAATAGATGTTTATAGTAATTTATATCTATCTGACTTGATGATAGATTCTAATGTTCAAATTATTGATGAAGACTTTAGATTAGCAACTGATCATGTAGGTATTAATAAATATAAGGTTGATTATAAATTTAATAATAAGAAATATTCTAGAAATATTGAAGTAAATGTTGTTGATAAGGTAAAACCTTTTATTTTTTCCGGAGGCACTAGAACGATTACTTTAGGAAGTGAAATAGATTTTTGTAGTAGTTTAATATATGGTGATAACTATGATAAGACACCTCTTTGCACTGTTCTTGGCGAATATAATAGTAATCAGCTAGGAACGTATGAAGTTCTTCTTAAAATAACAGATAGTAGTGAGAATACAGCCAAAAAAGATTTAATTGTAAAGGTGGTTGAAGCAATAGAAAGTTCTCCTAAAAAAGAAGTGGAAACGATCTCATTTGGAGAAGTAAGTGATAAGTATCAAGGTGATGGGATTTCTTTTGGAATCGATGTCTCAAGCTGGCAAGAAACTGTTGATTATAATGAAGTTAAAAACGCAGGAGCATCATTTGTAATAATTCGTTTAGGATTTCAAAGTAGCAGTACTAGAGAATTAAAATTAGATAGTTATTATGAAGAAAATATAAAAAAAGCTAAAGAGGCTGGCTTAAAGGTAGGAGTCTATTTATATACTACTGCCTCATCTTCAGATGAGGCAAAAGAGCAAGCAAAATGGGTGCTTGATATACTTGATAAACAGAAACTAGATTTACCAATTGTATTTGATTGGGAAGACTTTTCCTACTTTAGAAAACATAATTTTAGTTTACATGAACTTAATAAAATGGCTGATGTTTTTATTAAAACTGTAAGAGATGCTGGTTATGAAGGTATGCTTTATAGTAGTAAAACTTATTTAGAAAACTTTTGGGAAAATAAAAATGATTATCTAGTATGGCTTGCTCATTATACAGATGAGACTAGTTATCAAGGAAAGTATTTACTTTGGCAGATGGCAAATACTGGAAGGATACCTGGGATAAATGGAAATGTCGATCTAAATATTATGTATGAAGGTGGTAAAAATGGATAAAGCAAGATTTACAATGAGGGATGAGAGTTTTATATGTGAGGTGTGTCACAAACAAGTAGAACCTTTAAATTACTCAGCTCGTAATCACTGCCCATATTGTTTATCATCTAAACATGTTGATAATAATCCAGGAGATAGAGAGTCTACTTGCTCGGGAACTTTAAAACCAATTGGTATTGAAAAGTCTAAAAAAAGAGATTATAAAATAATATTTAAGTGTAATAAATGTGGAGAATATAAAAAAAATATTATGGCAAAAGATGATAATATGGATTTAATAATCCAGTTATCGAAATATCAAAACGACTAAAGTATCTTTTTTTTTGATACTTTGATATAATATTTTTAGTTAAGCGGAGGTATTTATGAAAGTTATTTTATTACAAGATGTAAAAAAACAAGGTAAAAAAGATGATGTAATTGATGTATCTGATGGTTATGCTCAAAACTTTTTAATAAAAAAAGGACTGGCAATTAAATATACTGCGGGAAGTAAGACTTATTTAGAAAAAGAGTTAAAAGAAAAGGAAAAACACGATGCTAAGAATATTAAAGAGGCAGAACTTATTAAAAATAAATTAGATAAAATGACGCTTGTTTTTGATGTTAAAACAGGTAAAGAAGGTAAAATGTTTGGTTCTATATCTTCAAAACAAATAAGTGATGAACTTCTTAAAAAAGATATTAAAATTGATAAAAAAACAATTAAAATAGATGGATCTATTGATACTTTAGGTCAACATGAAGTAAATATAAATTTACATAAAAAAGTATCGGCTAAATTAAAAATTCAGGTTAAAGAGGTGTAATTATGGTTGAGCGAAAACTCCCACAAAATTTAGAAGCCGAAATGGCTGTTTTAGGCAGTGCTTTTTTAACTAATTATGCACTTGATAAAGTATGTGAGGAACTCTCTTCAGATATGTTTGTAAACGCTGCTAATAAAAGAATTTTTGAGGCAATTTATGATTTACATGAACATAAGGTTCCACTAGATTCAGCTACTGTAAAAAATGAGATTGATAAAAAAGGTAGCATTAATAATATTGGTGGGGTTGAATATTTAAGTGAAGTTATTGCTTCAGTAATTACAGCTGCTAATATCGATTATTATATTGAAATAGTCAGAGAAAAAGCTTTAAGAAGAAAATTAATTGAGGTAACTAATGCAATTTCAGTTAATGCATATAATGAAGAAGAAGATACTAATGAAATTATTGATGATGCTGAAAAGAAAATCTTTGCAGTCACTAAGGCCCGTAAAGCTGGTGAATTCAAGACTATTGGTGAGGTAATTCGTAGTGTTCAAGATCAACTTGAAAGACTTGCTAAAAATGCAACTGATATTACTGGAGTTGCATCTGGCTTTTATGATTTAGATAAGTTAACGAGTGGTTTTCATGAAAATGAGCTAATAATACTTGCTGCTAGACCAGCTATGGGTAAAACAGCATTTGGTCTTAACCTAGCAGTTAATGCAGCAATAAATAGCCAAAAACCAGTCGCGATTTTTAATATGGAAATGAGCGCAGAACAACTTGTAATGAGAATGATTGCAGCTGCTGGCTCTATTGATATGAATAAACTTAAAACTGGAAAATTAGAACATAATGACTGGAAAAAAGTTAATGAAGCAATGAGTCAATTAGGAGATACTAATCTATATATAGAAGATGCATCAGGAGTAACAGTTTCTGAAATAAGAGCAAAGTGTAGAAGACTTGCAACTAGTGAAAAAGGATTAGCAATGGTAGTAATTGACTACCTACAATTAATTCAAGGAAGTGCTAGATATGCCGGAAATCGTCAACAAGAAGTATCTGAAATTTCACGTTCATTAAAAACAATGGCAATGGAATTGAAAATTCCTGTTATTGCTTTAGCGCAATTGTCACGAAGTGTTGAAGCAAGAGAAAATAAAAGACCATTAATGAGTGACTTAAGAGAGTCAGGATCTCTTGAACAAGATGCTGACATAGTAGCGTTCTTATATCGTGATGACTATTATAATAAAACAGCTCATGAAACTTCAAATACATCATTAACTGAATTGATAATCGGAAAACACCGAAATGGTAGTACAGGAACTATCGAATTATTATTTGAAAGAAACATGAGTAATTTTAGAAATTATTTAAAAGCAAGTGAGGAAAAATAGAAATGAAACAAGATAAAACACTAGGAATATTATTATCTCTATTAATAGGATTATTTGTTTTTTTTGTTGGAATTGAAGTAAAAAGTGAAGGTGTTCCAAACTTAGTTTATAAAGTATACTTAAACGGTAAAACAATTGGATTAATAGAATCAGAAGAAGAACTATTAAATTTAATTGATAATAAACAACAAGAAATAAAAAACAAGTACCAAGTAGATAAAGTATATCCTCCAACAGGTTTAGAAATAAAAGAAACATATACTTACAGTACAGATATTATTTCTGCTGAAAAAATCTATGAAATAATTCAAAATAAAGACCCTTTCACCATAAGTGGATACACTGTTACAATAAAATATCCAGAAGAACAAGATGATCAAGAAGAACATACAAATCAAATCGTATATATAAATACTTTAAAAAAAGAAGACTTCAAAGAAGCTTTTAAAAATGTAATAAAAGCATTCGTAGGAAGTGAAGAATATAATTTATATGCTACAGATACTCAACCAGAAATAACAGATGTTGGATCTAAAATTGAAACAATCTACTGGGAAGAATATATAACAATTAAAGAAAATTTAATTAGTGTAGATTCAGAGATATTTACAAATACTAATGATATAAGTAAATATTTATTATTTGGTACTATAGAAGAACAAGAACATTATGCTGTAAAAGAAGGAGATGATATTACTAAAATAATTTACGATAATAACTTAAGTATCGAAGAATTTTTAGTGGCAAATCCTACTATTTTAAGTGAAAATGTTTTACTTACACCAGGAAAAACAGTTAATATTGGATTAATTAAACCGATTGTTACAATTGTTTCTGAAACACACGTAGTTGAAGATATTGTTAATAATTATAAAACAGAATATGTTGATGATAAAAATGCATATGTTGGAACTCAAAAAACAATACAAGAAGGTTCTAATGGAATAACAAGAGTTACAGAAAAAATATTATATAAAAATGGTGATATACAAAACCTAATTATAGTTCCAGGATTATCTAAAGAACTAACTCCAGCAACAAATGAAATAATTTCTAGAGGAGTAAAATTATATAGTGGAGAAGGCGAATGGAACTATGGCAGTGGCGGAAATGAAAGTTGGAGTTGGCCGACAGTAAGCCCTTATATTATTACAAGTAAATTTAAATTCCGTTGGGGAACACATCACAACGGGATAGATATATCTGGAACTGGACACGGTTCACCTATTTATGCAGTGGGTGATGGTACAGTAATAGTTAATACATACGCTAGTGATTTTGGAAACTATACGGTAATAAATCATCATAATGGATATATCACTTTATATGCCCATTTAGCACAAAAAGCAAGATATCCAGTTGGAACACAAGTAAAAAGAGAACAAGTTATAGGATATATGGGAAATACTGGAAGATCAACCGGAACCCACCTTCATTTTTCAGTTATAAAAGATACGGAGTTTAAATATACAAATTACATTGATCCTTGTAATTCTATATTTAAATGTTAGATATATGAAAGTAACAGTACTAGCAAGTGGCTCAAAGGGAAACTCTACCTTAATAAAAACAGATAAACATATAATATTAGTAGATGCTGGTATGAATACTAAATATTTAGAAAACAAATTAAGAGAAGCAGAAGTTCTTTTACAAGATATTGACTATATATTCTTAACTCATACCCATTCAGATCATACTAATGCTTTAAAAGTATTAATAAAAAGGTGCAAACCAACTATCATTATTACTGAGAAAATGTTTGCTGATTTAGAATTCTTAAAAGATTATAAAAAAATAACAATCTTAACAGATGATATAGAATTTGATAACGTTAAAATAGAAACAATCCCTACTAGTCATGATACAAGTGATAGTAGAGGTTATATAATTACGGAAAATGATTCATCAGTAGTAATTATAACGGATACAGGTTATTTAAATCAAAGACACTTTAATAAATTGAAAAATAAAAGTTTATATATATTTGAAAGTAACCATGATGTTGAAATGCTAATGCATGGTAAATATCCACCATGGTTAAAAAGACGAGTAGTTAGCGATGTCGGACATTTATCTAACGAAATGGCTTCATACTATTTAAGTAAATTAATAGGTCCAGATACAAAACAAATAATTCTAGCACATATAAGTGAAGAAAATAACACACCTGAAATTGCATTAGAAAATATAAATGATTATTTCTTAAAAGAGAATATTGACTTTACAAATATTGTCGTTGCTAAGCAATTTGAAATAACAGAAAGCACTAAAATATGATAAGATTAATTGTAGTAGGTAAGATAAAAGAAAAATATTTAGTTAATATGATAGAGGATTATTATACAAGAATAAACAAGTATCATAAACTAGAAATCATTGAAATATTAGACTCTAACCCTAAATTAGAAGGCGAAAAAATAATCAAAAAAATAGAAAATAATGGCTATAATGTTGCTTTATCAATTGAAGGTAAAGAATATGATTCAATAAACTTTTCGAATTTTATTGAACGAACTTTAATGGAAAAAGCAAATATAAACTTTATTATTGGTGGCTCTTTAGGATTATCTAAAGAAGTATTAAATAAATGTAATGAAGAAATATCATTTAGTAAATTAACTTTTCCACATGGTTTATTTAGAGCAATATTACTTGAGCAAATATATCGTAGCTTCAAAATATTAAACAATGAAACTTATCACAAGTGAGGTAGTATGGAAAAAGAAGATTATATTTATGTTGTAGGAACAGCATTTGTAAAAGACGGAAAATTATTAATTAGTATGTCACAACGAAGTGCTAAAAAAGGAAAGTATACTTTAGTAGGTGGTGGTGTTGAAGCCGGTGAAACCTATAAAGAAGCAGCTAGAAGAGAATGTCAAGAAGAAATAAGTAATGGTTTTGATATATTAGAAGAGGAACTAGAAGAAATATTATGTTTTAGAGAACCTGCTCTATCAGATCCATCAATAAATATTGAAATGCACATGATGTTAGCAAAAAAAGAAGTAGACGTAGAGTTAATTCCGAATGAAGAAATATTAGAATATAAATGGTATACATTAGGAGAAGATGATTCAGTATTATCAACTGCAATTAAAGACCATTTTATTCCATGGGCAATCGAACACAAAATAATGTATTAAACATTATTTTTTTCTTGTATTTTAAAAATTAATATGATAATATATTTTTAAGGTGGTCAAGATGATAAAAGAAGTGAAATTAACTGGTCCATTTACTAATATCATTTTTTCAAATTCAATATTATTAAAATTAAAACACTAAAAATATCTTTAGTGTTTTTTATATGACCGTCTGTTTTTTTAGAGGAGGAAGTATGAAAAAACAAAAACTCATCATGGATGTACATGAAACACCAAAACCACTAGCTTGGATAATTCTATCTTTGCAACACGTCTTTGCAATGTTTGGAGCTACTATTTTAGTGCCTATATTGGTAAATGATATAGCAGGAGCACAGGTATTAACTATACCAGTAGCCTTAATATCATCAGGAATAGGAACATTAATATATGTTTTTATTACTAAACGAAAATCGCCGGTTTATTTAGGGAGTTCATTTGCTTTTATTTCCCCAATGGTTGTTGGGTTTGCTAAAGCAGGAACAGAAGGAATCTTTCCGGCAATAATTGCTGTAGGACTACTATATGTAGTATTTGCAATAGTTATTAAGTTACTAGGAAAAGCCTGGATTGATAAACTTTTACCACCTGTAGTTATAGGACCAATAATTATGATAATTGGTTTAGGCTTATCACCAAACGCAGTAAATCAAATGGGATTATCTGATGGAACAGTTATAATTTGGCAAAATATCTTAGTTGTTCTAATTACTTTCTTAACAACATCACTTGTTGCAATTAGAGGAAAAGGATTCTTGAAAATAATACCATTTTTAACTGGTATAGCAACAGGTTACATAGCTTCTTGTCTATTGGGTATAGTAGACTTTACACCGATAAAAGATGCTGCATTCTTTAGTATGCCAGCATTTCAAGTTCCATACTTAACTTATACGCCAAACTGGAAAGCATTAATTACTATATTACCAGTAGCGCTAGTTACAATATGTGAACATATCGGGGATCATACTGCATTAGGTGCTATTATAAATAAAAATTTATTAAAAGATCCCGGACTTGATAAAACATTAATGGGAGATGGTTTAGCAACTGTGGCAGCTGGTCTTATAGGTGGACCTGCAAACACTACATATGGAGAGAATACTTCAGTTGTAGGAATGACTAAAATAGCATCAATAAATGTAATTATTCTAGCTGCAGTATTTGCAATTTGTTTTGGTTTTCTAGGTAAATTAACCGCATTATTTAGTACAATACCAGATCCAGTATTAGGTGGCGTATCACTTTTATTATACGGTTTTATTGCTGTTAATGGTTTAAAAGTATTAATTCAAAATAAAATAGATTTTGATAAGACAAGAAATATAGTAATTGCTGCTACTATGTTAGTATTAGGATTAGGTGGCGCAGCAATTAGTATTAATTCAGGAGACTTACAAATTGCAATAAGTGGAATGAGTTTAGCGGCTATTACTGGAATCTTACTAAATTTATTTTTACCAGAAGAAGCGAATTAATGAAAGAAGTAATTATAAGCCACCCACTTATTAAACACAAACTGACAATTCTAAAAGATAAAAATACCGGAACAAAAGAATTTAGAGAACTTATAAATGAAATTGCTATGTTTCTTTGTTATGAGGCGATGAATGATGCTAAATTAGATCAATGTGAAGTTGAAACACCTCTATGTAAAACAACAGGTTATCTACTTAACGAAAACAAATATGCATTTATTCCAATACTTAGAGCAGGAATAGGAATGGTTGAAGGAGTAACAAAAGTTATTCCTAATGCTAAAATAGGACATATAGGTTTATATCGTGATGAAGAAACATTCGAACCAATTAAATATTATTATAAAGTTCCTAAAGATATTTCCAAAAGAGAAGTAATATTACTAGATCCAATGTTAGCAACTGGAGGTTCTGCCTCTGCTTCAATAGCAATGTTAAAAGAAGATGGAGTAAAAAGTATAAAATTTCTATGTGTAATAGCAGCTCCAGAAGGAATAGAAAGAATTTTAAAAGATCATCCTGATACAAAAATATATTGTGCAGAAGTTGATGATTGTTTAAATGAAAACGGATATATAGTTCCAGGTTTAGGAGATGCCGGAGATAGAAGTTATCGCTTCTTTTTTTATGCTATAATATTTTTAAGGAATGATATAATGATTAATAATTGGAAAGAATTAAATATTTGGAATAGTGAAGAATTTATAAAGTTAATAAATATAATAGATAAAGAATATCAAACAAAAACAATTTATCCATCTAAAGATAATATATTTAATGCTTTAAAATTAACTCCTTATAATAAGGTTAAAGTAGTAATAGTAGGTCAAGATCCATATCACGGAGAAGGTGAAGCCCATGGTTTGTCTTTTTCTGTTCAAAAAGGAATAAAAATCCCGCCTTCTCTTAGAAACATTTATAAAGAGTTAGAGAGTGACATAGGAATTAAAACGCCTAATAATGGCGATTTAACAAAATGGGCAGAAGAAGGAGTATTACTTCTTAATTCTTCATTAACAGTTATAAAAGATCAAGCAAATAGTCATAAAGATATAGGATGGTCTAAAATTACTGATTATTTAATTCAACAACTTAATTTAAAAAAAGAACCAATTGTTTTCATATTATGGGGCAATTTTGCCCGTAGTAAAAAAACATTAATAACAAATAAGATTCATAAAGTAATAGAGTCTGCCCACCCATCTCCATTAAGTGCTTATAATGGTTTTTTTGGTAGTAAACCATTTTCTCAAACAAATGAGTATTTAATTGCAAATAAAAAAGCGCCTATAAATTGGCAACTTTAAAGTTTAAAATCATTTTTGTTAGCATCAAACATATCTTTACCATCAAAGAAAGTTTGAACTTCTATATGATGAATTTTAGCTATTATATTTGATGGAAAATTTTTAATTGATTTATTTAAAATACTAGTATAGCGATTGTAAAATGATTTAGTTGCTTCTAGTCTTTCATTTAATTTAAATACATCTTCATAGTTAGAATTAAAATTATCATTATTTTCTAATTTAATATAATCTAACTTTATTTGATCAATTAAGTTATTATACTCAGTTAATTTTCTTTCAAAATCAAAACTACTAATATTAATTTTTTTTAAATTATTAAAATTTTCAAAACTTTTATCATTAATATCCGTATCATCAATTATGATTTTTTTTAAAACTTCTAATAAATCATATTTCTTTCTTAATAAATCATCTATAATGCTTTCTGCTTCATTTATTTTGATTTTATGAGCTTGTAAATTATTATATAAAATAACATATACTAATGATAGTACACCTAAAAAAACAATTATAGTTAAAAAAATAGTTAGTATATTATCCATGTTTTCACCGATTTAATTATAACATACCTTATTCAATTATGGTATAATTTTAAAGGTACTTTACTATGTAGGAGTGATAGAATTGAATTTAGAATGTTTAAAAGTTGGACAATTAGAAACAAATTGTTACATTTTAACTAAAGAAAATAAAAGCATAATTATAGATCCAGGTGATGACTTTTTAAAAATAAAAAACTCTATAAAAAACAAATTGGTAGGTGTTTTATTAACTCATAGTCATTTTGATCATATAGGAGCTATAGAACAAGTTAAGAATTATTATCAAGTTCCTATATATGATTTTAATAATATTGAAGAAACGAATTTAGATATAGATGTTTTTAATATAAAAGTTATTAAAAATCCTGGACATAGTTTCGATTCAATAAGTTTTTTAATAGAAGACAAATTATTTTGTGGAGATTTCATCTTTAAAGATACAATAGGAAGAACAGATTTTCCTACTGGAAGTATGAATCAAATGCAAGAGAGTATTAAAAACATATTAAAATATCCGGATGATTTAATAATTTATCCAGGACATGGAGAATTTACTACATTAATGAAAGAAAGAGTAACTTTAGAAAGTTTTTTATAAAGTTACTTTTTCTTCAAATTCTATATAATAAAGAAATCTAAAAGGAATAAAAAACCAATTACCAGTACTAGGATCACTTAAAATAATACTTTCATCTCTAATATCTTCTAAGATACCTGAGAAAGTTTTATTTTCTTCATTAAATAAAATATATACTTTGACTTTTTTACTTATGTTATCCTTTAAAAGAATATAGTCATTTTTTGATTCAATTTCTTCTGAAAAATTAGGATTTCTAAAAAAAGTACCATTCATAATTATCACCTTATTACAAACTATGAATATATTTCAATATTATAACTATTTAATGATATAATTTTTAAAGGAGGTACATTATGAAATTATTGTTTTTTTCTGATATTCATGGAATAGATAAAAATCTTAACTATATAAAAGAACTAGATAAAAAAGAACAATTTGATAAGATTGTTGTATTAGGAGATCTTTATTATCAAGGTTTATATGACAACTCTAATTTAATTAATAGTATTAAAGTAAAAGACTTTTTAACTGGCTATCAGGAAAGATTAATATGTTTAAGAGGTAATTGTGACTCAGATGTTGATATAAAAGCAAGTGACTTTCCCATATGTGATAATTTAGTTTTAATTAATGTTGATGGAATAAACCTATATTGTACTCATGGTCATATATACAATATAGATAAGAATAGAAAGTTCCAAAGAAGTGGAGTTTTAATATATGGACACCATCATTATCCATATATAGAACAAAAAGATAAGATGACATATATATGTGTCGGATCAATATCGCAACCTAGAAATAATAGTATGCCAAGTTATGGTGTTTATATTAATAAAACATTTACAATATATGATATAAATGGAAAAGAAATAGAAAAAATAAATTTGTAGATCAATATCAAACATTGATTTTTATTGAAAAACAATGTATACTACCGCTAAGAAAGAAGGAATATTTATGCGAAATTTTACCGATCAAGAATTGGTCAGAAGAGAAAAGTTGGATGTACTACGAAAAAAGAACATCAACCCTTTTGGTTGTAAATTTGATATAACAAGTGATTCTAAAAAGATCGGCGAAGAATTTGCCGCATTTAATAAAGAAGAATTAGCAGAAAAAAAACCAGAAGTAATTATTGCTGGTCGAATAATATCTAAAAGAAGAACTGGAAAAGCAGGTTTTATGCATCTTTTAGATAAACATGGAAAAATACAAATTTATATTAATGTTAATTCTGTTGGTGAAGAAAATTACGAACTATATAAAGATTCAGATATGGGAGATATTATTGGTATTGAAGGTTATGTTTTTAGAACTAATACTGGAGAAGTCACAGTAAAAGCTAATAAATATACACATCTAA
>CAZGWM010000018.1:0-12454 GCA_964529195.1 uncultured Muribaculaceae bacterium | reverse complement strand
TTTTTAAATTTATTTCACGGAAGAATAAATAATAAAGAGTTAATTAATGACTTAAAAAAATATACAGAAACTTATATAAAAAAAGTTATTCTTATCTTGGATTATCATCAGTCTCATCTTCTCCAGCTGAAACTAGAGAAAGCGTAATTTCAGTTTTTAAACAAAGGTTAAAACCATATGCTATGTTTGATACCAAAAAATAAAGTAAGGCTATTTAATAAATAATATTATAGCCTTTTTTTATCACTTTTTTTATTGTATAATTATAAGTAGAATAAAGAGGTGTGACTTTGAAAACAGAACTACAAAAATTAGATGAATACTTTAGAGTACTTAATTATTTATCTTGTGCTCAAATGTATCTTCAAGATAATGTTTTATTAAGAAGACCACTTAATAATAAAGATATTAAAAAAAGA
The DNA here is from genome assembly GCA_964529195.1 of uncultured Muribaculaceae bacterium. Classification (GTDB taxonomy): domain Bacteria; phylum Bacillota_I; class Bacilli_A; order RF39; family UBA660; genus DUUS01. The sequence goes on along the minus strand of CAZGWM010000018.1, from coordinate 12,035 downwards.
TTAATCGGCCACTGGGGAAGTGCTCCAGGTCAAAACTTTATTTATATGCATTTAAATAGAGTAATAAATAAATATGATTTAAATATGTTTTATGTATCAGGACCAGGACATAGTGGACAAGCTTTAATTGCTAATGCTTATTTAGAAGAAACTTATAGTGAAATATATCCTGAATTTACCCAAGATGAAGAAGGATTAACTAAACTTTGCAAATTATTTAGCTTCCCTGGAGGAACATCAAGCCACGTAGCACCAGAAGTTCCAGGAAGTATTAATGAAGGTGGGGAATTAGGTTACAGTTTATCACATGCTTATGGAGCAGTTTTAGGTAATCCTGATTTAATCGTATCATGCATAATAGGTGACGGTGAAGCTGAAACAGGCCCGCTTGCTGGTTCATGGCAAGCAAACAAAATAATAAATCCAGTAGATGATGGGGTAGTACTTCCAATATTACATTTAAATGGATATAAAATAGCAAACCCTACTGTTTTAGCAAGAATATCAGATGAAGAATTAGTTAAATACTTTGAGGGAATGGGATATAAACCATATGTTGTAAGTGGTGATAACCAGCTAGAGATGCATGATAAAATGTCAAAAACAATGGATGAAATAATCCTTGAAATAAAAAATATTAAAAACAGAGCTAAATTAACAAAAGATTATACAAGAAAAATATGGCCAATGATAATACTAAAAACTCCTAAAGGATGGACCGGTCTTAAAGAGTTTGAAGGAAATGAAATCGAAGGATCATTTAGATCGCATCAAGTTCCAGGAACAATAAATGGAGAAGTAAAAGATATTAAAATATTAGAAGACTGGCTTAAGAGTTATAATGTAGGGGAGTTATTTGATGAAAAAGGAAAATTAAAAGATTACTTAAGAGAAATGGCACCTAAAGGAAATAGAAGAATGAGTGCTAATCCTCATGCTAATGGTGGCTTATTACTAAAAGATTTAAATATACCAAATCATGAACCGTTTGCACTTAAATTTAATAAACATGGTGAAATAGATGGAAGTGATATGCACACTCTTGGTACATATTTAAAAGAAGTCGTAAAACAAAATAAAAACTTTATGATCTTCGGACCTGATGAGGCAATATCAAATAAACTAAATGATGTATTTGATGTAACAAATAGAAAATTTAGTGGAACAATAAAAGAAAATGATCATCTTCTATCAAATAGTGGGCAGGTAATAGATACTGTTTTATCTGAGCACTTACTAGAAGGAATGTTAGAAGGATACATTCTAACTGGAAGACATGGATTTCTACATACATATGAAGCATTTGTAAGAATAATTGATTCAATGGTAGCGCAACATGGTAAATGGTTAAAGATGAGTAGTGAGCTTTCTTGGAGGAAAGATTTATCATCATTAAACTTAGTATTAACAAGTCACTGCTGGCAGCAAGACCACAACGGATACACGCACCAAGATCCAGGATTTTTAAACCATATTGCATCTAAAAAACCATCAATAACAAGAATATATCTTCCATTTGATGCTAATACATTACTATGCACTTTCAATCATATATTAAGTACTAAAAACAAAATAAATGTAGTAGTTGCATCAAAACATGAAAGACCTCAGTGGCTACCTATGAATGAAGCTAAAGAACACTTTAAAAAAGGAGCCGGAATCTTTAAATGGGCAAGTGATTTAAATCCTGATATAATTTTAGCTTGTGCAGGAGATACTCCAACATTAGAAGTGCTTGCTGCAAGACAAATCTTAAAAGAACATATACCTGACTTAAAAATAAGAGTCATAAACGTACTTGATTTAATGAAACTAGATAAAAACCACCCAAATGGATTAAGTGATGAGGAGTATAATGAGATGTTTACAAAAGATAAACCAATTATATTTGCATTCCATGGATATCCTGATTTAATATATCAACTAACATATAAAAGAGAAAATAAAAATCTTCATGTAAGAGGTTATAATGAAGAAGGAACAATAACAACTCCATTTGATATGAGAGTAAGAAATAAAATAGATAGATATAATTTAATACTGGATATACTAGATAGTGCAAATGTATTTGAAAATGTTAAATTACACCTTCAAAATAAATTTAAAAACACTTTAAAATATCATGATGAATATATAAAAAAGCATGGTGAAGATATAAAAGAAGTACTTGAATTTAAATGGAAAGAATAAAAAAACGCAAAAGCGTTTTTTATTTTAAATAATCTTCTAAATAACCTTCATAAATTAAATTTAACTTATCAATACTTAAAATATCTTTAGGTTTAATAATAGAGTAATCTTTATTAAAATTAACAATACCTGAATCACTTAATAACTTACCACAAAACTGACTACAAACAAAATGTCTCTTTCTTTTATAAGGTAAATTTAAATATATAAATAAAAGACCTCTAACATTATACTTAAAATACTCTGAATTATTAATATAATAATCAATTAAATCAGTAAGATTTTCATACTCTAAATCAGAGATTTCAAGTGAGTATATTTGACAAGTAATATTTTCAAATATAGTAAGCATATGATTAACATTTTCATTTGTAAAACCTGCTGGGAACATATATTTAGTTCTTCTTCCAAAAGAATAAAGACTTTTAAGGTCTTTATCTAAAGCAATACTTATATGAACATACTTTGATCTAGTGAAAAACTTTAAAAAAGAAGAAAAATAAGTACCACTAGCTGATGCTACAATATAAATTTTATTCAAATTTTAATTTTTCCATCTAGTTAAAGTAGGTAAAAACTTAACTGCATACTGATATAATTCTTCTTTACTAACAGCTTCATTTTCCTCATACTCATCTAAAATACCTTTAACTAATTCCTCTAGAGTTAAATCCTCGGTAAACTCACCATTTGCAAAACAATTAATACAATAAGTAAATGAAGATGAACCATCTACATTTGTACCTAAATTATCAGTTAATAAATTATCACCGCAACTTTGACAAATATTATTCATATAAATACCTCCACTAAATATTATAGTATAATTATAACAAAAATAACTATAATTTTGTTATAATTGTAAAGGAGGCTAGAGATGAAATTAATATCATGGAACGTAGCTGGCTTTAGAGCTGCACTAAAAAAAGGATTTATAGAATATTTCAGTGAAATAGATGCTGACATATTTTGCTTGCAAGAAGTAAAAGCAGAAAGAGATCAAATCCCATTTGAAGCTAAAGGATATTATGAATACTTAAATCCAGCTTCAAAAAAAGGATACTCAGGAACAATGGTATACACCAAAATAAAACCTCTTAAAGTAACCTTTGGAATGGATTTATATATGGAAGATTTAGAAGGAAGAATAATAACACTTGAATATGAAAACTTTCATCTAGTAAATATATATGTTCCAAATGTAAAAAGAGATTTATCAAGGCTTGATTATAGAATGATATGGGAAGATAAGTTTTTAGAATATTTAAAAGACTTAGAAAAAACAAAACCAGTAATACTAACTGGAGATTTAAATGTAGCTCATACTGAAAAAGATATAAAAAACGCTAAACAAAACATAGGAAATGCAGGCTTTACTTATGAAGAGAGGAATAAATTTACAAACCTACTTGAAAACGGATTTATAGATACATTTAGATACTTAAATCCAGAAGAAACAAATAAATATTCATGGTGGAGTTACATGGGAAAAGCAAGAGAAAACAACACCGGATGGAGAATAGATTACTTCTTAATATCAAAATCACTTAAAGATAAATTAAAGAAATCTGAAATACATGATCATGTACTAGGTAGTGATCACTGCCCAGTATTATTAGAGATAGATATAAAATAAAAACAAGGTTAAGATTATAATGCCTTTAAAGTTCGCACTAAATAAAAAGACCATAATATTATAAAATTATTTATAAAGAACTTAGGAGGCATTTTTTCATGGGAAAACATAAAAAATGGACATTAGAACAAAAAATAAAAATAGTTAAAGAATATAAAGAAGGCGCATCTATTATATACTTGTGTAATAAGTATAATATTAGTGGTACAGGCACCATTAGTAGGTGGAATAAAGAATATGATCAAGGAACGTTAAATGTTGATAATTGAGGAAGAAAAAAACAAGAAATCGAGGATATAGAGATTTTAAAAAAGTCTTATGCTCTTCTGATGGAAATCCGAAAACAGCAACACAAATAGAAAAATATCAAATTATAGATAAACTAAAAAAAAGAATATCCAGTATCTAGATTATATTATTGATATGCTTAATTGGGCTTTTCTATTTCATTTTAAAGCCTACAGAATCTAGTAAAGGGGTAGCTATTATTTCTAAAAATGATGGAGAAAACGCCTATGTAACCTTAGAAAAAGAAAAATCAAAAGATATTAAAATTAACACTACTATTTTTCCTGAAAATGATAAAGTAAATGTAGAATATTATAAAAAACTAGGAAAATATTATATTACTAAAATTGAATACAAAGTTTCAGATAAAGAAGGAAAAAAAGATTTAGTTAAAAATATATATAAAAATGAAAATCTTGACAAATACAGACAAATGATACAAGTTAGTCTAAAAGATGCTCCAAATTCGGAAAACTTTTATACTGAAGAATATTTTAATGAATATGTAAGTGTTATACCAGTAGAAATAGACAAACAAAAATATGATATTATTGATATCAGAGATTATATAAATTATTTTGTTTTACTACATTTGAAAATGGGTTCTCTTAAAAATACAAAAGTGACTTTAAAATTAGAAAAAGATCTTGAAATTTTGAGTTTAGAAAGTGTTGAAGTAAAACAATTCAATGATATTGGTAAATTACAAAAAATTGATTATAAAATTGAAAACAATTTAATAACATTCAATTCTTTAGGATTAAATACATATTATGTAGCAAAAATTAAATTAAGCAATGGAGATATTTTAAATTATATTTTTTTATAAAAAAAGATTAGTAAAATACTAATCTTTTATTATTTCAAATGGCAGGGGTAGAAGGAATCGAACCCTCATCAGCGGTTTTGGAGACCGTTATTATACCATTAAACTATACCCCTAGCTTGATAAGCAAATTAATTATATCATAAGGCATTAATAAATTAAAGAAAAATGTAGTATAATGTCATTGGAGATGAAAAAAGTGAAAGATTATAAAAAGATATTTGTATTAGGATTTGCTAGAAGTGGATATAGTGCTTCTAAATTACTTGCTTTAAAAGGAAAAGAAGTTTTAGTAACAGATATGAATGTGCAAGATAAAGAAAAAATAGAAGAAATAAAAAAACTTGGCGTAACTTACATAGAAACTAAAGATCAAGCTTCACTTTTAGATAGCTCATATGACTTAGTAGTAAAAAATCCAGGTATAAAAGAAGATAATAAGGTAATAAAAAAAGCACGTGAACTGGGAATACCTGTTGTAAATGAAATAGAGATGGCATATAACTATTTACCTAAAGATGTATTTATAATTGGAATAACTGGATCAAATGGTAAAACAACTACTACAACTTTAATATATGAAATAATTAAAAAAAGTAATAAAAGAGTTCATCTAGCTGGTAATATAGGATATCCTTTATCATCAGTAATTCCTTTAATAAAAGAAAAAGATATCTTAGTAATTGAAATATCATCTTTCCAATTACTAAACTTTGATAAATTCAAAACAAATATATCTCTTATAACTAACTTTTCTAAAGCTCATTTAGATGTATTTGAATCTTATGAAAATTACTTAGAAGTTAAAAAAAGAATCATAAATCATCATACTAAAAAAGATATTTTAATATTAAATAAAGATGATTTTGATTCAGAAGATTTATTTAAAGATTATATTGGAGAGAAAAGATTTTTCTCTGTAAAGAAGAAAACTGATGGATATGTATCTGGTAAATATATTTATTATAAAGGAAAAGAAATAACCAGTTTAGATAAACTTAAAATCATGGGAGCTCATAATTATGAGAATATAGCAGCTGCAATAACAGCTTCGAAAGAAGTTTTTGTTAGTGATGAAGTTATTAAAGAAGTAATCGAAAACTTTAAAGGAATAGAGCACAGAATAGAGTATGTTGATGTAATAAATGAAAGAACCTTTTATAACGATGCTAAATCAACAAACCCAAAATCAACAACAACTGCTCTTAAAACATTAAAAAAACCAGTTCTTCTTCTTTTAGGAGGAATTGACCGAGGAGAAGATTTTCTTGAGTTAAGACGATATAAAAAATATATTAAAAAAATATATTGTTATGGAGAGACAAGATTTAAAATAGAAAGATTTTGTTTAAGAAATAACGTTCCTTACGTAATGTTAAATAATTTAAAAGAAGCAACAAAAGAAGCGTACTTAAAATCAGAAAAAGGAGACATCATTCTTCTAAGTCCAGCATGTGGATCTAAAGATCAATTTAAAGACTTTGAAGAGCGTGGTAATTTCTTTAAAAAAGAAATAGAAGGCCTAAAAAATTAAGCCTTCTTTTTAAATATAAATAAAATAAATAATAAACCTAAAATATATAAATAATTATACTTTAAAAATAATAAAGGAGAAAATGAATCATTTAAATATAAATTATCACTTAAAATTAAATCACCCTCTAAATAAACATTAAATGTACCTTTATTTTTACTAAAGTAATTATTATTTATATTATAATCTATTTTAATATCACTACTATTTAAAGCATAATAATTAATAGAATCTCCCTTATAAACAAGATCATTATTTTTATAATATTTAAAGTTAGATTTTGTAATAACATCATTACTAGATAATATATTTTTATAGCTATAATTATCAAAGTAATAATTATATATATTATTAGCATCAACAATATGAAGCGGAATATAATCATTAGGCGCATGAGCTCCGGCAGTTATTAAAAGTAAATCATCTTTAATACTTAAACTAACTAAGCAAAGTCCTGCTAAGTTAGTATACCCGGTTTTAGAGCCAATTATATTACTTGTATCAACATTATATCTATTACCTAAATAATTTAAATTACTAGTAAACTTTAAACCACTTTCAGTAATATAAGTATCACTTTTAAAGATATCTTTAAAATCATTATTATTAAGAGCGTATTTCATAATAGTTAAAAAATCATTTAAAGTAGTTTTTTGACCAGTTTCATCAAGACCGCTTGTATTTGTGAAAAATGTATTTTTAAGTTTTAAATTTTGTGCTAAATCATTCATTTTATTAACAAATTTATCTTCAGATCCAAATAAGTTTATAGCAAGAGCACTAGTAGCATCAGCTCCACTTGGAAGCATTGCTCCATATAATAAATCTTTATAAGTGGGAGTATCACCAGGTTTAAATCCGGCCATACTAGCGCCAGCTTCATAAAGACCAGTAAAAACATCATTATTTAAAGTTACTTTTTCATTTAAATCTTTTATATTTTCAAGAGCAACTAAAACAGTAATAACTTTAGTTAAGGAAGCTATTTTTATCTCTTCATTAATATTTTTTTCATAAAGAATTTTATCTTCTTTTAAGTTATAAAGTAAAACATTATTTGAATAAATATCTTTATCATATGCAAAAGCATTAAAAGGAAGCATTAAAATTGTAATTAATATAATATATATCTTTTTCATAATTACCATTATAACATACAAAAAAGTGGACAAAAACAGTGTTTTTTGCTATAATTATCTCAGGTGCATTATGCTAGTCATAAACACTATCTGAAGATGGGGCTAAAAATCCATCGATTGATTATTGACACTTTATATATTTGCTTCTTCTGCCCAAGTTGGGGTATTTATATAATTTAAAACTGGAGGGTAAGCTACAAAGGCATGTAGCCGAATCCCTGTAGTTGCGTTGTAATTTTTAACTTCATGGTCGTGCGTGGTTGTATGGGAATTAATTTTAATGACTTATTATTAATTATTATGAAACTACTGCTGCAAAAGCGAATAAGGATAGGTTAGTTGTGTCAGAGAAAATCTCTAGCGTGTATTTATTATAAAAATTGCAGTATGGACTAAGTGGCAATCGAGTAATTAGTAAGGTGACTACTAATTTATTTCTTTAAAGAGAAATCGCCTGAGGGAAACCAATACGGATAGAAATAAGAGAAAATCAACTCGACCTAAGCCATAAAATTATTTTATAATAAACCAAAACTTAATTGATGTGGAGGCTTTAATGAAAAAAAGTAACTGGTTATATAAAGTCATAATAATGACATTTATATTATCAATTATTTTTAGTACCATATCAAATTCAATTGCCTACAGTGCTAATGCGTATGCAGTCTTTATACTGCTAATATTAGTAATAGCTGTAGGTATATTATTTGACATGATAGGTACTAGTACTCTAACTAGTAAAGAATCTACTTTTCATGCAATGAGCTCTAAAAAAATAAAAGGAGCAAAAGAAGCTGTTTTAATAATAAAAGATAATATAAAAGTATCAAATATATGCTTAGATGTAATTGGGGATATATGCGGAATACTAAGTGGTGGACTAGGAGCTGTTTTAGCAATTAGCTTATCAAGTATAACAAAAGTATCTGCAACATTATCATCAATCTTAATAGGAGCTTTAATATCAGCTTTAACAGTTGGTGGGAAAGCCATATTTAAAGAAGTAGCAATTAAAAATAGTGACTCAATAGTATTTTTTGTAGGAAAAGTATATAGCTTAGTTAGAAAATAATACCCGAAAGGTATTTTTTTTATTTTAAAAAAATATGTTATAATAAACTAGGAGAAAAAAATATGACAACAAATATAATAAAAACAATCATTCTTGGAATAATAGAAGGTATAACAGAGTGGTTACCAATAAGTAGTACAGGGCACATGATAATAGCAGAAAACTTTTTAAAACTAAATGTAACTGAAGCATTTTGGGAAATGTTTTTAGTAGTAATTCAGTTTGGAGCTATAATGGCAATAGTTGCTTTATTTTTTAAAAAACTATTTCCCTGGGGATTTGGTAAAACAAAAGAAGAAACAAAAAACACATTAAAACTATGGCAAAAAATATTAATTGGATCTATTCCAGCTGGAATAATAGGAGTAATATTTAATGATAAAATAGATGAATTATTTTATAACCCTTGGACTGTAGCCCTTATGTTAATAATATATGGAATATTATTTATAATAGTTGAAAATAAACAAAAAAATAAAACATATAAAGTAACAAATATAAATGATATATCAAATAAAGATGCAATTAAAGTAGGAATGTTTCAAGTTCTTGCTTTAATACCTGGAACAAGTAGAAGTGGAGCTACTATACTTGGGGGATTACTAAGTGGTCTTGATAGAGAGGTAAGTGCGAATTTTACTTTCTACTTAGCAATTCCAGTTATGGCAGGAGCATCACTTTTAAAATTAATGAAGTTTGGTCTTGCATTTACACTGCCTGAGATAGTAATATTATCAGTAGGGATGATAACTGCATTTGTAATATCAATTGTAGCAATCAAATTCCTTCTAAACTATATTAAGAAAAATGACTTTAAAGTATTTGGATATTATCGCATAGTCCTTGGGCTTATCGTTCTTTTATACTTTATACTTAGATAGGTGAATAAATGAAAAAAAACATAACATTAATATTTATATTACTATTTTTCTTTATCTTCGGACTATTTATATATGACTTTAGTGATGATTTGGATAAAGAAATAAGTAATAATACTTGGTATAAAATAGAAGGTGAAAACTTAACAAAAGTAACCTTTGAAAAAGATAAAATAAATTACTTAAATGAAGATGATACATACATCGAAGAATTTAAAACATGTAAAGAATTTAAATATAATAAAAGTATAAATGTTTTAAAATTAGACTGTAAAATAAGAGATAATAAAATATACTTAACATCATTTAAAGATAATAAATTAACTCTTAAAATATCTGGAATAGATAAAACATTTTATAAAACAAAAGAAGAAGCTGTAAAATATAACTTTATATTAAGCAATAACTTAAATGAAGAAGAATTTGCTGAACTTATGGAAATATCTTTATATGATTTAAACATAATAAGTAAAGAAGATTTAAATGAAATGTATAAATCAAAAGAAACATACTTAGTATCATTCTTATCTGGAGATTTAACTGTTCAAACAGCTCTTAACTTAAAAGGTTTATATAACTATTTAAAAACAACTACTGAAAAATTAAACTTTATCATAATAAATGATTTAAATGAAAAAGATTATAAAGACTTAGATAAATTACTAAACTTAAGTGAAATAGAAAAAACAGTAGATAAAAAAATACCTATGTATAAAATAGGTAATAAAAAAAGTGAATATATAACAAGCTTTTATTTAAAAGATAATACAAAATAACGGAGATAAATTAAATGAAAATACTTAAAATCCAAATATTTATTCTCTTTCTTGGAGTTGTATCATCTGCTATAAGCTTTATAACAATAAAGCAGCACATGACATATAATAAAAAAGAATATATGGCATATGTAGATGAGATAACTACAAGAAAAGAAATTAACGAAAAAAAAGCAGAAGAAAAAGAAACGACTGAAAAACCGAAAGTAGTGGAAACAACAACAACCAAAGTACCTGAGACAACATCAGTAATAACAACAACTAAAGCACCAGAGATAAGAGAAATAATATTTGATAATTTAAATGAAGAAGAATTAACAAATAGATTAAATAAAAATCTATATGATAAACTAGCGGGATCAGCTAGTTACTTTGTAAATTATACAAAAGAAACAGGACTTGATCCATATCTTGCAGTAGCGATTTTAAATCATGAAACAGGATGTAAATGGGGATGCTCTAAACTAGCAAGAGAATGTAATAATGTAGGCGGAATAAAAGGAAGTCCATCATGTAATGGCGGATCATATAAATATTATGAGACACTTGAAGATGGTATAAAAGGATACTTAGACTTAATATTTAATAACTACTATAAAGAAGGTCTAACAACTCCTGAATTAATAAACCCAAAGTATGCCGAGAGTGCATCCTGGGCTGATCAAGTAAATGCGTATATAAAAACAATTAGAGAAAGCTAATTGTTTTTTATTTATAAAATATTTTTTTCAGTAAAACCGAGTTTATTTTTAGCAACATATATAGGTCTTTTTTTAGTTTCTATATATAAAGATGAAATATACTTACCTAAAATACCAATTGTAATTAACTGAAAACTACTAATCAATATTAAGAAAGTATATAGCAAATTTAAATTAAAGAAAGAAACATTTAAAACTAAAGATTTAACTAAACTAAAAATAAAGTAAAGAAAAGATCCAGTAAAAATAGTGCATCCGATAAAAGAAGCTAATTTAAGTGGTTTAATACTAAAATTAACAATACCACCCAAAGCATACTTAAACTGATTAAATAAATTAAAAGAAGTTTTACCACTATTTCTATCTTCAACAATATATTCTATATAATGAGTATTAAATCCTACCCAAGAAAAAATCCCCTTAGAAAATCTATTTACTTCATTTAAAGAAACAATAGAAGAAGTAACATAATCTCTAAACATTCTAAAGTCACTAGCGCCACTTACAAATGGAGTATCACTAATCTTATCCATAAAAGAGTAAAACATATTTTTAAGTAACTTATTTAACTTACTTTCTTTACCTCTTTTTTTATTAACCATCGCAATAATATCTATATCATCATTTTCATCTAAATAATTCATCATATCAATTAAATATTTAGGATTATGCTGACAATCACCATCAATAACAACAGAATACTCACCACTTGCGTGACTTAATCCAGCATATAAAGCTGCATCTTTACCAAAATTACGGCTAAAATTAATAACCTTAACATGAAGTGGATCTTTATTATAAATACTCTTTAAAGCTCTATAAGTATTATCACTAGAGCCATCATTAATAAAGATAAGTTCATAATTAATATCTTTTAAAGTAATAAGTAATTTATTGTATAAAGGAAGAACATTTCCTTCTTCATTATACATTGGAATAACAACACTAAGTTTCATATAACATTTCCTTTCTTATATATTATAACATCAAAATAT
>CAZGWM010000017.1:0-12656 GCA_964529195.1 uncultured Muribaculaceae bacterium | reverse complement strand
ATAAGTCCCATTGCAATACCTGCTACAGGTGCTTTTATTGGTACTCCTGCTGCCATTAAGCTTAAACATCCAGCACATATACTTGCTTGTGATGATGAGCCGTTACTTTCTAATATTTCACTTACTACTCTTATTGTATATGGGAATTCTTCTTCTGATGGTATTACTTGAAGAAGTGCTTTCTCACCAAGAGCACCGTGTCCTATTTCTCTTCTTCCAGGTGATCCATATCTTCCTGTTTCTCCAACTGAGAATTGTGGAAAGTTATAATGAAGCATAAATCTTTTTGAATCTTCAATTCCAAGTCCATCAAGGATTTGGTGTTCTCCGATTGCTCCAAGTGTTGTTGTTGATAATGCCTGGGTTTGTCCTCTTGTAAATAAAGCTGATCCATGTGTTCTTGGAAGTATATCTATTCTTGCAGATAAATCTCTTATTTCATCAAGTTTTCTTCCATCAGGTCTTACTTTTTTATCAGTTATTAAATCTCTTATTACTGATGCTTCAAGTTCATTTACTAATTTTTTTATTTCTTTTTCACTTACTTCTTCATCTTCTTTATATAATTCAGCAAAGTGTTCAAAAGTTTCTTGTTTTACTCTTTCAATTTCGGCATAGCTTGTTAGTTTGTCTTTTATTTTAACTGCTTCTAGCATTTCTTTTTCAGAGTGTTTAAAAATTTCTTTTTGAAGTTTTTTATTTAATACTGGTAATTCTACTTCTACTTTATCAAGCCCAACTACTTCAATTATTTCTTCTTGGAACGCACATAATTCTTTTATATATTTATGACCGAATAATAATGCTTCTAGCATTTCTTCTTCACTTACTTCTTTAGCGTCTGCCTCAATCATATTAATATCTGTTTTTGTTCCTGCTACTGTTACAGTAAATACACTTTTTTCTATTTCTTCACTTGTTGGATTTATTATTAGGTCTTTTCCAACTTTACCTACAACAACGCCAGCAATTGGTCCTGCGAATGGTATTTTTGATATTCCAAGTGCTAGTGATGATGCAAATAGCGCAGTCATTTCTGGTGTGTTATTTGGATCTACTGATAAAACAGTATTTATTACTTGAACTTCATTTCTAAATCCTTCATCAAACATTGGTCTAATTGGTCTATCAATTAATCTTGCTGCAAGTGTAGCATTATCACTTGGTCTTCCTTCTCTTTTTATAAAACCACCAGGGATTTTACCAACTGAGTATAATTTTTCATTATATACAATTGTTAGTGGAAAAAAGTCTGCCGAGCTTATATTATCATTCATTACTGTTGCTGATAGTACGACTGTATCTCCATATCTTACTAGTACTGATCCATCAGCTTGTTTAGCAACTTCTCCGGTTTCTACTGTGATTTTTCTTCCTAAAAAATCAAATGTAAATTCTTTTTTATTCATTTTCTCACTTCCTTTTCTAAATAAAAAGACACTTTAAAAGATTAGTGTCTATTTTCTTAAATTTAATTTTTTTATCAGTTCTCTATAACTTATAACATCATTATCTTTTAAGTAATCTAATAAACTTCTTCTTTTTCCTACTTTAATTAATAAACCACGTTTACTATGATAATCATGTTTATGCACTTTTAAGTGTTCGGTTAATTCATTAATTTCTTCTGTTAAGATTGCTATTTGAACTTCGGTTTGTCCTGAGTTTTTAGCATCTTTACCATATTCTTTAACAAGTGCTGCTTTTCTTTCTTTACTAATTGCCATTTTATTTCCTCCTTTTTTCGTATCCGTTTAATCCTAGAATAAAACCGGAGTTGATTTAATCCAAGATAAAACTTCTTATTAATTATATTATATTTTCTTCTTTAAAGCAACTAAATACACACTTATTATGTGCTTTTTTATAATATAAATCTTCTTTTTGTCTTTATTTTTATATTAGGTAACATTCCTCTGTTATAAAAGTTTTCTAAATTTTGATGATTGTATAAATTTTGCATAAATCCTTGTGGTTTTGTTTTTAACTTAGGCATAAATATCGATTCAATTTTTTCATTATAAAACATAAATTCAATTCCAACTTTGATTAATTTAGGCGAATATATATAAATTAAATCTCTATTTGAATATAAGAAGCGCGCTCCTGCTTCTATTAGATTTGGCGCATATATTTCCTTGAGTGATTTATTATACATTAAAAATGATTCACCTGCATACTCTAAGTTTTCTAATATCAATATTTTTATATTCCAGTTTAATGCTATAAAGTTAAAACCTATTTTTTTTACTTTGGGAAGGTATACTTCTGAAACTAAATTTCCTTGCATTATAAAATTATTTCCAATTTGAATTGCTTTAGGAAGATTAATTTTTTTTATGTTTATTGCATTTCTTAGAAAATTATCTCCAATTATTTCAGTATTTGGTAAATTTAATTTAGTTATTTTAGATGTTTCACTTAAAAAGTCGTGATCGATTTGTTTGGCATTTTCTAAATCAATTTCTTCAAGTGATACTAAATAAGATAAATATGATGATTTAACATGCGTTATATTTGGATCTTTTATTGATATTATATTTCCCCTTTTATTTAATTTTATTATAATATCATCTTTGCCTTTTGTTTTTAAAGTTATTATTTTTATCTCTTCTTCATTTACTATGTTTATTAACTCCATTTGATCAGTGGTCTCAAAAAATGCATCTTCTAATGGTTTAATAGATTTTTCTTTTACTTCTTGTTTAGTTTGGTTTTCTCCATATACTTTTTTTAATTTTTCGTTATATTTTATTATTTTTTTATTTTGAAGATCGATAATTATATAGTCCATTAGTAAATATTTTTCTTTAGGTAATCTTACTATTACATCACCATCAATTATGATATTATTTTCACAGTAAAATATTTCATTTAAGTGGTATTCACTTTTATAGAATTTTTTATCAGGTCCTTTTATATAACCTCTTAATTTCAAATCTTCTTTTTCTTTTTGAACCATATTTTCATGTTTTTTAAAGCTCGCTGTTAAACCAGGAACTATATAATCTAAATTATTTGAAAATGTTCCACCTGGGTTTAAGACTGTATGATTATATCTACATATAATTGATACATCATTTATTTCTCCTTTACTAAACTGGATGCTTAAAACTGATGTTCCATATTCATCTTGCCTTTGTGGATTTTTGAAATCTTTTCTTTTTATTTCACTTGCATTATCTTTTACGGCAAAATAAACATAATGTGTATCTAGTCTATTTTGCCTGAATGTGCATAACATTTCTCGATTTGTATAATACTTAGTAAACTGTTCTATTTCTTCTTTAGTATTACATTTATATAATGTATATCCTTCTTTTTTTAAAAGTTCTTCGGGAGTGAAGTTAGCTGCTTTCTCAAAGTTTTTTTTAAGAATAGTTTTACTTTTTATATACCAACTGAAGTTATTTAATTTATTTGCTTTAACTATATCTTCATATAAAAATCTACTTCGATTAAAGTTTGTTTCTAAAGTATGTAACAATAAACCTTCTTTTTCAAGTATTGTTGAAAATTCTTTACGGCAAAATTTCATCATTTCCTCGCCATATATTCTTTTTATTAAAGTTAATTCTTTTAACATAAAAAATCCCCCCACTGATTTTGTTAATTAAATTATTTGTTTAAGTATTTTTTCTGAAAAAGGACAGTTTGATATTATTTTTTTATTTTCTTTTTTGGATAAGTTATAAACATACATTACTAATTCTTTTCCAAGGCCTGTTTTTCTTCTTGATTCATCTACATAAACTGATTCTATTGTTAGAGTTTCATCAGTTTCATTTACTTCAATATATGCAAGCATTTCTTCTTTTTCATTTTGATATATGTACATGTTTTCTTTTTTGATTAAATTCATTATTTAGCCCTTCCTTTTGTTTGTTCTTTTTCTTCATTATAAATTTGTGGCATAAATCTTTTACCTTTTTCTTCTAAATTTGGTAAGAATATTAATGATAAATTATCATTGTTATAGAAAAAGTCATTTCCTACTTTTGTTAAATTAGGGAAATATAAAGATTTTATTTCTCTATTTAAATAAAGAAATGAATCTCCAGCGACAATTAAATTAGGTGCGTGGATTTCTTCTATATTTGCATTATTTGAAATAAAACCATTTCCAGCTTCCTCTAAGCTTTCTAGGTTAAGGTTTCTTATTCCTATATTTAAAAATAAAAAATTATTTCCTATTTTTTTTGTTTTAGGTAAATTTAATTTAATTATGTCCATTCCTTGTTCTATAAATTCATTTCCTATTATAGTTGCGCTCGGTAAATTTATTTCAAGTATTCTGCTTGCATTTCTAACAAATGAATCACCAATTACCTCAGCATTTGGTAAATTTATTTTTTTTGTTTTATTTGCTTTATATAAAAAGAAATTATCAATTGTTATTGCATTTTCTAAATCTATTTCTTCTATTGAAGTTAGGTCAGATAAATAAAATGATCTAACGTGCGCTATATTAGGATCTTTAATTGATAAGATATTTCCTCTATTATTTAAAGTTATTATAACATCTTTTTTATCCTTTATTTTTAAAGTTACTAGTTTTTTATCTTCTTGGTTGATTATATTTATTTTTTCAATATCAGTTATACTTTCATTAAAGGCATCATATAACCCTCTTCTTTTGATTCTAGTAGCTTCTTCTTCCGTGATATCAAGATTACTATTTCTTTTAATTAGATCTGGATCATATAATGTTATTTTTTTATTTTCTAAATCAAGTAATATATAATCCATTAATAAGTATTTTTCTTTTGGTAATTTTAGTATTATGTCTCTGTCTATTATTACGTTGTTTTCTCCATATAAAACACCGTTTATTTCATATTCACATTTATAATATTTTCCATCAGATGCTTTTACATAATCTTTTAACTGAAAGTCTTCTTTTGTTTTTTGTGTAAGATTTTTATGTTTAGAAAAACTATAAGTTAATCCTGGAATTATATAATCTAGGTTATTTGAAAATGTTGCATTTGAGTTTGCGACTGCGTGATTATATCTATTTTTAATAGATAGATCTTTTGTTTCATCTTTTTTAAATTGGATGCTTAAAACTGATGTTCCATATTCATCTTGTCTTTTTGGTTCTTTAAAGTCTATTCTATTTATTTTATCCACATTATGTTTTACAGCAAAAAATACATAATCTGTTTTTAGTCTATCATCCCAAAAAGTACATAATAGTTCCCCTTCTGCATAATATTTAGCAAAATAATTTAGTTCTTCTTCGGTAGTGCATTCATATAAATTGTATCCAGCTTCTTTTAAAAGTTCTTCAGGAGATTTTTCTGATGCTATTTTTAGTGTTTTTATAGGAGTTGTTATGCTTGTTATATATCTTTTAAAATCCCAAAGTTTATCATCATTAACTAAGTCTTCAAATAAATATTTACTACGATCAAAATTTGACTCTAAAGTAGATATTAAAAGACCTTCTGTCTCAAGAATTGTTGAAAATTCTTTACGGCAAAATTTCATCATTTCCTCGCCATATATTCTTCTTATTAATATTAATTCTTTAAGCATTATAAATCCCCTTCTTTTTTGAAGTATTATTATACCACAAAGTCTTGATTATGGCTTGTATAATGTTATTTTGTAATTATTTTTATTAAATGTATATTTTATAGTTCCACTATCTGCTGTGTTTAAGTATTTTATTTTTAATTCATTAAGTGAGTTTATTGTTTCTAAGCTAGGATGTTTATACAGATTATTTCTTCCACTTGATATAATTGCTTCTTTTGCCTCTATATTTTTTAAAAAGTTTTTATCACTACTTGTCTTTGATCCATGATGAGCTAATTTTACAATATCAGTTTTTATTTTATATTTATCATATAGTAATAATTCTTCATTTTTAGATGCATCTCCTAAAAAGAGTATTTTTGTTTTATTTATTGTTAAGTGTGACATTATACTACTTGTATTTTCATCTATTCCGATAAATTCATTGTATATTTTAAAATTCATTTTAGATTTATAGTTATTTACTATATTTACTTTTGTTTTTAAAACTTCTTTTTCTAAATCATTATATTCATTTTGATTCATCATCACATTTTTTACTTTTAGTTTTTTTATTATGTTAGGAGCATCTTTCATATGATCTGCATCTCCATGCGTTAGTAAAAGAAGATCTATTTTATTTATTCCAAGGCTTTTGATCATTAAAATTGAGTTATTTGATACAGCATAATTATAATTACCACCAGTATCAATTAAAATCACTTCTTTTTTATTATATATAAGTGTACTATCTCCCTGGCCTATATCCAAAAAGTATATGTATGTATTATTATCTATAAGTGGTTTTAGTTTAAATGATAATATAAATAAAAGTGCTGCTGTAAGATATTTTTTATTTTTTGAGTGTGTAAATAGTATAAGTAATATGTAATATATTAAATATAAATAGTTATTTACTTTAGGTATAATTATATTAAACATATTTATACTTCCAATTGTATTATTTAATAGTGATACTATATTTATTATTATTTTATATACTGGTTCTAAGTATGGAATTAAAATTGTTAAAAAAGATATTGGAAATACTATTAAAGTTATAAGAGGCATAAAGATAAGGTTGTTTATTGGCGCGAGAATATTTATTTCATAGTTATTTATTAATGTTATGGGAAGAGAGTAAAGTGTTGCGATCATGCTTGCTTTAAGTATTTTTTTAAAGTAATTTACTTTTCTTTTATCGATACTTATTATTAATCCATATGAAGAGGCGCATGAATACTGAAATCCTGTATCAAATATTATTTTAGGATTTATTATTATTAAAACTGATATTGTAAGTAGTAATATATTTTTTGTGCTTATATTAAAATCTTTCTTTTTATTTATTGTTATCATGATATAAAAAAGTAAACTTCTTATTACACTTGCTGATTGATTTAAAATAAAGATAAATGATATTAAAAATAAAAAAAGAAGTATATATTTAAATATTTCTTTTATTTTTACTTTTGATAACATATACAGTATTAAAATAGATACTATTTTTATTTGCATGCTTCCAATTGAAAACATATGAACAATTCCGTTTTTTTGATAGTTATAATAATCATCATCTTCTAAAAGTGATGTATCTCCCATTATAAATGCATTTAATTCTTTATATGTTTTATAGTTTGATATTCTACTTGTTAATTTTGTTTTGATTTTATAAAGAATATTTTGATTTTCTTTTATTATATTTATTTTTTCTGCTTTCATTATAAAATAAATATTATGATTATTTAAATATTTTTTATAGTTAAATGTATTTGGAATTGTATTTTGATTTGGAATAGAAAGTTTTCCTTCGATATTTATTTTATCTCCTAGATTTACTTTATCTTTTGTATAAACAATTACTTTTTCAAGTCCTTTTACTTCGATAATATTTATGTTTTCTTTCTCTTTTATTTTGGTTACTATGCCATTTATATTAGTTATATTAATGTTATATTTAGAGTTATTATTTACTTTTAGTATTGATGTTAATAAAGATATAATTATTAATATATAATATATATAATTATACTGTAATAAAGTCTTTAATCTTAGCAAATAAAGCCTCTCCTACTCCTTTTATATTTAATATATCTGATGTATATATAAATGGATTTTCTTTTCTGTACTCTATTATTCGGTTTGCAATTACTTCTCCAATTCCATTTATTAAAAGTAAATCTTCAAGTGGATCTATATTTATATTTATAATTGTTTTTTTTGTTGTTGTTATTTCTCTTGTTGTTGTTATTTTTTCGGTTATATATTTTGTTGTACTTGGAATAATTTCTGTTTTGGGTATACATTTTATTTCAGGGCAAATACAAACTTCACATTCTTTTTTCTTTTCTTTTTTTGATGGAATATATATTACCATTTCATCATATACTTTTTTACTTAGGTTTATTTTTTGTACGTTTGCTTCTTTAGTTAATCCACCTGCTTTGTTTATTATGTCATTTATATTATTGTTATCTGATATATATACACCGGGATTTTTAACTTCTCCTTTTATATCACACATTATAGTATTTACATACAGTATTAATCCGATCATATAGTTATTTTATCCTTTATTTGTTCATATACTTTATCACCTATTCCAGATATATTTTTTATATCTATAATATTTTTAAAAGGACCATTTTCTTCTCTATATTTAATTATGCTCTCTGCCTTAGCCTCTCCAATACTATTTAGTGTTGTTAGTTCTTTTATAGAAGCAGTATTTATATTTATTTTACCTTCTTTTATTTCTTCTTCAATGCAGTTATTTGGCTCGATTACTTCACAGTTACATGTTGTATCACACTGAAGTGATTTAGATGAAGCTTCTATTTCTTTTAATGTATATACATATACAACCATCTCTGGGGTTAGTCTTTTACTTAAGTTTATATTACTAGTACTAGCATTTTTATTTATATCTCCTGCTATTTTTATAGCATCTATTACGCGATCACCATTTTTAAATTTATATACTCCAGGATTTTTTACAGCTCCTTTTACATCTACATAAAAGTCTTTTATTTCAATAGTTGTTGCATCTTCATCATAAACAAAATACTCTTCTTCCTCTTTTGTTTTTATATATCCATATATTGTTCCAAGTGAGATTAATAATATGGCTCCAATTATGATTTGCACTTTATATTTTTCAAACATATTTCCTCCTACTATTATATGTTTGATAAGATGTTTTAATTTCCTTTAAAAAAAAGAATAATTGTTTATTCTTTTGGCATTACTTTCAAAATAGATTTTTCTGATTCTTTTATTAATTTTATTATTTCTTTTACATATTTATAATCTGGATTTGCATACTCATCATATTTATTTAAGTTATACTCACCTTCATTTAAATAAAATGAAGATATTAAGTTATTAATAAAAAATATATTATCAAACCATGTTATATAAGTGCTTATTTTCTTTTTAGTTTTAATATCAAATAATTTTTTATTAAATGTAAGATGATTTAATTCTTTTAATATTTCTTTAATTAGTTTTTCTTCCTTATATGATTCACCTGATATTGTTATTGAATAATGCGCTTCACCTGCTGTTACGATAGTTTCTAAATTATTGTTTATTATTTTATCATGGTATAGTTTTTCTCTTAGGAGTGATAGACTTCCAAAGTTAACACTTAGTATATTATTTATATATTTAATAGTGGTACTACATTTTTCTGGTAATTTCGTTTTAGGTATTTTTATTGATACTGATACTTTTGGAATTGTTGTTTCTTCTTTTATTTCATTATATGTTTTATTTAATTTATCAGCTTCTTTTTCAGTTATTATTTCTGGTTTAATATATTTTTTAAAGGTATAATTTTTCATCTCTTCGTTTATATATTTTACTATTTCTTTAGGATTTACATTTCCAGTTATATTTAAATGCATATTTTCAGGATGATAAAATGTTTCATATGCTTCTTTTATATGGCTTAGTTTTAATTCTTTAATATCTTTTAATGTTCCAGCTATTTCATTTTTTATAGGATCATTTACATATATATTATCAAAAATTGCTTTTATTTCTTTTCTATATATATTGTTTTCACTTGCTTTTATTTCTTCATTTATTATGCCTTTTTCTTCTTTGAATAACTTATCAGTAAAATAAGGTGTATATACATAGTTTAAAAGGTGTTTAAGGCCTTTTTTTATCTCTTTTGATCCATATACTTCATAGGTTGTTTTTTCAAGAGAAGTATATGCATTGGTTTTTAATCCAAGTTCTTCTAATTTAGCAAATATATTTTCATCATTAGGCATATCAAACATTAAATGCTCTAAAAAGTGCGCTGTTCCTTTTGGAAGATTCACCTTTTTTCCTTCTTTTATATATTTATTATGTTTACCTCCAAATTTTGTTGTTAATGTTATATAAAATTTCTTTATATTATTATTTGGTATTATAAATATTTTCAGTCCATTATCAAGCGTTTTAGTGTATAATAATTCATCTGTATTTTTAATTTTATCTATTTTCATCTGAGTCTCCTACTAGTGAGTATACTTCAAGTAATGATATTTTTTTATTTAAGTTATATATTTCTTCTTTAGTTACTTTTAAGTTTGTTTCTTTTCTTTTTTTATTAGGATCTTTGTTTATTGTTTTTTCAAATATCATATTAAAAAGAGGTGCTAAGTTACTATCTAGTTCATCTTCAATATCAGTATCTATTGATTTTATAGCTCTTTTTAATTCTTCATCTTCAATCTTATTTCCCATTTCTTTAATGGTGTTTTTTATTTCATTTATTACTAAGTCTTCATTTTTAGGATCTACTGCGGTTGTTATTAAGATTAAACCATTTTGTGGTATGTACTCAGAATCTATGTAGTAACAAAGTGATTTATCTTTTCTTATATTTTTATATAATTTTGTATTTAAGCTTCCTTCACCAAATATATTATTATATACATTTGCGACATATTTTCTTTCGTAGTCTGTTAAATCTTTTATTTTATATAACATTCCAATTAGTGTTTGTGATGATGGGTATTTTTCTTTAGTGACTTTTAATTTATTATTTTTAAGTTCATAAGATGGATTTGTTTTTATTTTTTTTATTTCTTTAAATGGATTATGTTTATTTAATAGTTCATGTAAATAATCCATATTTAAATCACCTAAAGCAAACATAGTTATTTCATCTTCATTTATTATTTGATTGTATACTTTATTTACTTTATCCATTGATATGTTTTCAATATCAGATATACTTCCAGTTACATTTAAGATTGAAGACTTACTTCTTTCATTTAAGTTTGTTAATATTTGATTTGTTAAATATGAGCTTTGAAAGTCTTTTATTGTTTTTAGTTCTTCTAGTTTTATATTTTTTTCTTTAGTTAATATTCTTTCATCTTCTGTTATATTTGGATTTATTATTACATCAAATGTAAATTTGATTATATCTTCTAACATATTATCATCAGCATATTTAGGATTTATAAATTCAATGTATACATATGATAAAACTGTCATTCCTATTTTACTTGTTCTTACTCGAAATGATAAATCGTATAGTTCTTCTAATTTTAGAAAGAATTTTCTTTCAGTGTTATAAGTTTTATTTCCTTTTTCAAATGATTCAAATATTAAGTTTCTTGTTGGAAGAGTTGTTTCATCTAGTTTACTTTTAAAGATGATTGCAAGTTTACTAGTTTTATATTTTTTTGAACTAATTGTATAAAGATTACCACTTTTAAGTTTGTATTTCATGTTTCCTCTTTTCTTTTAATATGTTTATTGTAGCATATTTTTGTTATAATTATTATAGGAGTTGATAATATGGAGCCAGTACACATAGTGGCTTTAGAAAATAGTTTTGCACCTGATGTTTTACTTCCAGGTGACCCGCTTAGAGCAAAGTATATCGCTGATAATTTTCTTGATAATGTTACACTTATTAACAGCGTTAGAAATATGCTTGGATACACGGGTTATTATAAGGGAAGGAAAGTATCAGTTATAGGAAGTGGTATGGGGATTCCTTCTGTTGGTATTTATGCTTATGAACTTTATAAGTTTTATGGAGTTAATAATATTATTAGAATTGGTACTGCTGGTGCTTTTTCGCCTTTAGTTACTGTTCGTGATATTGTTTTAGGTAATAATGCTTTTTCTCATTCTAATTTTGATTTAGCAGTTAAAGGTAGAAAAGAAAGTTTAATTAGTGGTTCAAGTTATTTAAATAATATTATTTTAAATAAGGCAAAAGCTTTAAATACTGATTTAAAGTTTGGAACTATTTACACTTCAGAGGTGTTTGATGTTTATCATAATATTGATCATTTAAAAAATAATATTGATGATAATATTAAACCTATTGCTAGTGAGATGGAGGCTTTTGGTCTTTTTCATATAGCTGATCTTTTAGGTAAAGAGGCAGCGTGCATGGTATCTATTAGTGATAGTAAGTTTGAGGATGATGTTGATTTAACTAGCAAGGAGCGCGAGCTTACTTTAAATAGTATGATTACTCTTGCTCTTGAGAGTATACTTGATTTATAAACCGGCGATGCTGGTTTTTTTTTATAAAAAAAAGACTTGATTATACTAATTCAAGTCTTACTTCTAAGGCATCATCGCCTCTACGTTCTTTTAATTTAATTATTCTTGTATAGCCACCTGGTCTATTTATATATTTTGGTGCTAATTCATTAAATACTTTGCTTACTACAGCTTTATCGTTATGAAGAAATGCAAGTGCTTTTCTACGAGATACTAAAGATCCTTCTTTTCCGTATGTAATCATTTTATCTACGAATTTTCTAACTTCTTTTGCGCGAGCTTCAGTTGTTACTACATATCCGTAGTTAATTACATCTTTAGTAAGTCCAGCTAAAATGCTTCTTCTAATACGAGTTTCTCTGCCTAGTTTTCTATATAACATAATTTATTTCGCCTTTCTAATCACGGAACTTTAGTCCCATTTCTTCTACTTTATCCATTACTTCTTTTAATGATTTTTTTCCTAGATTACGAATTTTAGCTACTTCAGATTCTGTTTTATCAATTAGGTCTTGAACAGTATTTATTTCTGCTCTTTTTAAACAGTTATATGCTCTTACTGTAAATTCTATTTCTTCAATTGGAGTTTCTAATGTTTTAGT
>CAZGWM010000016.1:0-13458 GCA_964529195.1 uncultured Muribaculaceae bacterium | reverse complement strand
GAGATTAACTAAAATAATCTCTTTTTTAATTACTTTAAATATGATAAGATAAAAATGAGATGATAAGATGAAAAATAAAAAACCTATGTTTAAATTATGGGAAGTTCTTTTAGTAGCGTTTGTCGGATCAGTAGTGATGAGCCTTGCTACAGGATACTTAATATATAATACTTTTATGGATAAAAATGTTTATATTAAATCAAATGATGATAATGTAAACTTATTTTTAGATGCATATAACTCTATTATAGATAATTACTACGGAGATATTGATACTAAAGGATTAATTGACTCAGCTATATCAGGAATGACTAATTACTTAGAAGACCCTTATACAACATATTTAAATGAAACAAATAAAGATATGTTACTTGATTCATTAAATGGTAAATATAATGGTATTGGTGTAGAAATATCTCAAGAAGATGAAGAATCATCAATTATAATCGTAAGTGTCTTTGATGATACACCAGCTTTTAAAGCTGGGTTAAAACAAGGTGATAAACTAACATATATAAATGGAAAATCACTTGAAGGATTAAAATCAAGTGATGCTGTTAATTTAATAAAATCAAGTCAAGATGGAAAAGTAGTAATTAAAGCAATAAGAAATAATATAGAACATGAATTTAAATTAGAGTTAACAGATGTTAATATCCCAATAACATATTCAGAAATCTTTTTTCGAAGTAATAAAAGAATTGGCTTTCTTGGTCTTGAAAAATTCACATCAACTGCAGGAGTTCAGTTTAAAGAAGAACTTTTAAAATTAGAAAAAGAAGGTATTGATAGTTTAATTATAGACTTAAGAAATAATACTGGTGGTTATTTAAGTGAAGCTACAAGTATATCTGAATTATTCTTAAAAGAAGGCTCAGTAATATACTCATTAAAAACAAAAATCAAAACAACTTCATATAAAGATAAAACAGAAGAAAATAGAACATACCCAGTAGTAGTACTTATAAATAATGCAAGTGCATCAGCATCTGAAATACTAGCTGGAGCACTTAAACATAATATATCAGCTACTATGATTGGTGAGACAACATATGGAAAAGGAAAAGTCCAGCAAACATCTAACTTAACTGATGGATCAATGATAAAATATACATCTGCTGAATGGTTAATGCCAAATGGTAAAGGAATAGATAAAATAGGAATAAAACCTGATATAGAAGTTAAATTAAGTGAAGATTATAAAACAAATCAAACAAAAGAAAATGACAATCAATTACAAAAAGCACTTGAACATTTAAGTAAATAAAAGTTCAAGTCTTTTTTTATCAAACTCTTTATTTATCAAATTATATTTGATAATATTAAAGTGGGGGATATAATGAAAACAATTAATATTAAAAACTATAACTTAAAAATAATGATGCCTGATTTAATAAATATAATTGGGATTCCTGGAAGCGGAAAAACAACACTTTTAAAAATGATAATAAACTTAAAAGAAAGTGATATTTTAATTGATAATAAAAATATAAAAGAATACCCACTTGAATTTAAAAAGAAAAATATAGCCTGCATCTTTCATGAATTTAAATTCATGAAAGAGTATGTTAAAGAAGAATTAATTTATTATCAAAAAGAAGTAAATATAAATACTAAAGAAGCATATCAGAATTTAGATTACTTTATCAAATATTTTAACTTAGATGAAATAATTGAATCAAAAATAGAATACTTAAATCAAAATGAAAAAGCTTTAATAAAAATATTATCTTACTTAATATTTAAACCAAAACTTATGGGAATAGATACTCTTTTTTCATATCTAAATAAAGAAGATAAACTAAAAATAATAAAATATTCTAAAAAAGAAAACATAACTTTATTAAATGTAACATATGATCCAGAAGACTTACTTTTATTTGATAAAACTATCATAATAAATAAATATAAAAAAGAAACATTTATTCCAAGTAAAGTATTACTTGAAGATGAAAAAAAATTACTAGAGCTTTCCTTTGATCTTCCCTTTATCGTTAATTTATCAAAAGGATTAAACTACTATGATGTTTTAAATAAAACATATTATAATGAAGGTAAACTTGTGGAGGATTTATGGAAATAAAAATAGTTAAAAAAGTAAATAATGATTACTTTAAAAATAAAAATATAACTGCCTTATACTCTGAAGAAAAAGATTTAAAAACAATAATAAATAATGATGAAGAAATAAAATACTTTAAAAATATGAAAGTAAAATATTTTATTAAAAGTAAATATTTATTAAAAGAATTAAAACTAAGTGATGAGGTTTTAAATAAAAAAGTAAAAGACTTATCATTAACTGAATTTAAATTTGTTATGCTTATAAAAGCAACAGATTTAAATCCAGAGTTAATAGTATTAAATAACATTGAAAAAGGTATAGCGCCTAAACTTCAAAATGCTCTTTGGCATTATATAAAAAATATAACTTTATCTAAAAATATAAAGTTTGTTTTAGTATCAAAAGATATAACCTTTATAAATAAAATAACAAATAAAGTAATCGTAATAAATAATAAAATAATTAGATATCAAGGATATTTAATTAGTGGTATAAATAAAGGATATCTTCCAGATACAGATATAACTTCTTTTATCAAATGTGCAAATGAAAAAGGAGCTAAATTAACATATACTTTAGATAGAAAAGAATTACTAAAAGACATATATAGGAGAATAACTTGACGAAATATAAAGCAATAATAAAATATGATGGAAGTAAATTTTGTGGATTTCAAAAACTAAAGAAAGAAAAAACAGTTCAAGGAGAACTAGAGAAAAAATTATCTAAAATAGATAACAGTAATGTATTTGTAAAGGGAGCTGGAAGAACTGACAAAGGAGCTCATGCTTTACATCAAGTAGTTCACTTTAGTTTAAAAAATAATATCCCAGAAGATAGATTAAAAAATGCCCTAAATAACTCACTTGATGATTATATATTTGCACTTGAAATAATTAAAGTTGAAAGATCATTTCACTCTAGGTTTGATGCTAAATTAAAGACTTATAAATATATAATTAATATGGGAGAGTATGATCCTTTAAAAGATGATTATCTTTTAAATTATAATAAAAAATTAAAAGTAAACAAAATGAAAAGAGCCGCTAAATATTTAGTAAAACAAACTTCATTTAAAGGATATGTAACTGGTAAAAGAAATAACTATGATACTAAAATATGTAAAATAAAAATAAAAAAACAAAAAAAAATATTAACTATAACTGTAAAAGGTGAAACCTTTTACAATCATATGATAAGAAATATAATTGGGGCTTTAGTTTTTGTTGGTGAAGAAAAAATAAAACCTATATCTATAAAAGAAATGCTAGATATGGGAGAAAATATTTATAACTATCCAACTATGCCAGCATGTGGACTGTATTTAGTTAATATAAAATACTAAATACAGTTTTTTAATTTATTTATATAGTGTATAATAAATACAAGGATGTGATAACGTGCATTTTAATCTGGATGATATAAATATATATGTAATTGTACTTGTAACTTTTATATCAAGTTTAGTATTAGTTCCACTTATGAAAGTATTATCTAAGCATGTTGGTGCAATAGATATACCTGGAGGAAGAAAAGTTCACACCAAGCCAATGCCTAGAATGGGCGGGCTTGCTATATTTTTATCTTTCTTAATTGGAGTTATGTTATTTGGAGAAATAACAAAACAAATGATGGGAATATTAATAGGTGGATTTATTATTGTCCTCCTTGGTATATTTGATGATATAAAACCAATATCAGCCAAATATAAATTAATAGCTCAAATAGCCTCTGCTTCAATAGTAGTATTATATGGAAACATATATTTACCAGAAATGGGAGCTTTTGGTATAAACATTAACTTTGGAAATTTTGGCTATCCAGTAGCAATAATATTCATAGTAGCAATATCAAATGCAATTAACTTAATAGATGGTTTAGATGGCCTAGCAGCAGGTATTTCATCAATCTACTATATAACTATAGCAGTAATAGCAATTTTATTTAATAAAGCTATTGGAGTAGATATAATCTTAACATTAGTAATGCTAGGATCAACACTTGGCTTTTTAGTATATAACTTTAATCCAGCATCTATTTTTATGGGAGACTCAGGAAGTTTATTTTTAGGATATACAATATCGATCATAGCTCTTTTAGGATATAAAGCTGCAACATTTACATCACTATTCATACCTTTATTAATCTTATTTATTCCAATTATAGATACACTCTTTGCAATAATAAGAAGATTACTAAAAGGAGAAAAGATGGGAGTAGCTGATAAAGAACACTTTCATCATCAGTTATTAAAATTAAATAAATGCACTAAAAAAACAGTACTAACAATGTATGGTATAAGTATATTATGTTCAAGCATATCAATCTTTTACCTACTTGGTAATAATAAACTAGCAATAGGATTATACTTACTATTAATGGTATCATTACTACTGCTAATATTTAAAACAGAAATAATATTTAAGAAAAGATAAAAAGAATAGTAGGGATTAATAATGGATGATCTTTTTAGTAAAATATTAAGTGTTTCATATACTGAGTATAAAGATAATTTAACTAATTATTTAAAATCAAATACAAAAAAATTAGTTATAACAGCTAACTCTGAAACATTTGTTATTGCTTCAAATGATAAAGAATTTAAAAAAATAATACTAGATAAGCAAACAGATCTTATAGCAGATGGTATAAGCTTAGTTAAAATGTCTAAAAGATATAATAAAAATATAACTGAAAGAATTCCAGGTGTTGAAATGGCAGAGCACCTAATTAATGAATGTAATACTTTAAATAAAAGTATTTATTTGTTTGGTGCTAAAGAAGAAGTAATAAAAACTTTAGTAGAAAAAATAAAAGAAAAATATCCCAATATAAATATCTTAGGATATAAAAATGGATATGACCATGATAGAGATGAAGTATTTGAAGAAATAGCTAAGCTAAAACCAGATTTATGTTTAGTAGCACTAGGAATTCCTCATCAAGAAAAAATAATATATAAACATTTAAATAAATTTGATAAAGGAGTTTTCATGGGAGTTGGTGGAACATTTGATGTGTTATCCGGACTTAAAAAAAGAGCTCCTAAAATATTTATAAAATTAAATTTGGAATGGTTTTATAGAGTAATTACTGATCCCAAAAGAATAAAAAGATTTATAAAACAAAATATATTCTTTTTAAAAACTACTTTAAAGAAAAAGAAGGATTAAATGAAAAAAAGTAAAGTAAGTATTATAATGCCAACTTATAATGATGCTGATACAATTGAAACTTCAATAAACTCTGTCATAAATCAAACAAATAAAAATTGGGAATTAGTAATAGTAAATGATGGTTCAACTGATAATACTGAAAAAATATTAAAAAAATATAGTGCTAACAAACAAATAAAAATAATTAAACAAACAAATAAAGATCAGTTAAATGCTATTTTAAATGGTAAAAACTACATTACTGGAAACTATGTTTTAATACTTCACTCAGATGATGTTTTAGCAAATAAAACCACTTTAGAAAAAAGCATAAAATATTTAGATAATAATTTTGTAGATGGAATTATATCTGATTTAGAAATAATGAATGAAGAAGAAAAATTAATTAATATGCAACTAGTTAACAAATATAAAATAAAAAAAAGTATTCTTCCTCTTCAGTTATTATGGCTTGGAAGAAATTTATATACTGATACTACCTTTATGAAAAGAGATTTTTTTGAAAAAGAATTTAGTAATAATTATTTGACATGGAATATGCCATTTTGGATATCTTATAATAAAAAACCATATATGAATAATATCCATAAAGTAAAATTTCCATTAATTAGATATAGAATTTTTGAAGGTAATTATATTAATTCAGAACTTGGAAACTTAAATGTATTAAATGGTGAACTAAGAACAGCTATTAACTTAATGGAATATTATTATATTCCAAATTATAAACTACAGTTTTATATTTTTAGGTTATTTAATAAATTTAAACTTCTTAAAATATATTCACCTATTTATTTTAATAAAGAAACTATTAATAAAGATAAAGTAATTCAGTTTATAATAAAAAAAAGAATAAAAAATTATGAAGAGTATGATTATTTTAATTCGGTTTACTTATTTTACAAAAACAAAAACAATCGAAAAATAAAAATAGATACACTTCCTAAAGAAATATATTATGGAAAAGATATGAGAACTTTTAATAAAAAAATGTTAGATAAAAATTTAGATGAATTTTATATTAATTTATTAAATGAAATGAAAAAGGGATTTAAAACTATAATTGTTCCGGAGAAAAATATAAAAGATATTGAAATAATATTAAAATTTTTATGTATTAATAAAGAAGTTACTATTAAAAAAGGAGATTAAATGATACCAAAAAAAATTCATTATGTTTGGGTTGGAAATAATCCTATCCCAAAAGATTTACAAAGATGCATTAACACCTGGAGTAAACATCTACCTGATTATAAAATAATCAGGTGGGATGAATCTAATTTTGATATAGATTCCCATCCCTTTGTAAAAGAAGCTTATAAAAATAAAAAATGGGCATTTGTTAGTGATTACATAAGAATGCATGCTTTATATAAAGAAGGTGGAATATACCTTGATACTGATAACATTGTTTTAAAGAGCTTTGATGAGTTTTTAAATGACCGAGCGTTTGTTGGGTATGAAAATTATAATCACCCCTTTACTGCGGCATTTGGTACTGAAAAAGAACATCCTTTAGTTAAAGATATTCTTAATTATTATGATTCACTTGATCATTATTCATTTAATTTTACAGATAATAATACAATTTCTGTATCTGATATATTAATCAAAAAATATGGATGTAAATTAGGAAATAAAAAACAATTATTAAAAGAAGGAATAAGAGTATATCCTGATTATATATTATGCAATCCATCAAAAGAATCAGTTTGTATCCATGTTTTTACAGGAACCTGGCTAAATAAAAATAAAGGGCTTAAAGTAAAAATAGTAAAATTTTTAAAACTAAGACTAACAACACAAAAAAAAGCTGGTTTGTATAGAAAAATAATAAACGACTAAAGTTAATTTAGTCGTTGTTTTTTATATCTTTTAAAAGAAGTCCAATTATAAATCCTACAATGATCATAACCATTAAGTTATCAACAATATTCCCAGACATATAAGCAGCTCCAAAACATATACCAATACTTACTATAAAAGTAATATTTTTAAAAGTAAATTTATTTCTATCTACAAATATAATCCATATACTAATATAAATGATAAGAATAATATAAATTAAAACAAATAAAGTAAGTCCAATGTATCCTAAAGTATAGTTTTGAAAAACAAAATCTTTTTCTAAGGTAAATACTTTAGATGCTCTTGAATATGTTAAACCAAATAAATCATTACTACTTCGGTTATCAATTTCTTTAATTCTGTTTATCATACTTTCCTCTAAAAACCTATAATTTAATCTTGATGCATAAGGCTGTGAAAAAATTAAAAGCCAAAAATCAGGATCATGATAATATGGATATGAATTTTCGATAAAATTCGGATTAATTGAGTAAAAGACAAATTCATTTTTAATAAAACTTTTTTTAAAGTTTTCAATTTCTTCTTCTGGAATAGTCTCTAGCTCACTGTTGAATCTTTTTAGTTTTATAATTTCCTTTTCATCTGCATAAGAAAAACGACTTTGTTCAAATTCAAATCTTTGCTTGGAAGGAGAATTTGGATAAATAAAGACAAAAATTGAAGCAAGAAGTAATAATTTGAGTAAAATTGTTAAGTTAAATCCAGTATCTTTTTTTATTAAAGAAAAAAACAAATAAATGATAATAAAAAGCATGTTAATCATTATAAATCCCCAAGCACCTACTTTAGTTCCAATAATTAGCATTGATAACATTTGAACAAAAGTTAATAAAAACCATTTTTTATTATTTTTGATAATTAAAAAATAAAATGATATTGGTAATAGTAAATTAAGAAAAGCAGATATAGCATTAGCATTAGCAAACCATCCTTTAGTAGCGTACTGATGCATATCATAATATTCAAGTTTAAACCAGTCTATTATATTTCCATTAATTACCTCACCTGCGTAACTAGTAGTTCCTATTTTTAGTAAATTACTTATAACAATAGATCCACTAATAAATAAAATAATGGTAAATATTAGCTTTTCAAAGTTTTTCTCTTCAGTATTAGATATATATGAAACAAATATAAAGAATATAGGAATTATAAGTCTAATTATATAAAATAATTCCTCTTTAATACTATAAGAAAAATTGCCAGGAACTAAAGAGGTGAAGTTTAATGAATATAAATGGTGCAATATAAAATAAAATATAACTAAAACTACATATATAGATATATATTTTAGATTCTCTTTTGTTTTTTTATTAAATAATATGAATATACCAATAATAAAAACACCCAGTAATCTAAATAAAGTGGGGATACTAAAAGAAAAAATTGATATTGAATCATATGATGCTAAAAAGTGTAAATCAATAACAGATTGCATTAGTAAAAAAACAAATAATATTTTATTAAAATATTTATCAAGTAATATTTTTTTCATTTTGATCTCCTAAACAATACGTCTTTAATTTTATTAAATAAAGATTTAAAATCTTTATTTAATAAATACTCAATTATAAATACAATAATTATAATAAAAACTGCTATAACTAATGTATATAATCCCCAAGTTATAAAACTGTTTATTTTAAATAAAGAAAATAGTTTCATTCCTAAAATAGATACTACAAACGTTATTAATAAATGGAATAAAAATTTAAAATAATATTTAGTTGGTTTAAGATTATATCCTTTATAAGTGATTTTAGGCAAAAACCAAAAATTAGTTATTAAACTTGATAATATGCTTCCAAATAAAACTCCAGATATACCAAGTTTATTTATTAATAAAATACTAAATAAAATATTTAAAACTGCTTCTATTATATTTACTTTTGAAGTTTCTTTAAAAAAACCTGATGTATCTCTATGAATTAAAAAAGGCTTTTTAGTTATATTATAAAATAATAGTAAAATAAATCCAAAAAGAGTAATATTACTTACAACTAAATCATTTCCTACCCAAAGAGCAATAAACTTATTAATAGATATAACTGTAATAGTAGAAAATATAACAGCTAAAGTTAAAAACATTATGTTTATTTCTTCAAATATATTTTTACTGTAATCTTTGTTTTCTTTGTTTAAAACATTTCCAAATCCAGCTACCACTGAACTGTATATCATGTAGGCAAAGTCATTTAAAAATTTAGTTATATAATTATAAGAAACATAAATAGTAACATCTATTGGTTTTAAGAAACTTGATATTAAAATTATATCTGTATTTTCATAAGCAACTCCAGCAAGTTTAATTGCCATCATATCTTTTATACCTTTTATTTTAATGTTACTGTTTTTTATGTTTTTATTTAGCCAGGGATAATCTTTATATATACCTTTGTTAATATGATTATACATTATAAGTCTAATAATAATTGATAAGATTAATATTAATAAATAATTGCCTCCAAGATATAATGCACTTATCTCAATTAATATTTCAAAGATACGATATATATTATATATAATATTAACTTTATAACTTTTTTGATCAGCTTGCATTATTATTCTTGGTGGATAATAAACATATTCTAAGATAGCTCTAAAGATAAATATCACAAATACTACTTGCATATATATAAGTGATAAATTATTGTTTGTAAAATAATTTAAAAAGAAAGAAAATAAAAAACCTCCTATAAATATAAATAAACTTATTTGTTTAAATAATTTTTTTGAAGATGAAAATAATTCGTTTATTTCTTTAAATTTATTTTCTGCTAAAAGTTTATAATATTGCTGATTTACTAAAGCACCAATTCCACCTTCAGCAAGAGATAAATAAGCAAATATTTGAAAGAATAACTGATTAAGCGAAAATATTTCAATTCCTAAATAATTTATAAAAACATTTACTCTTAAAAATCCTAAAATAGTTAGTATAAAAAAAGGGATTAAACTAGATAACAAATTTTTTAATGAATTTTTTTTCCTCATATTAAATCCTTTCATTTAATCATGATAAGTATAACATATTTTACAAATATAAGTAAAAGTAATAATGGGAAAACTATCTTTTTAATACTGATTAAGTTATAATTAAATAGATACATATGAAAAGAAAACATTTAAATATATTTTTTATATTTTTACCAATATTAGATGTTATAACATCAATTATAACCAGATCTTTTAATATGCCAGTAACTCCTGGAGTTATTGTAAAAGGTATCTTTATGATGCTTATGTTTATATATGTAATATTATCTAAATCTAAATACAGAAAAATAAGTTTATTTATAAATTTGTTTACTGTTTTTTTTGTACTGATTTATTTTATTTTAAAACCAGAATTACTTTCATTAAATTATATAATAACTGAATTTACTTATTTATATAAAGTTATTTACTTTCCTGTAATATTTACTGGACTTCTTTGTTTATATGATGATATAAGTTTTAACAAGTCAGAGATAAATAAAATAATGTGGATTAATTTGTTTTTAATGACATTACTTTTAATAGTTCCATTTATTACTAAAACCGCTATCTCAACATATCCAACTGATTATAAAGGATATGTTGGATGGTTTTTTGCTGGTAATGAAATATCGAATATAATGGTATTATTATATCCCTTTATATTTTTAAGCATAGAAAATCACTTTAAAATTCTGTTAATACCATTTTCAATTGTTGCACTATTTACAATTGGAACTAAAGTATCACTATGGGGACTTTTAATAGTTAATATTATTAATGTGTTGTATTTTTTAATAAAAACTAGAATATCAAAAGAAACAATTACGAGTATTATAATTACTATTATATGCATCTTATTTATACCTTATTCATATGTTACATATAATACAAAAGATATTATAAAAGAATTAAAACCCAAGCCAGTTCAGACAATAGTAATTGAAAAGTCTAAAGCTGAAAAAGTTAATACTATTATGAATGATATGAATAAGTTTTATGAAAAAAACCAGACAACTAAAATATTAAAAAAATTCTTAAGTGGTAGAGATATATATTTAGCAAATACTTTAAATATATATAAAGATAATACTAATACTTATAAAAAACTATTTGGAATTGGTTATTCTAATACTGAAAAAATAAATGATAATAATATAGATAAACTAATAGAAATAGATATATTAGATGCTTACTTTCATATCGGTTTAGTTGGATTGATTGTTATGTTTAGTCCTTATCTAATATCATTAATATTAATTATTAAAACAAAGAAAAAAATAACTTTAAATAGTGTTTATTTAACACTTATATTGGCTTTAGCATTTGGAATCTCCACATTATCAGGACATACATATGCTGCTCCATCTGTATCTATATATATAATATTTTATTTCTTGCTTTTATTAAATGAATTTAAAATATTTAAAGAAAAACAATTAAAAGAAAAAATATCAATATTATCATTACATCTTGGATACGGCGGAATTGAAACTTCAATTATAAACCAAGCAAATATGCTTTCTTTAAAATACGATGTGGAAATAATTGTTCTTTATAAACTAAAAGAAGAAGTAAATTATAAAATAAATAATAATGTAAAAATAATCTATTTATCAAATTTATATCCAAATAAAAAAGAATTCTTAGAAGCTTTTAAAAGTTTTAAACTTTTAAAAACTTTAAAAGAAGGAATTAAATCACTATATATACTTTATAACAAAAAGACGTTAATTATAAATTATATAATTAATTCAGATTCAAAAATATTAATATCAACAAGAATCGAATTTACTGAGTTGTTAAATGAATATGGAGATAAAAAACAAGTTAAAATTGCCGAAGAACATGTTCATCATAATAATAGTAAAAAATATATTAAAAGATTAAAAAAATCTTTAACGAAGATAGATTATCTAATACCAGCAAGTAAATATTTATCTATAGATTATGAAGATAAATTTAATGCAAAAGTAATTTATATACCACAAGCAACTAATTTTACAGTAAAAAAATATAATAAAAAAGAAAACAATCAATTATTATTTGTAGGAAGACTAGAGCCAGTAAAAGGCGTCTTTGATCTAGTTGATGTATTTAAGTTAATAAAAACAAAAGAAGTATCACTAACGATAGTTGGTGATGGTTCTTTAAAAAAAGAACTTGAAGATATTATTAAAAAAGAAAAATTAAATATAAAATTAACTGGGTATTTATCAGGAAATAAACTAAAAGAAGAATATAAAAAAGCATCACTATTTATAATGACTTCATTTGAAGAATCTTTTGGATTAGTTCTATTAGAGGCAATGAGTTATCAAACGCCATGCATTGCTTTTGATTCAGCCTTAGGAGCTAAAGAAATAATAAATAATAAAAATGGAATCTTAATTAAAAATAGAGATAAATCAAAAATGGCTAAAGAAATAGATAAATTTTTCAAAGAGCAAAAAAATTATCAAAAAGAAGCGATGATGACAGCTGAATGTTATACAACTGAAAAGATAAAATATAAATGGTATACTTTTATTGAAAGTATAAATGAAAAAGGAGTAAAAAATGAAAAAGATTAAAGTTATGAGTATTTTTGGAACTAGACCAGAGGCAATAAAAATGGCACCACTTGTAAAAGAGCTTGAAGCAAGAGAGGAAATAGAAAGTATTGTATGCGTTACCGCTCAGCATAGAGAAATGCTAGATCAAGTTTTAGAAACATTTAAAATAAAACCTGATTATGATTTAAATATAATGAAAGAGGGCCAAACTCTTGCTGATGTTACAACAAGAGCATTAAACGGTTTAGAAGAAGTTATTAAAAAAGTAATGCCGGATATTGTTCTTGTCCATGGCGATACTACAACAACCTTTTCAGGAGCTTTAGCAGCTTTTTATAATCAAGTAGATGTTGGACATGTTGAGGCTGGATTAAGAACTTACAATAAGTACTCTCCATACCCAGAAGAAGCAAATAGAGTTATGGTAACAGCGCTTGCTGATATGTACTTCTCACCAACGGAGTTAAGTAAAAATAATTTGCTAAAAGAAAATATTTCTGAAGATAAAATATATATAACTGGTAATACTGTTGTAGATGCAATGGGAACAACAATTGAAGAAGACTATAATCATCCAGATATAAAATGGGCAAGTGATTCAAGATTAATCTTACTAACTGCTCATAGACGTGAAAATTTAGGCGAGCCTATGGAAAGAATCTTCAAAGCAATAAAAAAAATAGTTGATGAATTTAAAGATGTAAAAGTAATTTACCCTATCCATTTAAATCCAAAGGTAAGAGAAACAGCAAATAAAATATTTAAAGATACTGACAGGGTAAGATTAATTGAACCACTTGAAGTATTTGATTTTCAT
>CAZGWM010000015.1:7182-13917 GCA_964529195.1 uncultured Muribaculaceae bacterium | reverse complement strand
CATTAGGAAGATTCCAATTAACAGGAATTCCTGCCGCTCCAAGAGGAGTACCACAAATCGAAGTTACATTTGATATAGATGCTAATGGTATTGTTAATGTTAAAGCAAAAGACTTAGGAACAAATAAAGAACAATCAATAACAATAACAGCAAATACTAACTTAACAGATGAAGAAATTGATAAAATGATGAAAGAAGCCGAAGCTAATAAAGAAGAAGACTTAAAAAGAAAAGAAAAAGCAGATGTAACTAACGAAGCAGATGCAGCAATTTTCCAAACTGAAAAAGCTTTAAAAGACTTAGGTGAAAAAGTATCTGAAGAAGATAAAAAAGAAGCCGAAGAAAAAATAGAAGAATTAAAAAATGCATTAAAAGAAGATAATATCGAAGATATTAAAAAAGCATTAGAAACCTTAAATGAAAAAGCAATGGCTCTTGCAACAAAAGTATACGAAGAAGCAGCTAAAGCTGCGGAAGAAGTAAAAGAAGAAGAACCTGTCGAAGCTGAATTTGTAGAAGAAAAATAAAGTTCTAGAAATAGAACTTTTTTCAAAAGGAGATATCATGACATACCAAAATAGAGAAGAAATAGAGAAAAAATATACCTGGGATTTAAAAACCAGATATAAAAATGATAAAGCGTGGAAAGATGACTTAAATAAAGTCTCTTCTTTACTTGATGAAATAACAAAATATAAAAATAAAATAAATGATAAAAATATTGAAGAAGTATTAGATCTTGAAAGTGATCTAATCATTAAAATAGAAAAATTATATGTATATGCTCACTCAAAACATGATGAGGATTTAGAGAATAATAAATATAACTTAATGATCAGTCAAGCAATTAACTTATATAATATATTTAGTGAAAAAGCAGCATATATAATTCCTGAGATATTAAAATATAAAGATATAGATGAATTAATAAATAGCACTAATAAATATAAATTTGCATTAAGTAATTTAAAAAGAAGTAAAAAACATCATTTAAGTGAAAGAGAAGAAATCATAGTATCTAAACTAACAAGTACATTAAGCATAAATGAAAATATAAGTAACATTCTAACAAACTCAGTAATTAAATTTGATAAAGTAAAAGAAATAGAGCTTTTAAATAGTAATTATAGAAACTTAATAACATCTCCTGATCGAGAAATAAGAAAGAGTGCTTTTTATAACTTAACAAAAGAATTAAAAAAATATGAAACAATATATGGTCTTAACTTATTATCAACTATGAAATTAAGAAAAGAACTAGCTGAAATATATAATTTTAATTCAGTTTTAGATATGGATTTATTTAGCTCAAATTTAAGTAAAGAAATATATACAAATGTATACAAAGTAACTAATAAAAGGTTAAATGTATATCAAAAATACTTTAATATGATAAAAGATTATTTAAAACTAGATAAACTAGAGTACTATGATAAAGATACTAACTTAATAACTTTAAATAAAAAATTTGAAATAAAGGAAGCAAAAGAAATTCTCTTATCATCACTAAGTATACTTGGTGATGAATATATAAGTATCATAAAAAAAGCATTTGATGATAGATGGATAGACTTTGGTGTTTATAAAGGAAAAACATCATCAATATATGCAACATCAAACTACGGAGATACCCCGCTTGTAATGGCTAATTATTTAGGTGAATTTAATGACATAAGCACACTTGCTCATGAACTAGGTCATGCTGCTCACTTTTATTTAAGTAAAGATAATCATTATCATGAATCAGATACTGATCTATTCACAGCAGAAGTAGCATCATTAACAAATGAAATATTATTTTCTAACTATATAGTAAAAACAAGTGAAGATAAAAATTTAAAATTAAGTGCACTTCATAATATAATGAGTACTATTCAAAACAATTTATTTGATGCTCTTTTAGAAGGTGAACTTGAACATCAAATATATGAAAGTAAAGAAGAGTTTACTCCAGATGATTTATCTAAAATGATATACAAAATAAGAAAAACATATTATAATGATTCAGTTAACTTAAATGATAATGTATCAATAATGTGGAGTAGAAGAACTCATTACTTTAGACCATATTACTTATATAAATATGCAACGGGAATAATAAGTGCTATTTATATAGCAAATAAAATATTAAACAATGATAAAAAAATGCTTAATAATTACTTAAACTTCTTAAAAAGTGGAAGCACTGATTATCCAGAGAATTTACTTAAAAAAATGGGTGTTGACTTAACCAAAGAAGAAGTAATAAATGATGCAATAAATTATTTTGATAACTTAATTGACCAGTTTATCAAAATTAGTAAGGAGAGCTAATGAAAGAAAAAGATTATTATAAAACACTTGGAGTTTCAAAAACTGCTAGTCAAGATGAAATAAAAAGTGCTTTTAGAAAAAAAGCAAAAGAATATCATCCAGATATAAATAAAGAAGCAGGAGCAGAAGAAAAATTCAAAGAAATTGGTGAGGCGTACTCGGTTTTAAGTGATGAAGCTAAAAGAAGACAATATGATCAATTTGGTTCTCAATCATTTAATGGAAATCAAGGTTCAGGTTTTAGTGGCTTTGATTTTAGTGACTTTGACTTAGGATCTATTTTTGAGCAGTTTATGGGTGGTGGATTTAGTCAAAGATCATCTGCTAAAAGAGCTCAAAGAGGTGATGATTACTTAGTAACGATCAATTTATCATTCGAAGAAGCTGTTTTTGGTACTGATAAAAAATTTGATGTAACAATAGATGAAAACTGCACTACATGTCACGGAGAAGGTGGTCATGATAAAGAAACATGCACCCACTGTAATGGCA
This sequence comes from uncultured Muribaculaceae bacterium, assembly GCA_964529195.1. Classification (GTDB taxonomy): domain Bacteria; phylum Bacillota_I; class Bacilli_A; order RF39; family UBA660; genus DUUS01. Next base: position 11,112 of record CAZGWM010000015.1, on the reverse strand, counting down.
GGGGTAGAATCATAAGAGAGCAAAGAACTATTCTTGGAGTTATGCAAACAGAATCAATATGTCCATACTGCTCTGGATCAGGTTATACATTTAAAAAGACATGTGATACATGTAAAGGTAGAAAAACAGTTAAAACTAAAAAGAGCTTAACCTTAAAAGTTCCAAAAGGAATCGAGCAGGGCGATCAAATGAGAATGAGCGGAAGAGGTGGAGCTGGTTCAAATGGCGGAGTAAATGGAGATATTTATATAAATTTCACCGTCAAAGAACATAAATTATTTAAAAGAGAAGGTAAAGATATCTTCATTGAAGTCCCCCTTACTATACTAGAGGCTATAGATGGAGTTAAAAAAACTATCCCAACTCCATATGGAAACATAGAATATAATTTCTCAAGTGGAACTCAAAATAATGAAACAATCAAACTAAGAGGAAAAGGTATTGACTCATCAAAATCTAAAATAAAAGGAGACTTATACTTAATAACAAAAGTAATAATTCCAACTAAATTAGATCGTAAACAAAAATCAATATTAAAAGATTTAAGTAAAACTAAATTAAATAATGAAGATATATTTAAAGATTTTAATAAATATATAGATTAAGAAGCACCAAGCTTCTTTTTATATGTTATAATTTTATTAGGTGATACAAATGGAACAAAAACAAAAACTAGCTGCAAAAGATATCTTTTTAGACTTTTATCCATATTTAATAATAATATTATGCGTTGTAATACTAAGAACATTTATAGCAACACCGGTTAGAGTAAATGGTGATAGTATGGATCCAACTTTAAAAAATGGTGAAACCATGATTCTAAATAAAATTGGAATGAAAACAAGTGGTATTAAAAGATGGGATATAGTAGTTTTAAAAACTGGTGATGCATACTTAATAAAAAGAGTAATTGCTCTTCCAGGTGAGACTGTAAAATATGAAGAAGGAAAACTATATATAAATAATAAAGAAACAAAAGATAAATACTCACTTACTAAAACAGATGACTTTAAAGAAAGACAAATGGAAAAAGATGAATATTATGTAATGGGAGATAATAGATCAGTATCTCAAGATAGCAGAATAATAGGTCCAATTAAGAAAAAAGAAATAATCGGAAAAACAAACCTTAGATTATTTCCAGTAGATAAAATAGGTAAAGTAAATTGAATACTTATATCATAAAATCATTTTCACTAAGAATACTTCACGAAGAAATAAAAAAGATAATATCTGGAAGTGAAAATGTAATAAGATTAAATTTAGATGAAATAAAAATAAATGATTTAATAAGTGAAGCTAATTATTTTTCTCTTTTAAATGAACATAAATATATAATTGCTAATAACTTTAAATTTAAAAAAGAAAATGAAATACTCTTAGAGTATATAAAAAAACCAAATGAAAATACTACTTTAATTTTAATTGCTGATACTTTAGATAAAAGAACTACTTTATATAAAGAGTTATCTAAACTAACTAAAATGATAATAATAGATGAAATAGATAACTTAAATAAAAAAATATATGAATATGCTAAATCAAATAACATTGAAATAGATTATGGAGCAGTATCATTATTACTAGAATATAATTTAAATAACTATGATTTATCTTTAAATGAAATAGATAAAATAGGATCACTTCATAATACAATAACTAAAGACTTAGTAGAAAAATACTCAAATAAACTAATAACTGAAGAAAATTTTGAATTTAGTGATGCTGTATTATCTAAAAATTATAAAAAAATAAAAGAATACTTAGATGAATTTATATTACTAAAACTAGAACCATCACAGTTTATAGCGCTTCTTGCTAGTCAGTATAGAATAATGTATGCATCATTATCAATAAATGATACAAATGATGAAATAGCTAAAATATTAAATATTCATCCATATAGAGTTAAACTAGCAAAAGAAAAATCTAAATATTATACAAAAGAAGAAATCCATAAAATATTACTGGATTTATGTGATTTAGATTATAACTTAAAAACATCTAACATAGATAAATATCAATTATTAAAAATATTTTTAATAAACATCTAAAAAAGACACTATTTAGTGTCTTTTATAATTGATAAATAAAGAATAAATGGTTATAATTACCATAGAATTGAGGATAAAATACATGAAAAACAAAATAGCAATCGGATTACTTTCAAGTTTAATATTACTTGTAGTGATGGTAGTAACATCATATGCATACTTTACTGCAAGAATTGAAGGTGCAGAAAATGAAACATCACTAACAATAAGTGGGGGAACATTAAATATTAACTACTCATCAAGTAATAATATATACTTAAGAGATGTCTTTCCAAAAGAAGAAGCATTAGATACTAAAGTATTTACTTTAACTGGTAATAATACAACAAATCTAGATATGGAGTATCATGTTAACTTAGTTGTAACTGAAAATACTTTTATAAACTCTGAGCTTAAATACACTGTAACAAGCACAAAAGATAACGGAGAGACATTTACTTCTGAAAATTTAAATGGAATTAGAGAAGGAAGTAATACAATCTTTTTAGGTAATGGAAAATTTATCGGAAATGTAACAAATAAACTTCATACATATACTTTAAAAATATATTTACCAAGAGGAGATGAACTTTCAAATGAAAATCAAGGTAAATCATTTAAAGCATATATTGAAATAAAAGAAAAACAAGGATCAGATTATTTATTTGCATATGAAAAAGGAGTAAATAAACCAGTTTTATCAAGTGGAATGACTCCAATAAAATGGGACTCTTCATTTACTGAAATAGAAACAACAGAAACAGATCCAGACTGGTATGATTATAATAATAAAAAATGGGCAAACGCAAAAACTGAAGATGGATCATACTGGGTATGGATACCAAGATATGCCTATAAAATAGAAACATGTTATCACATGAGCGGCGCAGAATGCGAAGCATCAACAGGAAAAACATCAGGAGATGTATCAGTTAAATTTTTAACAGGATTATCAAATGAAAGCCAGGATAATACCAAAATTGAATCTATTGGGTATCAGGCGGGTGTTAAAGATACATCAATGCATTATTTTCTTCACCCTGCATTTATGTTCGATGGAGATAAACCTGGATTTTGGATATCAAAATTTGATTCATCTCACATTGATGGCGAAATTAAAATTGCACCATTTTTAAAAGGCTATTTTTGGACCACGTTCGATGAAACTTTTATGCTCGCAAGATCAATGGAAACAAAAACATCTTTATATGGATGGAATCCTTCTGAAGTTGATACTCATGCATCTAAAAATACAGAGTGGGGAGCACTTGCATATTTAACTAAATCAGAATTCGGAGCACATAATGATCCCGTATGGCCTAACCGTGGAGGGGGTGGAATACCTGGTTGTGTTGCTGAATCAGCAGATACAACAGAGCCTGATAATTGTTACTCTAATTACAATAGCGTTAACGGCGTTAAAGGAAGTAGCACCCATACTATATATGGAATATATGATTTAAATGGTGGATATAAAGAGTTTACAATTTCTTATTCCGATGATTTAAAAGGAACAGAAGCATATTATGGAGCACCCTCAGCTGCCGGAAGTATGACACCCATAATATATGGAGCAGATGAAAAATATAAAACAAGATATATTTATAAAGAAAAAACTAATGGACCGACTCCTAGTTCTCAAGAACAAAACAAAAATATATATGGAGATGCAATTTATGAAACAAGCAGCGTGATAGAGGGAAATAATGCTTGGGGAAATGCTAAAAATGGATATCCTACCCCAGATTATTTATCAATTTATATTTTTAGAGGAGGGCATTTTTACGATGAAACAACTGGTATCTTTGATCGTGAAGTGGGTAATATGCGTTATTTCGATAAAATCAATGTAAGAGTGGTAGTAATGCCTAAGCAATATTAAAAGACACTATTTAGT
>CAZGWM010000015.1:0-7172 GCA_964529195.1 uncultured Muribaculaceae bacterium | reverse complement strand
CAACAACTGGTATCTTTGATCGTTCATTGGGTAATATGAGTTCAGATTATATCAATGTAAGAGTGGTAGTAATGCCTAAGCAATATTAAAAGACACTATTTAGTGTCTTTTAATATCTCTTTAATTTTATCAGTATTTTTATAATTAAATTTTGCTATCTCTTTTAAAGAATCAAGACCATACTTTTTAGCTATTAAAGCTCCTTCTTCATCTACTTTATAACTAGCTCCTTTACTTAAGAAAATATTATATTTATTACCTAACTTTTCCATTTCTTTTAAAAAGACATATCTACTTATAATAGCAGATGCTGCTACAGATAAAGCCTTATCCTCAGCTTTAGTAACAAAGGTTATTTTAGTAATTTTTTTAGGTTCATTATAAATATATGTAAAATAATTTCTTGGATGGGCAAACTGATCTACAACAATATATTTATAATCAAAGTTATTTTCATTTACTAATTTATATAAAACTTCATTATGCATTTTAGCTTTTATTTTATTTAAATTATCGCTAGTATTATTATACATCTTATTTGTCATAATACTTGTTTCATGGGGAATTTTTTTCATGATAACAGGAGCTATTTCAAGAATTTTATTATCATTAATTTTTTTTGAATCTTTAACTCCAAGTTCATAAAGTAAACTTAAGTTTTCTTTACTTACAAAAGATGCAGTTACTACAATAGGACCAAAATAATCACCAGTACCAACTTCATCAGAACCAATAGTTGAAACATTTATAAATCTATTATCAATCTCAGCTTCTTTTTTCTCATCTTTTTTCTTTTGCTCATCTTCAATTTCTTTTCTTATATCACGGCCGTTTAAAGAAGCTTCTAAATCAAACCACATACTAGCATCAATATCAGCACTTATTCCCTGAAATACAACTTTACCTGATTCATATAAAGTAATAACGCTTCCGCCTTCATCTGCTTGAAATAAAGCATAAGGAGGTGTTTTTTCTCTTTTTAAATCTTTATAATAATTAATCATTTCTTTTTTTATATTATCACTTGTTTTATATGATATTATCATTTTCATCACCAAGTTAATCATAACATATTTTAACTTAGTAATCTTTATTTATATATAAATTTGTTATATAATTATAAAGATAGGAGGAAACATGAATTTTATAGATATAATAATATTAGTAATAATTTTATTTGCCGGAATTAATGGTTTTAGAAAAGGTGTGATAAATAGTGTTGTTACTTTTGTAGGAACTATTTTAGTACTTATAATTGCTTTTTATTTAAAAAATCCAATATCAACTCTTTTATACACATACCTTCCGTTTTTTAAACTTGGAGGAATATTTAAAGGAATAACAGTATTTAATATACTTATATATGAAGCAATAAGTTATTTACTTACAATATCACTTCTAGGAATAATATTTGGAGTTATAACCAAAGTAACTGGAATTGTAAGTAAATTAGTAAATAGTACAATTATACTTGGATTTCCAAGTAAAATACTAGGAGCAGTAGTTGGTTTTTTAGAAGGATTTATACTTGCTTTTATACTAGTTTTTATATTTAGCTTAATATCAAGTACATCAAGTAAAGTTCTTGATAGTAAATATGGTAATAAATTACTTTTAAATGCACCATTTTTATCAAGCGTGATAGAAGATACATATAAAGGTATATCTGAGGTGTATAGTATTGCTAAGAGCAACTTAGATAAAGAAGAAGCTAATGCTGAGAGTCTTGATGTGTTATTAAAATATGAAATACTATCAGTTAATTCAGCTCGAAAATTAGATGACAGTGATAAACTTAATATAAAAGGCGCAAGCATTATAATTGATAAATATGATAAAAAACAAAATTTAAATTAAATAACCTTGCACGAGCCCTTTAGGTTTGTTATAATATCAATAGTTTGAAAGGAGGGAAATTAACTTGACTAGAGTAGAGGTAAGAAATGGTAATCTTGACGGAGCTTATAAAAATTTCAAAGCAAAAGTTGCAAGATCTGGTGTCCCTTCTGAGATAAAAAAACATCGCCACTATGATAAACCAGGCGTTAAAAAAAGAAACGAGAAAAAAGAAATGATTAAAAATTCTCGTAAAAGAAAAAATAGTAGATAAGATATATTAAATGATATCTTTTTTCTTTGGTATAATACTAAAAGTTTTGAATAATAACTAAAATAATAGTACAATAGTAATAGGAAAGTTATATAATATAGGAAGTGATAATATGATTCCTAAAGGAGCTGTTAATGTAATATCTAGCTTTTGGCCAATACTGGCTATGTTTTCAATTGTCCTTATCACTCTTAGACTCTTTTATATAAAAATAAATAAAAAGCCATTTGTTTTATATAAAGAATTACTAAGTTTAACTTTTATATTATATATTCTTTTATTATTTGAACTTGTTACCAGTACTGATTTTTACTCTTATAGTAACAGTTTTATACCATTTAAAGAAATGTTTAGATACAAATTATTTAGTCCTTTATTTATAAGAAATGTACTTGGTAATATAATTATATTTATTCCTTTTGGGTATTTTACTTCATATTATGTAAAGATAAATAAAATGTATTTAAGTTTACTAATAACACTTATAACAAGTTTATCAATTGAAGTTATTCAAAGTATAATTGGAAGATCATTTGATATAGATGATATTATATTAAATGTACTTGGGGGAGTAACTGGATATTTTTTATATAAAATATCTAGCTTAATTGTAAAAAAATTCTCAATTAAAATTAAAAATAATATTGTAGTAAATTTATTATTTATAGTAATTATAATTGTGCTTATATATGTAGTATTTTTACTTTATGGAGTGTATTTATGAATGAGTTTTATATAGAAGATAATTATGGATATGAAAATTATGACTTTTTAAATAAAGTAATAAAAACCGCTCTTAAAAAATTAAAATTAAAAAATGTTTCTTTTTCAGTAATCTTTATAAATGATGAAGAGATGCAAAAGTTAAATAAAGAATATAGAAACATAGATAAAACAACTGATGTCTTATCATTTGAGTTAAAAGATAATCTTAATCTTCCAGTTAAATTACTTGGAGATATTTATATATCAATTCCAAAGATGAAAAGCCAGGCCGAAGAATATAAAACTGGTGAGGTAAGAGAGTTATCATTTTTAACAATTCACGGGCTTCTTCATTTACTTGGATATGATCATATAGAAAAAGAAGATGAAGAAGTTATGTTTAAACTTCAAGAAGAATTATTAAAAGGAGAAAAATAATGTTAGAAAAATTAAATAAGTTAATTGAAAACTCATACTGCCCTTACTCAAAGTATCCAACTGCATGCATCGTAAAGATGAAAGATGGAACTTACTTTGAAGGCGTGAATGTTGAAAATTCATCTTTTAAAAATGGAATGTGCGCTGAGCAATCTGCAATATCAGCTGCGATAGCAGATGGATATACTAAGGGTGATTTTGAGGAAGTTCATATATATGGTAAAAAAGAAAAATTTTCATTTCCATGCTTTTTATGTAGACAATTACTAATAGAATTTATAGAACTAGATAAAAAAATATTTGTCTATAAAAAAACAGGTGAAATAAAAGAGCTTACATTAAATGATTTAGCACCTTACCCATTTGAACTAGAGGAGGAATAAAATGTATAATGAATTAAAAGAACTTTTAAAAAACTCATATGCAGCTTATGACTTTACTGGTTTTAGTGCAATTGTTGAAACAAAAGACGGATGCAAATTTAACGGCGTAACAGTTAAAAATATGATCTTTAGAGATGCTATATATGCAGAGCAAGCTGCAATAGCAAGAGCTGTAACAGCTGGATATAAATATGGAGATATTGAAAAAATATATATCATGGTTGGAACAAGAGATATAAATGATTTAAAACATATTAACAGAGATGTTTTAATTGAATTTATGGAACCAAGTGCAAGAGTTCATTTATATGATATTAATGGAAATAACAGAGTATTAAAGGTAGGTAATTTACTATTTAATATATATTAGGGAGGTAATAATATGAAAAGTGGTTTTGTAAGTATAATAGGTAGACCTAATACCGGTAAAAGTACACTTTTAAATGCTTTATTAAACACTAAAGTAGCTATTGTAAGTGATGTAGCTGGAACAACTAGAAATACAGTTCAAGGTGTTTATAATGATGAGACAACACAAATAGTATTTGAAGATACACCTGGATTACATAAACCTAAAGATAAATTAGGTAAATATTTAAATAAACAAAGCTATGCTTCATTAAATGAAACAGATGTGATTCTTTTTGTAGTAGATGCATCAAGTGGCTTTGGAAGAGGAGACTCTTTTATAATAAATAGACTTAAAAATATAGAAGTACCTGTCATATTAGTATTAAATAAAATAGATAAATTAAAAGAAGAAGAAATAATAAAAGCAATTAAAGATTATAAAGATTTATATGCATTTTCTGAAATTGTACCAATAAGTGCTTATACAAAAGATAACTTAGATAGATTATTAAATGTAATAAAAAAATATTTGACCGATAATACTATTTACTATGATAATGAAACGGTAACAACAACTAGAAAGCCATTTATGGCAGGTGAGTTAGTTAGAGAAAAACTACTTAACTTAACAACAGAAGAAGTTCCGCACTCAATTACGTGCGCTACGACTCACTTTTTAGAAAAACCTGATATTGTAGAAATTTATGTTGATATCATAATTGATAGAGATTCACTTAAAAAAATAATAATCGGAAAACAAGGAACCATGCTTAAACAAATAGGAACTGAAGCAAGAAAAGATATAGAAGAATTATTAGGGAAAAAAGTTTACTTAGAACTATATGTTAAAACAATTAAAAACTGGCGTGATAAAGAAAAGTATTTAGATGAACTTGGATTCAAAGAAAACTTATAGGAGATTTTATGGCAAAAAGAACTAAAAAAGAAGAATTACTTAAAAGATATAAAGAATCATTTGACTTATTTATAAAAAATAATGGCGATGAGAGTGTTTTTAAATACTTAACTAAAAAATATGATGTAACAAGAGCAACAGTACTTACTTATATAAGAAATTATAAAAATAATGTAGTAGATCCTAAACCTACTGAAGATGAGTTAAAAGAATACTTAAGAATAAGACAAGAAGAATATAGATTAAGACACATTGATAAAAGTAAAGAAGAACTAGTAATGAAAAATCCTTATCTTTTTAGTAAAGGATTACTAGATAGTATAAAAGAAACTAAAATAGATAAAGCGTTAATTGAAAAACTATTAACAATTTTTACAAAAGAAGAATTAAATGATTTTGCAATAAATTCAAATTACACTGTATATAAAATAATTGAAGAAATAAGATTAACTTTAATATATGGAGATAATGCTTTAATTGAGCAAAAAAGAAAACTTCAAAAAATAGCTGAATCATTAGAAGCAGAAAAAGATATAATTAATTATAGTAAAATTAAAAGAAAAAGAGAAAATGAAAAAGGAACTAACTACACATCAAAATACGTTGATGAAGTTAAAACTATCTTAGAAGAAACTTTATTAAAAGGAAAAGAAACTTTTTTAGAAAATTTAGCTAAATCTTTAATAACTGAAAACTTGTTTTTAGAATATGTAAATAGATTACAAAGAGGAAATGAAGTAGAAAAAGCCCTATATACTTTTTATAACAATGAAATAAAATTCACAAAAGAAACACTTCTTGAAAAAACACATCAAATAATAAAATACTTAAAAGAAGGAATTCAAAAAAGAAGTTATACATACTTTAATATGTCTGATTACTTTCATATAATTAATTTAGACTTAACTGAGTTTTTAAAATTAGCACATGAATATAAAGGAAATAATTTAATAACTGAAGAAGAATTTGAGTTAATAAAAAACTTTGTATACTATTATTACCCTAAAATGAATGTATTAACAAAAGAAGAAATTCATGCTACTGAAGATTTACTAGATGAACCAGAAAAAAATATGATAATCGATCAAATTGAAAATGATTTAGGTGTAAAATTATATAAAGAACTATATGAAAATATAAGAGATGAATATATAAGAGAATCACTTCATGCTGAAATGAAAAAGAAATGATAACAGAAGCCTGCGGAATTGTTGTAAGTGAAACTAGTTATGGTGAGACAAGTAAAATAATAAACATCTTAACAAAAGACGGAATAATCGGAATAATGGCTAAAGGAGCAAAATCACTTAAGAGTCCTCATCGTAGTTATACTCAAAAATTTACATATGGGAAATTTTATATTTATTATAAAGAAAATAAACTATCAACACTTAAAAGTGTTGATATTATAAATAATCTTTTAACAATAAAAAAAGATATTATCTTAATCGGATACTTATCTTACATAGTAGATTTAACTTACCAAATAATGAAACAAAATATTGATTATTCAATATATAATATAATGATAGATACAATCCTTAAAATAAATGAAGGACTTAATCCTAAAATATTATGTAATATATTTGAAATAAAAGCACTTGATTATTTAGGAGTATCAATAAACTTAGAATGCTGCTCTAAATGTGGTAATACTAAAAATATTGTCACTATAAATGGTGATGATGGTGGGTATATTTGCTCAAATTGCATGAAAAATGAAAAAATACTTAGCCCAAATACTATAAAAATGCTTAGAATGTATTACTTAGTTGATATTAAATCAATAACTGATTTAAAAATTGGAGAAAGTACCATAAAAGAAATAGATGACTTTTTAAATCTTTATTATGATAGATATACTGGTTTATATTTAAAAAGTAAAAAATTTTTAGAAAGTATATTATAATCCCACTATTTAAAAATAGTGGGATTAATGCTATAATCACTTGGAAGGAAGTGTTAAACATGAACTTAAGAGAAGAATATATTAACTTTTTTAAAAAAAATAACCATGCAGAAATAAAATCATCACCATTAATACCTAAAAATGATGGAAGTGTATTATTTAATACAGCAGGAATGCAACCTTTAGTACCTTACTTACTAGGTAAAGAGCATCCACTTGGAAAAAGATTAGTTAACTTTCAAAAATGCATCAGAACAAATGACTTAGATGAAATAGGAGATAAAACTCATCATACATTTTTTGAAATGCTTGGAAACTGGTCATTAGGGGATTATTTTAAAGAAGGATCAATTAAATATA
>CAZGWM010000014.1:3452-13936 GCA_964529195.1 uncultured Muribaculaceae bacterium | reverse complement strand
GACAAACTGTTTAGTTAAAGCGCGCGATTTATCGCGCAGCTTTTTTTAATTTTATTTAACGCCTGTTAAACCTTTTCTATTTTTAGTTTCTTTACATAGATAAAATATAATGATATTATATTTTTGGAGGATTTATGAAAAAACTTTTTTTATTTTTAATATTATTAATACCAATAACAGTTAAAGCTGAAACTAATTTAGATGTAAAACTTCATTTAATTGATGCTGAGGTTGAAATAGCTGGTGCTCTTAGAGTTAAAGAGTTAATTTTAATAGAAGGTAAAACTAAAAATATATCAAGAAATATAAATTATAAAAATGTTGATAAGAAATGGGATGAGATACCTAACTTTAATCTTTCTCCTATGTATAATGGATATAGTTTAGAAAATATTAAAGTATCAGCACTGGCTCTTGATGAAATACCTGATTTTAACTATGAAATAAAAGATTATTTTGAAGAGATGGATTTAGAAAAAAAGCAAACAAATTTTTTTACTAAAGTAAGTAATAATTTAGGTGCTAATATAAATATTTCATATAGTGGTGATGATAGTAAATATACTGCTTATCATATTGAATACTTAGTAACTAATGTAGTTGTTATTCATAATGATGTAGATGAGTTATATCATGTTTTTAATAACTTAAACTATAAAGCAGATGAAACTTTAATAAGAGTAATACTTCCATATGAAACTGACAGTAAATTATTTAAAGTATGGATGCACGGGCCTTCTACTGGTGAGTTAAATACCTTAGCTAGAGAAGATGGTGATATAGTTGGTGTTCTTGGAAGATTTCCTAATCTAAATTCAAATGTAAGCATAAGAATGATAATACCAAAAGAACAGGTCGGAATAGATTTATATTTAAATAAAACAAAAGTAGATGCTTTTGACTCAATTGTAAAAGTAGAAGAAGCAAAAATAAATAAAGATAAAATGGGAAACATATCACTTTTAATAATGAAATGGATAACAATTATATTAAGTATTCTTTATATACTTGGGTCATATTTCTTATATAAATATAGTGATATAAAAATAAATATAATATACTTAATACTCGGAGTAATTATAAATATATTTAATATATTATTTAAATTTAATTATATTTATATATACTTTATAATACTAGTTCCAATTACAATACTTTTAATAAAGAAACTAAAAAAATAGTTTCTTTTTTTTGTAAATGAAAAAAATAATATATAACCTTTATTAAGTACTGTGATACAATATTATTAGAGGTAAATAATATGAAGAAAAATTTTTATAAAATATTATCATTTTTATTAATAGTGTTAAATACATTAGTATCAGGTTTGATTTTATACTTTGAAATTCTCCCTTTAAAATACTTGATTTTCATCCTTATAGCTTTATGGACTCTAGTAATTATATTAAGTATTATTTTAAATAAAAAAAGTAAAAAGAAAAAAAGAAAAATAATAGTATCAATAATATCAATCATATTTATATTAGGTGAAATACTAGGATTTGTATATGGAATAAAAGCGCTAGATTTCTTAAATAATATAATAGATACTGGATACAGAATAGAGGTATATAATTTATATGTCCATAAAGACTCTAAATATGAAAAATTAAATGATTTAGAAAATAAACAAATAAATTTATATAAACAAGAAACAGAATCATATGAAAAAGCTCTTCTTAAATTAGAAGATAAAATAGTATTTAAAAAAGAAGAAGAAGATAGTATAACTAGTGGAGTAGATAAATTAATAGATGGTGAAATAGATGGCTTTTTTGTAAATGAATCTTTAATGAACATATATAAAGAAGATAATGATAAATATAGTGAACTTAAGATACTTGAATCATTTGAAGTAATTATAAAAAGTAAATCATCATTTAAAACAGTAGATATAACTGAAAAACCATTTACTTTATACTTAAGTGGGATTGATTCAAGCGGGAATATAAATGTCGTATCAAGAAGTGATGTTAATATCCTTGCTGTAGTAAACCCTAAAACCCATAAAATACTTTTAGTAAATACTCCAAGAGATTACTACGTAACTCTTGGAAGTAAGGGCGCTAAAGATAAATTAACTCATGCCGGAATATATGGAATAGATGAATCGGCTATGACACTTTCAAAGTTATATAATATAGATATAAACTACTATGGAAGAGTAAACTTTACTTCGTTTGTAAAAATAATAAATGCTTTAAATGGAATAACAGTTGATTCTAAGTATTCATTTAACTTTGAAGGACATTATTTTAAAAAAGGATTAAATAACTTAAATGGAGTAGAAGCTTTAGCATTTACAAGAGAAAGAAAATCACTTCCTGGTGGAGATTTAGCTAGAGGAGAAAATCAGCAAGCTGTAATAAAAGGAATAATAAATAAGCTATCTGATCCTGAAATATTAGTAAGATACTCATCTGTGCTAAATTCACTTGAAGATGGAGTAATAACTAACTTAGATAAAAATACCCTAACTAAATTTATAAATATGCAAATTAAAAAGAATATAAAATGGGAGATAGAAAATATTAATTTAACTGGAAAAGATAGTTATAATACAACATACTCAACTGGATCAAGCTCAGTATATGTAATGATTCCTGATCCCGATTCACTAAGTGAAGCTAAATTAAAAATAAGTGAAATAATAAATGGTATATAGAATATAAATATGCTATTATATTCTTATTAAGGAGATAATATGAAAAAATTTATAAGTAATTATAAACAAACTTTAATACTACTTGCATCAATAATACTAGGAGGACTAATCGGACTTATCTTTAAAGAAAAAGCGCTTGTCTTAAAACCATTTGGAGATATATTTATAAACTTAATGTTTATCGTAATTGTTCCGCTTATCTTTCTTACAATATCATCTGCAATCATAAAAGTAGATGATACTAAAAGATTAGGTAAAATAATAAGTAGAATCTTTTTAGTATTTATACTTATGTCAGTAGTATCAGTATTTATTGGAATAATAAGTACAAGAGGAATAACACTTGTTAAATCAGGTGATGCTCCAGCTGTAAAAGAATTATTAGACTATTCAAAAGAAGCAGAAGCTGATGTATCAATTTTAGAAAAAACAGCATCACTATTAACTGTAGATGATTTTAATAAATTATTAAGTAAAGATAATATCATCGCAATATTAGTATTTGCAATGTTATTTGGATTCGCAGTTAGAATATCAGGAGAAGCTGGAAATAAAGTAAAAGAAATTGTTATAAGTTTAAATGATATTGTTTTAAACATAATTAAATTAATTATGTATTATGCACCAATTGGACTTGGAGCTTACTTTGCAGCTTTAATTTCAACATATGGAGCAGGAATAGCCGCAGGGTTTTTAAAAACATTTATTGTTTATACAGTGGTATGCTTATTTGTTTACTTTATTGTATATACATTCTATGTATATTTAGCAGGCGGTAAAGAAGGAGTTAAAGTATACTGGAGAAATGTAATAGCTCCAACTGTAACAGCAATGGCAACATGTTCATCTGCAGCATCAATACCAGTAAATGTAACATCAATAACAAAAATGGGGATATCAAGTGATATAGCTGAGGCTACCGTACCACTTGGAACTTCATTTCATAAAGAAGGATCAGTTATTGGAAACGTATTTAAAATAATGTTTTTAGCTCATTTATTTGAAATGAATTTAGGATTAGTTCAAATAGTAGTTGTATCATTAATTGCAACACTATTAATATCAGCTGTACCAATAGGTGGCGGGACTATTGCTGAGATGATGATTTTAACATTAATTGGCTTTCCAGTAGCAGCACTACCAATCTTAACAATAATTGCAACTATAATAGATGCACCAGCAACAGTATTAAATGTTGTAGGTGATACAGTAGCAAGTACACTAGTAGCTAGAAGTGTAGATGGAAAAAACTGGGTAAAACCTAAAAAAGTGAAGTAAATCACTTTTTTTTATTAACTAATTTAGTTTTAATAATAATGTATTTATGTTATTATTAATGTAGATTTATGTAATTAAGTAGGGAGATAAAATGAAGAAAATTAAATTAAGTATATTAATACTAACAATGTTATTTATCCAAACATTAAATATAAAAGCTTTAGATAAAAATTCACCTGTATATAGTGATATGACATATACTCAGTGTGTTGAATATCAAGATGCTGCCAAGCACACATCTGGCTCAGGTTACTTTGGTCACTGCATTAAAGCAACTTGTTATAGTGGAGTATGGGAGACATTTTACTATATAAGCGGAAATATGGTTACATGCAATAATGGAAATACAGATCATTATGTAGAATATGTTAAAACAGGATGTGGAAACTACATGGGAACATGTGCTGCTACAACAAGAGCAAGATATTGTAATTTAATTACATATTATGACTGTGATAGAAAAGCAAATGGAACAAGCTTCTCACCTACTACTACAAAACCAAATGTCCTAATCCCGCCTACAACAATAAGACCAACTACAAGATTACCGCAAGTAACTTCGCCTACTACAAGTACTCAAAAGCCATCTACATCTGAAACTACAACTGAAGCTTTAAGTAATAAAAATTCAATTGAAAAATTATCAATTGAAAAAGTAGATATAAAATTCAAAAAAAATGTATATGAATATACAGTAACTTTAGATAAAGAAATAACATCACTTAAATTTAATATAAAATTAGAAGATGAAAAAGCAAGTTATGAAATTGAAAATAATGATCCAATTGATAGATCAAAACCAATCAAAATAATTGTTAAAGCAGAAGATGAAAGTACTAAAGAATATAAAGTATTCGTAAAAGATATGAAAGATCCTTTAAATAACAACTCAAAATTAGCTGCTATTATAATTGAAGGACACTCAATTAACTTTACTTCAGATACTTTAAAATATACTTTAAAATTAGAAGAAGAAGTTAAAACTTTAAATATAAAAATTGAAACTGAAAATGAAAAAACAACATACCATATACTTGGAAATGAAAACTTAAGAAATAGAAGCAAAATAAAAATAGTTGCAAAAGCAGAAGATGAAAGTACAACTACATATATAATTAACATTAAAAAGGATACTAATACAACATCAATAATAATTATTTCGTTAGTTGTATTAATCGCACTTTTCGTACTAGTAAAATTAATTAAAAAAATTACAACTAAGAAAGCTAAGGAATCAAATTATGAATATGAATAAAAGTATAAAATTATTAATATTACTAACAATATTACTTATTCCTTTTAAAGGTGTAAATGCAGAAATAAAATCTACTGAAAATAATTATATAAATGGAATACTAGCAACTGGAGATACACCTTTATTAGAATACGAATTAAAAGAATTAATAAAAGATACATCTAGAACTCTTGAGTATTATCATATTCAAATATCTTCATCTTTAAATGCTGGAATTATTACTTTAGATAAAGCAATTAACATAGCTGAAGAAGGTAAAGTAATAGATGCACCTACTGCTTCAAATTTTAGATTAAATAGTGAAGCTGCTAAACTCTTTTTTAATATAGAAACTCAAGAAAAACTTGAAGAAGTAAAAGAAAAAAAAGAAACTGAAGAAGCGAAAAAAGAAGAGGCTTTATCTTATCTAGAACTAAGAAATTTATACGAATCTAAAACAGTAACTAATAGTGAGTTTTTAACGGAAATAATAAAATCTTACGAAGCAGATAAAATAAAAATAACAGATGCAATAACACTAGTTAAAGGAGCCGGGATAATCAGTACTTTTCAAGCTTGGCACTTAAGAATAAATAAAAATAAAGCAAAAGAATTTTTTTCATCTAGTAGTCATAAAACACCAGATGATTTTAATAAGATAGACACTGGCGCTGAAGGTGAAAACATTTATAGTAATGGAGAAGACATTAAAAATATCGGTGAAAATTTTTGCGAAGAAGAAAATGTAATGAAGCTACTTACTATATCGGGTTATGTACTTATGATTGCTAAATTATTAGTTCCTATAATAATTGTTATTGTTGGTACATTTGATTATTTTAAAGCTGTAACTGCTGATAATGATAAAGAAATAGCAAAACAAACAAAAAAATTAATAACTAGAATAGTGGCAGGATTTTTAATATTCTTTATTCCAACAATATTAAAAATAACATTTACCTTTGTTTCGGGTTTTAATGATCTAGAAGCTGATTATAATAAATGTGCAAAATGTGTTTTAGAACCTCAAACTTGTGTAAAATAAATTGTTTATAAAAATTAAATAGTATATAATAATAGAATAGGAGGAGATATAATGAAAGAAGCATCAAGCGAACTAAGTATGACAGCTATTGCTGTTGTTGCAATTGCTGCAATAGGAGTGGTATTTACAACATTAATATGGCCTAACTTAAAATCAACAATTACTAGAAATACTAATTGTGCTCAAAAATATTCTTGTACAGATAATGGTAATGGGACATCAACATGTAAATATTTAGACTCAGATAATAAAGAAAACACTGTAGTTTGTCCAAATAATTAAAAAGGGAAAGTGATATAAATGAGAGAAGCTATTGGTGGAACCTGGCTTTTTGGAATAGTAGTAGTATTTATTGTTCTTTTTAGTGGGTATCTAGCTATGTCAGTAAATTACTCTAAAGCATTCAAAGTTAAAAATGCTATAGTAGATATTTTAGAAAAAGAAGAAGGACATTCTGATGCTGCTAAAGATAAAATAAAAGAATATAATAAAAATGTAGGATATGGAGTATCAAGTAATTGCGAAACTGGTTACACTGGAGCAGATCCAGTCTCATCAGCTGCTGGTTCAAATGTAAAATACAGATACTGTATTAAATGCGAATCAAACAATTCGGTAGATGGATCTAGACTTCCAACATCTTATTACAGCATTAAAGTATTTTTCAAACTTGATTTACCAGTAATCGGTAATATGTTTGTATTTCCAATAAGCGGTGAGACTAAGCCTATTAGAAGTGCCTGCAAAGGAGTGTAATTATGAATATTTTAATAAAAAATCAAAATTATAAAATAACCGATACTTTAAACGTTGATATTATTAAAACATTAACCGGAGAATTTGAACTTGAAGACGTTCAAAAAGAATTAGTTAACTTTTATTATAATAAAGTAATAATAGATATAACTGCTATAAAAAATAATTATAATATAAGCAGTGTATTAACTTTTTTAAAAGGATTTGAATCTTCAAAAGTAATTCTTCTTTTAAATGATAGTCAGCTAGTAAATAGTGAATCTTATTTAAAAGCTTTAATCGAAAATGGATATTATAACTTTACTAGAAATTCAGCTGGAATTAACTATTTAATTGATAATCCAAATGAATATAATGATGTTAAAAAATATATTCAAAAAAAAGAAATAAATGAATTAAATGAAACAACAGAAGTAGAAAATAGACTAAAAATAAGAAATCCATCTCAAAAGATAATTGGTGTTCAAAACTTAACTGAGCATGCAGGAGCAACAACGCTTTGTTATTTAATGTATAAAGAATTAATAATAAATTATAATGCTAAATTAATTGAAATGAATAAACAAGATTTAATTTATTTTAAAGATATAACCCCTGATTACTGCACTTCAGTTGATGATTTAAACTTAAAATTAAAAGAATACTCTGATGTAGAAGTAATCTTAATTGATTTAAATACTTTTGAATCAAAAGATTTACTTGATGAAATATTATATATTATTGAACCTGGAACAGTTAAAATAAATAAACTAATAAAAAAAGATCGAAACTATGCATTAAAAGCATCTGAAGGAAAGATAATCTTAAATAGAAGTAATTTACGTGAAACTGAAATTCCAAACTTTGAATACGAAACAAAATTAAAAATATTTAAAACTATTCCAAACTTAAATGATAGAGACGTAAGAGATAAAGATATCAACCTACTTTTAAGTAAACTTGGATTCGAAAAACAAACACCAAAAGAAAGTGGATTATTAAAAAATATATTTAAAAAATAAAATAGAGCTAAAGCTCTATTTTAAAATGTATAAAAATACATTAAAAGCGCGATAAATATTGAAATTAAAACAAATATGTTATATGATAATGTCAGTTAGGAGAGATAATATGTTTTTATTAAATGGAGTGACATTAGATTTTTCAATAGAAAGTTTTTGTGCAGAATCTGCTTCATTACTACAAGTAGTAGGATGGATAGTAACTATATTTAAAATTGCTATACCTATACTTATAATAATTCTTGGTTTATTTGACTTTGGAAAAGCAGTAGTAGCAAGTAAAGATGATGAAATTAAAAAACAATCTAAAACACTAATGTACAGAATACTTGCAGGTTTTATAATCTTCTTTATCCCATCAATCGTACTATGGTTATTTAGTACAATAAATGATTATAATTCTGTTAAAGGAAGTTTTCAACGTTGTGAAGATTGTATATTAAGACCATGGAACGCAGCAAGTTGTATTCAATAAATTTGAGTTATTCTTTTATAATATATCAACTACTTTAAACATAGTTAATATTATAAAATTTAAATACATAAGGAGGAAAATATGGATTTTGATATCACAAATTTTTGTTATAATTCAAAAGAATATTTACAATATATTGGTTGGGCCGTAACAATTTTCAAAGTGGCAATCCCACTTCTTATCGTAATTTTAGGAATGCTTGATTTTGGAAAAGCAGTTGTATCAAATAAAGATGAAGAGGTAAAAAAACAAACAAAGCGTCTTGCTCTTAGAGTTTTAGCTGGCTTTATAATCTTTTTTATCCCATCAATAGTTATGTGGTTATTTTCATTAATTAATGATTATAATCAAAGTACTGAAAGCATTGATTATGAGACATGCTTAAACTGCGTTTTAAAGCCTTGGACTGGTTGCTATTAAATACTATAAACAACTTTACTGTTGTTTTTTTTTATGTTATAATTTTAGTGTATAAGTTCATTTAGATATGAGGTTTAAATATATGAAAAAATACTTAATTTTGATAATTTTTGTACTTGGGTTTTCATTTTTAAATCCACTTACTACATCAGCGAATACTAACTCTAATATATTAGTTTTAAAAGACGAAGTTAATTCATGTGAAGGTTTATTAGGAGAAGATTTAAAACAAGATCTTGATAATGTTTTAAAAATAATTAGAATAGCAGGTCCTATTTTAGTGATTTTCTTAACTAGCTTTGAATTAATTGGAGCTGTAACAAGTAAAGATGATGATGCACTAAAAAAAGCTATGGGAAAATTAACTACTAGATTGATTCTTGTAGCAATATTATTTTTATTACCTACAATATTAAATATTGTTTTTAAATTAATAGATGCTAGAATAACCACTTGCATAAGTTAAATAAAGGAGATTCTTATTATGTTAAAAGCTGTTTTTTATGGAATGTTTCTTTTTATAGATAGTATAATATACGTATTCATTGGCTGGTTATACAAAGTTTTTATTGTTATAACTAGAGTGAATCTTTTTAATGAGGAATTATTTTCAAGTTTTATCGAAAGAATATTTTTAATACTGGGTGTTATAATGCTATTTTATTTAGCATATAACATTTTAACTATGATTGTTGATCCTACAAAAGTATCTAAAGATGGAAATGCTAAAAATATGATTAAAAAAGTAGTAATATCACTTGGACTACTGGTTTTTTTACCTACTTTATTTAAATACATGCATGTCTTTCAAATAAATGTAATAAATTCAAATATAATAGGAAAAGTTATTTTATCTTATAGTGATGGAAATGAACTTTCATCACAAGATGCCGAATCTATCTCTAAAATGGGGACTAAAATGGCTCTGGATATATCACAAACATTTATCCACTTAATAGATGAAGATGGTGATCCAATTCCAATGGATAAATGTGGTGAAGATGGTTATTCAGATTATGAATCAGCTTGTAATTATTATAATAATAAATACAATAAATTTTTAGTTACTGGAAATGGTGGGGGATTCTTTGCAGATGAAGGTATAAATGCAAAATTAATGCAAAAAGATCCTGAAGTTGCTTATTATCCAGTTTTAAGTACTGTCGCTGGTCTTTTTGCACTATGGATGATACTTTTATTTACTTTAGATCTTGGAACTCGAATGGTTAAACTTGGACTTTTGCAAATAATTGCACCAATTCCAATTATTCAAAATGTTACAAGTAAAGAACCTTTAATCAAAACAAAATGGTTTAATCAACTAATGTCAACTTATTTAGAAGTTTTTATGAAAATAATAATAATATTCTTTGCAATGTTTGCTATAAGTTTAATTCCTGACATGTTAAATTTATTAACTGGTCATTTTGGTGATAGTGGATTCATTGTTAAAATGGTAGCAAATGTTGTTTTAATACTAGGAGTATTAAAATTTGCCAAAGAAGCCCCAGGATTATTAAAAAATCTATTTAATATAAAAGACGGAGCGCTTGGAAGTCTTGGAATTAAAGGCTTAAAAGAAAGAACGGTAGAACCAATTGCCAGACCAA
>CAZGWM010000014.1:0-3352 GCA_964529195.1 uncultured Muribaculaceae bacterium | reverse complement strand
AGTCTTGGAATTAAAGGCTTAAAAGAAAGAACGGTAGAACCAATTGCCAGACCAACTGCTGTGGCTTTGGGAGCAACATCTGCAATGATGTCAAATATATACGCTGCTAGAGCAGATCAAGCAGCAATGAAAAAGGAAAGAGAAGAAAAAGGCGATGCCTTTACTTCAAAAGACAGTAGAAGATTTTTAAGAAGAGGTTTAAGTAACTGGACTGGTGTTATAGGCGGAACTGTAAGTGGCGCTGTAAGAGGAACTCGTAACACATCTGAAGTTAAAGACATAAAAGGAGCATTTGCTGCGGCAGATCAAACAAGGAGAGATACAGATTTAGCTCGTATTGAAAGAGATAGCAGAGTAACCGATAGACAAGAATTTTGGGATGAAGCAAAAGAAGTTGGGGCACAAGAATTTACTGACAAACAAGGAAGAGCAATTTTTGGCCATAATCTTGCAGGTGCAGTGATTACCCAGGGAGAAAGTTTTGCTAAAAAAATGAATAATAAGTTTTCAAATGAAATATCAGCAGAAAAACTAGAAGCTATAACAAATTCTAAATCGGCAATAGATGAATTTATTGCAGCATTTTCAAACAAATCTGAAATTGCAACTATTAAATTAGCTCAAGAAGAAGCTGTTAAAGACTTAAATAATAATATTATCACTGATGATACTATTATTAGTAGTTATAAAGATGAGATTATTAATCATATGAAGCCTCAGATTGCTACTAGTTTAAAACAAAAATTAATAAATGAGGCAATAGATAGGGAAGCTATAAAACTGGCTAATGAAGAAATAAGAAAAGACATGAGTAATCTTAATTTATCTATAGCTGATATCGATCAATCTGAATATAGAAAATTAGCAAAAGAAAAAATATTAAATAATAGTGAAAAATATAAAGAGGTTTCAGGTGAAGCACTCAAAAGTATTGATTTCCGTTTAGATCAAGAAATGGAAAAAATAAAGAATATGTCTTCAAGTAAATTAAATGAAGAATTTGCTTCTGAAATAGCATCATTTATTCATGAAAGTAATAACTTTACAAGGATTAGAAAAACAATTAAAGATAATTTTGATGAAAAATTATTAAATCAGGCTGCAATGGATTATAAAAAAGGTAGTGAAAGAAAACTATCTCGCCGTAATAGTGAAAATTTATTTAAAGACTTAAATGAATCATTAAATAAATTAGGTGCAGCTAGAAAAAATCATGTTATTAATCAGGCTGGATTGAGAGATATGAATCATTTACATTCAATATTAGAAGATTTTAGTCAAGATAATATTACTGATCCCGCTGTGTTTTCTGAAATGGCTAAAGTAATGGATAAATTAGATAAAGCAATAAAAACAGAACTAGGGCAACAAAAACAAAATTATAGAAAAAAACAACAGGAACAAAATAAAAAATGAGTAAATTAAGTGACAAATATAATAATGTATATTATGAACAGCTAAAAGAATTTTGTGAGGGCTATGTCCTAAAAATGGAAAGCTTAATGGAGTTAAGTGATTTTACTTACTTAGAATCACTTAATAAATCTGAGCAAAGTATTATGGTTGATAGACATCTTAATAAAAAAAATGTATATTTTGACAAAATGACTGATTCAGAAATAAAAGGGCATTTTGAATCTCTTAGAATACTTGCATTAAAAGAAATAGATGCAAACATATTAGATACATACCTTGAAAATATAAACGATTATATAAATTCGAATGTAATGTATGCTAAAAAATTAAAGTTTAATACGTCTAAAAATAAATTACTATCTATAGATGAATATTACATTAATTATTTAGTAGCTAAAGAGGTTAGCTCTCATCTAGATCTAATGATACAAAGAGGGCGCTTTAAGTGAATAAGGAGGAATAAAAATGGGAAATGGAGAATTTTTAATACCAGCTAACTCTAAAAAATCAATGTTATATTTAAGCTTTTTTACAATAGTTGACTTAATTATATTTGGTTCTGGCATTGGCATAACGTTTATCTTAATGTTAATAATTAAAAGTCCTAGTTTATCACAAATAATATTTGTGTTACTACCAACTTTAATTGCAGCATTTTTGGTTATGCCTGTACCTAATCATCATAATATTCGCATATTAATTAAAAATATATATACATATTTTACTGGTAGAAGAAAATATTTCTGGAAAGGTTGGTGTATTACTAGTGTTTACAAAGATGAATAATAATTCAAAATTTACTGAAGATTGGTTACCCGTGGATTCAATAAGGGGAGGAACAATTTTACTTGATACAAAAGAATATGTTACGGGCATAAAAGTAGAGCCTAAAAATATATTTATTTTGGATCAACAAACTCAAAATAATGTAATATTTAATTTAAGAAACTTTTATAACATTATTGATTATGAATTCTGGTTAATTGTTGCTGATAGACCGGTTGATATTAATTTATATATATCACAGCTTCATCTTCAATTTAATGATGCCTCATCTCCTGCAGTTCGAAAATTAATAGCTGAAGATATGGAGAAAGCTGAATTATTTAGCAGCTCAGCAATTAATGCTGTTGATACTGAGTATTTTATTTTATTTAAACATAATAAACCAGAAATAATTCAAAAAAGAGTTCAAAGTTTAATTAGCCAAATGGCTTCAATTGGACTTGTATCAAGGCAGGTAAGTGATGAGGATATGAAGTTTTTACTTCAAAATTTCCTTAATGGGGGATTAAAAAATGAGTTTGGGACGGTGATTTCAAATGTCTAAAACATTTAAAAGTGAAATTTCTCCAAAAGGAATGAATTTTAAGCTTAATGATTTTATGATTAGTGATAAGTATGCGACAATATTAACAGTAATAAGTTTTCCTAAAATGATAGGTCCTGGTTTTTTATCAAATATTACAAACATTCCAGGAATTAAAGTTGTTGTAAAACATATTCCTATAGCTTTTTCAACAATGAGCAGAATGATAAATAAAGAAATAGCGGATTTAAAATTAAGATATCAAAATGAACGAGAAAGAACAATTCAAGAAAGAATTAGACAAGATTATGAATCACTTGAAGCATTTGTTAAAATGCTTGCATCAACTCAATCAAGTATATTTGATTTTCAAATGCATATTATGATAACAGCTGACACCAAAGATGAACTTGAAAATAAAAAGATTCAAATTCGAAATTATTTAGATGCAATGGGAATGAGAGCTATTCCAATGATGTTTGAGCAGGAAAAAGTCTTAAAATCAATCTTACCAGTCTTTCCAAAACAAGATATTGAAGATAGAGTTGGAACACCTATTCCAAGTACTACAATAGCAGCTATGTATCCATTTGTATTTGACAGTATAAAAGACCCAGGACTATCAAC
>CAZGWM010000013.1:0-14212 GCA_964529195.1 uncultured Muribaculaceae bacterium | reverse complement strand
AAAATTAACAAAACCATTAAAAGCCAAAAACATTTAATGGTTTTTAAATTTAAATATACATTTTATTAACAACTGATATAAACAAAATGTTTAGAATAATAAACAGAAATAGTATAATCATATTATAAAAGTAGAAAAGAGACATGATGGAAAATTTAAATTACGAAAGCATAATAATAATTGATGAAGGAGAATATGAAGTTTCTAAAACCAAAGATTTATACACAACAGAAATATATAGCTGCGTTGCCTTGTACGCAGTTAGTGAAAATTTTTCCTTCCTTGCACACATACTTACAGAAGACACAGATAATGAATTTAGCGTAGTAGGAGTAGATAAAATCAACAAATTATATGATTATATAATAGATAATCATAATGAAGATTCAAAAATATTTGTAGGTTTAGTTTATGGAGTATGGAAAGATCCATCTCTTGAAGATAAATATGAAGTTATAGAAGAAGAATTAGAAGAAAAACTATCATTCTTAGAAGAAGAAGGAATACATATTGAAAGATTTGAAGATATAGAAAGTGAATATGTTTATATAAATACTGAAAATAAAGAAATAACCTTCGAAAACGATTATTATGATCTATCCGAAAGCAAAAAAAGTACTAAAGTTCACAAATAAGCTATATTTTCTTTAATAAACCAAAAAAGTGTAGTACAATAATTTTATATAAAGCAGGAGGTGTAAGACGTGCAACTAGAATACTATCATAAAAGTCTTCCATCTTTATATGCTTACTTATTTTAACCCGATTAGAGCTGATTTATGATGCTTTAGTTGGGCTTTTTTTATATTGGAGGATAGATGGAAGACATAAGAAAAAGATCAATTAATATTGTGCGTTATTATTTATTAAAAAACATACCATATGAACTATTATTACTTAAATTAGAACGCGCTGAAGTTTTTTTGCTAGAAGAAGAAGTTATTGATATAATAAACTACATTAATGAAACAAGCGGACAATATGTCCCAATTGAAATAGTAAATAATAAGATATATTTAAATTATGAAAAAAGAACATATAACATTCAAAGATTTGATATAAATAAAAAGTTCTTTAAAATAATGGTTACAAGTGATAAACATTTTGATCACAGAGATTTAAATTATGATTATTTAGATGAAGCTTATGATGAAGCAATAAATAGAGGCGTGGATTTTATATTTGATTTAGGTGATATTTTAAATGGCCCTAAAGAAATGGTTTTTAATAAAGAAAAAGTAAAAACAGGAACACTTGATGGAAGTATTGAAAGTTTAAGAAAAAATCACCCATATGAAATACCAACATATTTTATAACTGGTAATCATGATTTAATGTTTATGTATAATGATGGTTGCAATATAGGGAAAGTAATTGAAGAAGAGTGTAAAAACATTATTTTTATCAATGATTTATTTAGCCCAATTGAAATAGGAAATTTTAGATTTAATATAAGCCATGGATCAATTGAACATCAAAAATTAACTGAGATAGATTTAAGACATGACTTTGAATTTTTAAAAACAAACAGACCACACATGATATGCCAAGGACATTTTCATTGTTGCGGTGAGTTAGAGCAGAGTTATCCATATTTATATCAAATACCGTCACTGAAAACAAATGGAAAAAATAAAAAAGGAAGTCAGTTTGATTCAGGTGTCGTATTTTTAGAAATATATGAAACATCAAAAGCTTTCGAAGTTGAGCAAGAAAGAGTATCATTTGAAAGCAAAGCAAAACAAAAAAGCCAATTAGTGCTCAAAAAAAGACGTTAAAATAAAGTAAACAAAACAGGAGGAATAAAATGAAAGAAAGTAGTGCTAGAGACATAGCAATATTAATGAAAAAAATAGAAATAAGTGATTCGGTTTTTGTTTTTAAACCTATGGGAATAATTCAAGGAAATTATAATCCAGAGAGTGATTTTTTCTGTGATATGAATGGAAATGAAATTCCTCCCATAACAGATATCGAAGCGGTATATGATTGTGATAAAGAATATTTTTTTACAGACGAGATAAGAAAAGTAGATCTTAAATTAATTTATCCTTCTTCAAGTTTAAAAGAAGCAAAAATAAATCACTTTGAATTTTCTAAAGAATTTTTATGGATTGTTTTTGTAACTGACAACGAAGAACTTGAAATAATGCGCTTCCCAATAGATGAAGCAATATGTTTAATCGATGATTACCCTGAATTATTTGATTATAAGTTAGAAAAAAAATCAGATAACTTAAGTGATTTTTATAAAACAATAGATCTAGCAAATTTTAAACCATTAGATGAAACTGAGGAAATAACTGTAGATGTAGTTCAAACTGAAACAATAGTAAAAGAACATAAAAAAGGAACAATATATAATGATCAAAACGATGATGAAATAGATTGGGATGAAATTCAAAACTATATTATGAATGGTCATGTTGAACCAAATCAAAATTATGAAAATCCTTCTTATGAAGAACAGGAAGGGAAAGTAAGAAAATTTAAAATAAAAAAAGAACAACCAAAAAATAATTTTGAAAAAATAGATGCGCTAGATATGTATAAGTACATAACTGACAGAGTAAAAGGTCAAGATGACGCAGTTAAAGAAGTAATAACATTATTTTTAATAAATAAAGTTAATGTTTACTCATCAGGAAATTTAACAAGAATACTTTTAACTGGTGATCCTGGTACTGGAAAAACAAAAATTATTGAAACGCTAATGGAGTACTTAAACTTAAAATATCCTTTAATATTTCCGATGAAAAGAGTTAATGCTACCGATCTTATTTCTAATCAAGAAAACAATTCTAAGTTCATGGAAATTTTTGTGGATTTATTTTTAACGGCTCAAGGAAATTTTCAAAATTATGAAGAATTAATTGAATACGTTGAAGAAAACGCAATTTTATTCATAGATAACTTAGATAAAATTAATGAAAAAATGCCTTTTGAGCATACATTAAATACAATGATTGATTTTTTAAACGGAATAACTATAAAGTTTGGCATTGAAGAAGAAATCTATAATTTAAATTCATCTAAATTAACCATATTTGCAGCTGGTTCTTTTAATAAAACTAATCAATCTAAATTAAAAAAAACAGTAGGATTTCAATATGAAGATGAACACATTCAAATAGATGAAATAGATTATGGAATAATTCCAGAAGAACTAATTAACTCTTTTCATAATATAATTAAATTAAATTCAGCCACAAAAGAAATGTTAACTACAATATTAAATGATTCAAAAGATGGATCTTTAAATCAAATGAAATTACAACTGGAAAAAATAGGTATTATTTTAAAGTGTGATGAATCATTTATAGATGAACTAGTGTTAAAAGCCGAAACACTTGGAAAAGGAGCAAAAACGCTAAGATCATTAATAACTGAATCATTAAAAGAACTAATTTGGCAAGCTTTAGTTGAAAAAGAACCATCAGAAGCAACAGTTACAAAAGAAACAGTAAATGATCCAAAAGTCTATGTTTTAAATAAAAAGAAAAAAGGAAAACAGTAAAGTATAGAAAAGTATTTTACTAATTCTTATTAGAATAATGTATAATTATTTAATATAGGAGAAGAAATGGATACATTAAAAAAATTATTAAAAAAAATAAAAAATAACACTCTGAGTAGATATATAAAAGGAATTTTCTGTGGTCTTGGTGGTGTATCACCAGGACTAAGTGGAAGTGTAATGTTAGTTATTTTCGGGTTATACCATAAAACGATTCATTCAATTAGCACTTTCTTTAAAAAACCAAAAGAATCTTTAAAGTTCTTGTTACCACTTTTTTTAGGAATAGGAACCGGAGTATTAATTTTTGGTAAAATAGTTTCAAGATTGTTATTTTACTTTGAAATGCAAACTCGATTAACTTTCTTAGGATTTGTTTTAGGAACAATACCTTTATTTTATAGACAAGTTAAAGACAAAGATTTTAATAAAAAACATTATTTTGTAATTGGATTAGGTTTAATAATTGGATTATCAATATTAATATATAATAAAGGATTTATGCAAGTAGAAGAGACAAATTTTATTAAGAGCATGATGTTAGGTCTTATATTAGCTGCTTCAACTATAATACCTGGAGTAGATAGTGCAGTAGTACTTTCATCTTTTGGGTTATATGAAATATTTATAAATGCAGTAGATAAAATAGATTTAACAATATTAATTCCTGTATTAATAGGTGGTGGCGCGGGAATTTTAATTTTTTCTACATTGATAGATTATCTAATGAAAAAACATTACACAATAACATATGCTTTAATATTTGGTTTATTTTTATCTATTATTCCGAGCGTTATTAATTCAAGTGTTCAATTTTCATTAAATCTTAAAACATTTGTTTCTATAATATTATTTATATCCGGAACCATAGTATCTTATAAATTAAGTAAAATAGAAGTAAAAAATTAGTCAAAATGGATAAATTCCATTTTTTTCTTGTTTTCTTTTATTAATTCTTTAACAAAGACAGATTGATTTTCATAAGGTACTAATAGAAATAAATAATTTTTACTTCTAGTTAAAGCTACATAAAAAAGTCTTCTTTCTTCTTCGTGCATAATATAATCACTTTTTAAAACTTTCATAATTAAATCTTCTTTTAATATTTTAGAAGGAAACCCAAGAGAATCATTATAAAGATTAATCAAAATTATATTATCTTCTTCCATCCCTTTAGCACTATGAACTGTTAAAAATTTAACATTGTCATTTTCAGTAATATTAAAAATATCTTTATCTCTATTATTTCTACCTAAAATCAAAGAATTCCCATCAACAATATTTAAAACTTTATTTATAATAGTTTTTTTATTTTTATAATATATTACTTTAATCGGCAAAGAAACATCTTTAATACACAAAGTATTTTTAGGTAAATGAAGTTTATTTTTCATAATAAATTTATTTGCAATATTTACTAAAGACTGATTGGATCTGTAATTATGATTTAATTGCATTATTTTAACATCAGGTAAATATTTATCGAAATTAATAAATAAAGATAAATCACAACCACTAAATCTATATATAGATTGATAATCATCACCAACAGCAAATAGATTTCCATTATTTGTTTTTATAATTGCCATAACTAAATTAAACCTAATAAGTGATATATCCTGAAATTCATCAATAATTATATATTTATATTTCAATATTACTTCTTTATTTAATATATAATTAGTAGCGTCAATTATTAAATCATTAAAATCTTTTTTTAAACTAGATTTAAGCTCTGTTTGGTATGTAATATATATTCCTATTATTAATTCTAAATAATATTTATCAGTAAAATAACTTTTATTATATAAATAATATAGATAATCCATATTGCTATAGTTACATTTATAAATATTAATAAAAGAAAAAATAAGATTAATTATTTGGTTTATATCATTAAAAGATAAAAGTCTATCTAATTTATATTTAGCACTTTTATTGTGCTTACCATATGAAAGAAGATATTCTTTTATAATATATTTTAAATCATAATCAGTTGCTAATTCATTTAAATTATCTTTCTTTTTAATAACATCTAAAGCAAGTTTATGAAAAGTTTTTATATCAATATTATATTTTACTTTTTCTTTTAAGGATTTAACTGTTTCATTAGTAAATGATATAACCAATACTTCCTCTTTAGTGTATATATTATTATCTATTATATGATTTATTTTACCTACGATTGTCGTTGTTTTACCTGAACCTGCACCTGCTACAACCAAAACATTGTTTTTGGCTCTAATTGCCTCTAACTGGTCTTCATCAAACTTCATTTAATCACCAAATAATATATTAAACTATTATAAATAAAAAGCAAAAAGCAAAAAAATAAAATTAAAACACTAATTTAATTTAATTAGTGTTTTTTCTATAATTGAATATAAATAAATATTAACTTCTTTATTTGTTTTATTTTCAATAAAGTCTTTATATCCGTTCATTTGATTTAAATAAGCTAAATCAGTGGTATTTTTTAATTTGTAATCAATAATATCTACATGATCATCATAAACAAGCATTAAATCTATTACACCCCTTGATATACTATCTTTGCCGGTGTATATAAATTCATATTCTTTAAAAACATTAGCAAATTTAATATTTTTAAGTTCATTTAACTCAAGGAAAGCTTTAACTATTTCTTTTTCATTATCATTTAATAAACTATAATCAGGATTAATTAGATTGATATTTTCGAATAAAGAATGAAGTTCAATACCTTTTTTCATATTGTTAATTTCTCTTTCACTTAAGAAATCTTTATCATTTTTTGAGTATACTTTATTTTTAATTGGCTTATATATAAACTCTCTTTCTTCAACAATGATTTCCTTACCTTCCATATGGTCTACTAAAGTAGTATTACTTTTATGTTTATATGAAGGATCAATATCCGGAATATCAATATTTTTAATATATTTATCAACATTATAATAAATTGATTTTATTATATCTTCAAATGAACGATAAGATATTCTTTCAGAGTAACTTACTTTATTTACATGGATATTATTTAATAATTTATCTTCATCGATATTTGTAATCATAATCATTTTTTCTTTGCATCTTGTTAATGATACATAAAAAAGTCTAAGTTTCTCAGATATTTCTTCTTTTATATAATCTTCTTTATATAATTTAAATACAAAAGTATTATTGACTATATTTTTTATATGTGGAATTATTAAACCGTAATTTTCATCAAAAATAATATTTTCATAAGAATCTCTTAAATTAAATTTATTAGATAACCCTGGATAATAGCAAATTGGATATTCAAGTCCTTTAGATTTATGAATGTTTGTTAAAGTAACAGCATCAAAATCATTTAAAGTGGCTGATACTGTAATAGATTTTTCTAGTTTAATTAAATTAGAAAAATATTCTTCCAAATCAAATACTGAAAAGCCAATTTTATTAAGATCATTTAACTTATCAATAATATTATCAAGCACGATAGTTCTCGAGCTTATATCACCAGCAGTTATCATTTTATTATAAAAATCAAAATCAAAAATAATCTTTTCAACTAATTCCTTATTAGATGTAGATTCTACATCACTTGATATATTTTGGCACATATTATATATATCAGTATCTTTAAAGTTATTATTTGTAAAGATTTTAAATATTTCTTCATCATGAATATCAAATAGATAGCTTCTTGCTATGCTTAAGTAAGATAGTTTAAAATCATTATCATAAATATTATTTTTAATTTTAAATATTAATGTAATAATATTTTTAATTAAAATAGTTTCATCATTTTGCATAATATCTTCATCTTTAAATATATTAAGCGGAATTTTATAATAATCAAAAACTTTTTTATAAGTATCAAACTTAGTTGTCCGATCAATTAATATTGTAAAATCATCATAAGAACAAGGTAAAACTTTCTTGTTTTTATATACTGGATACTTATTATCTATTTTGTTTTTTATATCTTGAGCAATAATAAAAGCTTCAACTTCATGCTTATTAATTACTTTATCACTATAATTTAATATCTCAATATTATTATTTTGGTTATTATTTCCTTCACTTAAATACTTTTCTAAACCAAACTCTAATTGATGTTCTTTTTCATATTCAGCATTACCAATATGATAATCCATAATTGGACTAAAGATTTCATTTATATTATTTAAAACTTCTTTTCTAGATCTAAAATTTTTATTTAAATCTATTTTATATCCAAGAGATCCCTTTTTATATAAATCATATTTTTGTTTGAATATATCTGGATTAGCATTTCTAAATCTATAAATAGATTGTTTAATATCACCTACAACATAAGTGTTATTATTCTCAATTAAAGAAATAAATATTTCTTGAATATTACTAGTATCCTGATATTCATCAACCATTATTTCATTATATTTATTTTTTAGATTATTTTTAACTTCTAAATTATCTCTTAATAAATTTATTGCAAATCTACTTATATCATTGTATTCAAAACTATTAACTGAGAGTTTATATTCAAACAATTTATCTGATAAAGTTTTTATAATATTTATTAATATAACAGCTATATCTTTTGTATCTTTTAATTCTTTTATATAATCTTTTTTCTCTTTTTCTGTGTATGAAATGATTGTATCAATAACAGATTTTATTCTCGATTTTATAAATTTAGCTTTATCACTTGAACCCCTAGGTAAATTGGGAATATTTAAATTAGTGTTATGTTTTACCTCATCATATGAACTAGAGTTTAATAAAGGACTAAGTGAATCATAATACAAATTAAAATATTCATCTTCAACTTCAAACTTTATATCATCAAGTAAATCTTTGATTTCATTTATATAATTTTTAATTAAATTTTCATATTCATTAAATAAATAATCAATATTTAAATCGTTATAATAATTATTGATATATTTATTTAAATAAGTATCTTTATCGATTAACAAATCAATTTTCGAATACATATTAATAATATTTTGCTTTAACTCTTTATCATTTTTAATGCAAATAGAAGTAACAAAATTATTGAAAACATCATTATTTTCTTTATATAATTCATCAAAAATATCATCTAATATTTTATTTCTTTTGATAAATAAAGCAGAATCATCAATAATACTTATATCCTTTTTTAAACCGATTAAATAATAATACCTTTTAACTAACGATAAAACGTATGCATCAAAAGTTTTAATATCTGCACTATCAATATAATCTAGTTGCTCACTTAAAGAAGGATCTTCTTCAATCTTTAATTTAATTCTATCCTTCATTTCTTTAGCTGCATTATTAGTAAAGGTTAAGATAAGAAGCTCATTTATATTAACTCCTTTTTTAAGTTTAGTAATAACTCTTTCAGTTAAAACTGCTGTTTTACCAGACCCAGCTCCAGCAGATACAATAATATTTCTACCTTCTTTATTTATAGCTTCTAATTGCTCATAAGTAAAATTCATCTTTATCACCTCTTAAAAAGTTTAATTCTTTATCGGAAATAGGATATATAAAATCTTTGTCTTTATAAAAGCAAACGTCTTTATAGTTACAATACTGACAACTAATGTTTTTGTTGTTAACAATTTTCGGACTTATGTCAAATTTTCCATCAATGATATTTTTAGCAGCGTTTAATATATTATTTTCTGCGATTTTATATAAAGAATTAAATTCATCCCTACTTAAAAGTTTTGTATGTGCATTAAATCCATTTTTACCTAGCTTCATGCTTTTAATATAATCACTGTTTTCATAAGTGAAATCCAGCTTATTAATTTCGTCAATATTATCTATTGTATAACCCATTAGTTTAGTATTATCTTTGATAATATCTTTATATGTTTTCTTCTCATCTTTATATAAAACTCTGTTAACATTTTGAAGATATATGCCGTTAATATTTATATCATCATAAGTTTTTTTCATTAAATAAATATAAGTTGGAAACTGCATATTAAGTCCATAAGGTAATAAAGATAAATCGATATCTAAATCATAGCTCTTATAATCAACTATAATAGCGTTATTTTTATACATTGATATTTTATCAATAAAGCCAGTAAATTCAATCTTAACTCCATCAACGATTTCATTTAAATCAAATTTTTTCTCACATTCATGCTGGTTATACATTGAGTTTTTCTCAAATGATAAAATATAATTTATTTTATGTTCTAAATCATTACATGTTTTATTTAAAAAAAGAATGTTTTCTTTCGTTAAATCAAATGGATTGTCTCTCATAAATATATCTTTTTCGTTATTTAAGTCAAAGCCTTCATCATATATTTTAGATAATATATAATGAACTAAACTACCTAAATAAGCTCCAAAGTTATCTTCATATAGTTTTATTTTTAAAATATATTCAACATAAAAATTAAATGGACATTTATAATATTTGTCTAGCTTAGAGTAAGATAAAGAAAGTTTATCCCCAATATAAGATTTGATTAAGTTTTTATTAATTTGATCATACTTATTATCGTATGTCATATATTTATTATCTTTATAATTAAATAAAAGTTTAAATAAATTTGAGTTAATTTCACCGTACTTAATATTATTATCCATCATAATGCCAAGATTATAAAGATTGCTTTCATTTGAAAAATTACTTGGAGAATACTCTTTTTTTATAATCGGATATCCTTTAACTACAGGAGAAGGTTTAACTTCGCCTTTTAAACTTGAATTTGAAAATGTAATAATCATATTTTTAGTATGTTTAACTTTGTATTTTAATATATCTAACTCGATTGAATTTAATTTCCAAGTTTTCTCAAGATAACTTGGCTTGATACTATCATTAATTAAATCTTCATCTTTTTTTATAACAGGAATATAATCAGCTCCAGCTCCTAAAAAATATACTAAATCGTCATCAAGTATAATAGAGGTTTTCAAATCAATTATATTAACTGAATCACTATATATATTCTTTATTATAAAAGTGTTTTTTAAATTTTCCATTATAATATCGTAGATTGAAGTTTTATCATCAACAAAATAAAATTTATTTATAAGATCAATACACTTGTTTTTTAAAGTAATATCTGAAATACTTTTAATATAGTTTTCATAATTATCTAAATTATCTAATAATAATCTTGAATCAGAAATATTATATAAAGAAGTTTTTTCATTCAAATTAATTGGTATTTTATAAAAAGAAAAAACTCTTTTAATGGTATTTATATATTCATCATTTACATTAGCTAAATATATATTATTAATACTAGTGCCGTTTTTCGTTTTATTAATTATGTCATTGGCAATGTATTCTATTTCAAAATTAATATTCGGAAACTCAAATACTTCTTTAGGGGTCTCATCAGATATTTCCTCAATATTAATAACTTTATACTTAGAGGAAATTTCATTTATTAATTTTTCTTCTAAACCATAAACATAACTAAAACCATAAGTATAAATATTTTTTTCCTTTAATGAATCTAAAAATAAATTATCAAAATAAAGAAGATTATTATTTACTAAATCATCTTTTATATCAGAGTATTCCTTATAATTATGTATATCATAATTTAATAAGTATATACTGTTAATAACATCTTTAGCATAAGCATAATCCATTTTATATTTGTTAACTAAAAAAAGAATAGTTTTTTCATCGTAATCAAAAATTATTTTTCTTTTAATTTCATTTATTGTATAAACCTTAATGTTATATAATAAATTTTTCCGATCAATAATACTGAGAATTTCTTCTTTAAAGTTATTAGGAACAATAAAAACTGCATCATCTTTTAAATAATTGTATAGATTCATTTTATCACCATTTAAATTATATCAAAAAAAAGCAACACTATCTTACTTTTGTGTTGTTTTTACTTATATTTTTAATTCTTATATCCATTGTTATATCAAAATCACTTGATACTCTTTCAAGTGGAACATTATATCTATCTGCAATTTCAATAATACTTTGCGCTATATCATCATGTTTTTGTTTTGATGCATATTCGGCCCATGCGTATTTATTATCAAAACCATTTTCAATTGCTCTTTTATAATCTTCTGTTTGAAGAGATTTAATTTCAAGTGAATATTGTTCTAAACGTTCCATAAACCCTCCTAATTATATTTTGAATCAATTCCAAAATATTCCTCTATTGTTATCCAGTTTCCATCATTATATAATTCTTTTGCTAGTTTTGTTCCTACATATCTAAGATGCCAAGGTTCAAATATATATCCGGTGATATCTTCTGCTTCTTTAGGATATCTTATAATATATCCATATTTATAAGCATTATCATTAACCCATATACCTTCAGGGGTATTTCCAAACTCAGTTGTGATTGTATTTAAATCAAATGCATATGAAGATTGATGTTCTGAAAAACCAGCTCTAGCAGATGATCTTTCAGCTGCCTTTTTTCCATTTCTTGAAACATATCTCTCATGAAGTCCGTCCTGGTATGTATATGATCTATATCCACTTTGAATCCATAAAGTATGTCCTAAAGCTTTAGCGTCATTTTTCATTTCAAGCCATTTTTCATATGCTTCATTATTTATGCATAATTCACATATTTCTTTATCATCTATACTTCCAAATGTATCTTTTGGAACATAATCACTTGGAAGTGGGTATGTTTTATTAACTATTAAAATACCATCTATATAATAAAGACCATCAATTAATTCAATCGCATAACCTTTACTTGTTTCTTTATAAAAAAATTCACTTTTAGTCTTTTTGGGTTCTTCTTTTTTTGTATCAATAATAGGATTGTCTTCTTCACACTTAAGTTTCGATAAAATTATATCTCTTCCAAAAAAGAAAATCAGAAAAAAACTTAAGGCAACAATTATAAAACCAATTTTTTTATTTCTCTTTTTAATACCAAGAAAATAAATTAAATATAGAAGTGGTCCTAAAACTGAAGTAACTAACAATAAAAAATTAATATAATTTATAACTTCATCTTTTAAACACATTATATATTCTCCTTATAAATAATATTATAACATTTTAAAGAAAAAAATATATATAATTAGATAAACTTTACTTTTAAAAATATAAAGTATATAATAATAACTCTCTTTAAGGAGTGAGATTATGGAAGTAAAACAAGCAGGAATTATGGAAAAGAATAAAAGTGCGATTGAATTTTTATTAAATAATTTTGAAGGTAACAGTTCATATAGTGAGCAAATAACCCATATGCTTTCAGTTGGAGAAATTTTAAAATTCCAATTATTTAAAGGAGATATAATTGAAGCATCATATTTATATAAATTACCTGAAATATCAAGCTATGATTTAACTTCAATTTCAAAACAATTTGGAGGAAGAATAGGAAGTTTAATACTAACTACTCAAAAAGCTTCAAGTAAAAGAGAACAAATTAAACAAAGTAGAGATTTACCTGTTAATAACAGGGCATTAATACTCGCTGATTTAATAGTTGAGCTATCTAAAGCAAAAGAAAAAATACTTGATAATCAAATATTAAACTTGGATCAAGAATATTATGAAAATATGTTAGATGTACTTGAAGATGGTATAGATGACATAAGAATAATTAATTTATCAGATAAATTATATGACTTAATTACAGATGTCTTTTATCGAAATAGATTTAAGCTATCAGATGAAGAATTATCTGAAATAGAAAAAACAAGAAGTTTAAAAGAATATCTAACATGTGAAAAAAAATGTATGGTAAGTTTTTCGAACAAAAAACCATTATCTTTAATAAATATATTTAATAATATACTTGATAATAAAATATATAAAATCAAATATAATAATAAAGGTATATCTGGTTCTTTAAATTTATATGAAAGAGATATAATAATACTAGGTGAACTTGACTCAAGATTTATTACTAACTTATCAAAACATAAAAGTATGGTAATATCTGATGATGAAGTATTTAATAAGATAGATCTTATAATTTCATTTATAAAAAAAGAAATTATAAAAAGAAACGACGCTAAACATTATATGGATATTTTAAAAGGAAGCTTTAATTTAGTATCATTTGGGAATAAAAAAGTTAAAGAAGAAACACTTAGAGAATATATAGATGTATTAAATGAATATAATTATGGAAATGTTAATATTGAAAGTAATAGTAAAATTGTAGAAACATTAATACCAATAGTAAATAAAAATCAGGCAAAGGAACTTAAATATATAATAGAAAAAAAGTAAGATTTAATCTTACTTTTTTGTATTTTCATAATAATTTCTTTCAGAAAGTTCCTCTAAAATATTTTCTAGTTCATAATTATCATCTTCTTCAAAAATAAGGTTAATTAAATATATAATTTCAGATATTGAACTAGCTTTATTGTAGTTAATGTTATGCTTTTCTAATATATCAATTTGATAATTAGTTAAATTATGCTTATTATCTTTTTCTTTAATACTGTGTTTTTCAAAATCAATATCAGTAATTATTTTTTTTATGTCTGAATCTTTAAAGTTAATTTTCATAATTAAGAAACTTTGTTAAACTCAACAGTGTGCTCCTCAGCAACAATAGTTAAAACTTTACCTGTTTCGGTTTGTGTAACATTTAAATTAACAACTTCACCGTTATCTTGAGTTAAAACTAATAGTTCTTCGGTTTCTTCATAAGTTCCGCGTTTTTCACTAACAACACATAAATTTTCAGCTTCATTAAAGCTTAAATCATTTAAAGTAAATGTATTATCTTCACCAAGCACTAAAGAAACCGCTTG
>CAZGWM010000012.1:12084-15315 GCA_964529195.1 uncultured Muribaculaceae bacterium | reverse complement strand
TTTTTATATCACTATTATCTTTTGTGTATACATCTTCTTTTATTATTTGTTTATTACTATCTGCTAGGTGGTTTGCTTCTATTTTATCTTCATTTATTTCAGATATAAATCTTGATGGAATGTTTTGCTGATCTTTTCCATATAGCATTCTTCTTTTGGCATTTGTTAAGTATAATCTTTCTTTTGCTCTTGTTATACCAACGTAGCATAATCTTCTTTCTTCTTCTATATTTCCTTCTAAAATAGACATATTATGAGGAAAGATTCCCTCTTCCATTCCAGCTAGAAAAACTACTTTAAATTCAAGTCCTTTAGCACTGTGAAGTGTCATTAATGCTACTTCATTTCCATCTGATTTATGATTTGAAACATCACTTATAAGTGATATTTCTTCTAAGAAGTCTCCTAGGTCTACTGTTCCAGTTCTTTCTTCATATGATGTTGTTATACTTTTAAATTCATATAAGTTATCTAGTCTTATTTCATCTTCTAGGGTTTTACTTCCACTTAGTTCATTTTTTATTCCAGATAAGATTAAGATTTCATCTATTAATTCAGTTAAACTTAAGTTTTCACTTCTTTCTTTTAATGTTAGTATTATGTTTTTAAATTCAAGTTCTTTTGATGTAGTTAATGCTTTAAACATTGATGTATTATTTTGATATGATAATTCTTCTATTTTTGATATTGCTACGTTACCTATTCCTCTTTTAGGTACATTTATTACTCTTCTTAGTGATATTTCATCATCTTGATTATATATTAATCTAAGGTATGCGATTAAGTCTTTTATTTCTTTTCTGTCAATAAAGAAATAACTACCAAATACTTTGCAAGGTACTCCTTTACCTAAGAAGACTTCTTCAATTACTCTAGCTTGGGCGTTTGTTCTATATAAGACTGATATATCTTCATAATTAAATCCACTATTTATTAATTTATTTATTTCATCAATGATTAGAGCTACTTCATGTTTTTCATCATAGCTTCTTAAGTATTTAATTTTTACTCCTTCACCATTTTCTGAGTATAGTTTTAAATCTTTTCTTTCAGTATTGTTTTTTATTACTTCATTTGCAGCATCTAATATAGTTGTTGTGCTTCTATAGTTATGTTCTAGTTTTATTGTTGTGCAGTTTTTAAAGTCTTTTTCAAAGTTTACTATATTTCGGTAATCAGCTTGCCTAAATGCATATATACTTTGGTTCATATCACCAACTACGAATATATTTTTATGATTTTGACTTAACATAATTGATAATTTATATTGAACTGGGTTTGTATCTTGGTATTCATCTATTAATATATATTTAAATCTTTCTTGATATTTAAGTAATATATCTCTATTTTCACTAAATAATTTAACTGGCATTAAAAGAAGATCATCAAAATCAACACTAGATGATGTTATTAGTTTTTTATTATATGATTCATATACTTCAGCTACTACTTTATCAATTGGTGTATTAAAAAACTTATCTATCTCTTCTTTAGTAAGCATCTGACCTTTAATAAAACTTATTTTATTTTTTATATAATAAGGACTGTATACTTTAGGATCTAAATTTTTTTCTTTAAGTATTTTTTTTATGATTGATAAACTATCTTGTGAGTCAATTATTGTAAAGTTGTTATTTAAATTTAAAAGTGAGTTATTTTCTCTAATTATTCTTAGTCCAAGAGAGTGAAATGTTCCGATAAAAGATGGAACATCTCCAACTAAAGCATTTACTCTATCTTTCATTTCTTTAGCTGCTTTATTTGTAAATGTTATAGCAAGGATATTATATGGATCTACATTATTTTCTATTAAGTAAACAATTCTTGTTGTTAAAACTTTTGTTTTTCCAGATCCTGCACCAGCCATTATAAGTGCTGGTCCATCTATGTGTGTTACTGCTTTTAATTGATTTTCATTTAGTGTATTTAAGTAATCCATTTAGTCCTTCTTTCATTTTTAATTATATCATTTTTAAGGTTTTTATTCACTTAAAAAGGATATAAAATATCCCTTTTAGTTTAATTTGTTTTTAAGAAAATTTCCTGTATATGATTCTTTTATTTTAGCTATTTCCTCTGGTGTTCCGGCTCCAACTACTAAACCCCCGCCATCACCGCCATCAGGTCCTAGATCAATTATATAATCAGCTGTTTTTATTACATCTAAATTATGCTCAATTACAATAACTGTATCTCCATTATCAACAATTTTCTCTAAAATATTTATTAATTTTTTAATATCATCTGTATGAAGGCCTGTAGTTGGTTCATCTAAGATAAAGATACTTTTTCCAGTCGGTTTTTTTTGTAGTTCTTTAGCTAATTTTATTCTTCCAGCCTCTCCACCTGATAGGGTTGGTGAGCCTTGTCCTAGTTTTAAATAGCCTAATCCTACATCAACTAGCATTTGTAATTTGTTTGTTATTTTAGCGCTGAATGAAAAGAAATCCAGTGCTTCAGTTACTCTCATATCAAGTATATCAGCGATATTTTTATCTTTAAATTTTACTTCTAGTGTTTCACTGTTATATCTTGTACCATGGCATACATCACATGGTACATATACATCTGGTAAAAAGTGCATTTCAATTCTTTTTACACCATCTCCCCAGCAAGCCTCACACCTTCCACCTTTTACGTTAAATGAAAATCTTCCTTTTTGATATCCTCTTATTTTAGCTTCTTTAGTTTCAGTAAACACATCTCTTATATCATCAAATACTCCAACATATGTTGCTGGATTACTTCTTGGTGTTCTTCCGATTGGATCTTGTGATATATCAACTACTTTATCAATGTTTTTCAATCCTTTAATTGATTTATGTTTTCCAGGTATTACGGTTGTTCCATAAACTGATGCTCTTAAAGCTGGAAGAAGTGTTTCAGTTATTAAAGAGCTTTTACCTGATCCAGATACTCCAGTTACGCATGTAAATGCTCCTAGAGGTATTTTAACATTTATATTTTTTAAGTTGTTTTGTGATGCCCCAGTTATTTCAATGAAATTTTTATTTCCTTTTCTTCTTGTTTTAGGTACATCTATTTTTAATTTACCACTTAAGTATTTTCCGGTTATACTTTCTTTATTTTTCATAACTTCAAGAGGAGTTCCAGCTGCAGTGATATAACCACCAGCATCTCCTGGACCTGGGCCAATATCTACTAAATAATCAGCAGCCATCATTGTATCTTCATCATGCTCAACTACAATTAAAGTATTTCCTAAGTCTC
>CAZGWM010000012.1:9306-12074 GCA_964529195.1 uncultured Muribaculaceae bacterium | reverse complement strand
CATTTTTTTAAGTGAGTTTATTAATCTTTCATTATCTTTTTGGTGAAGCCCGATACTTGGTTCATCTAAAACATATAATACTCCACTTAAACTACTTCCAATTTGTGTTGCTAGTCTTATTCTTTGGCTCTCACCGCCAGATAGTGTAGTTGCTGTTCTTGATAGAGTTAAATAGTTTAATCCAACATTATCTAAAAAGTTTAATCTACTTTTTATTTCTTTTAAAATTAAATCGCTTATTTCAATTTCAGTTTTATTTAATTTCAATTTATTTAAAAAGGCAATTATATCTTTGATAGATAAATTTGTCATTTCAAATATGTTTTTCTTTCCTATTTTTACTGATAATACATCATCAGATAATCTTGCTCCATGGCATTTAGGACAAGTTGATTCAACCATCATTGTATTAATCCAGTCTCTTATCCAGCCACTTTTTGTTTCGATGAATCTTCTTTCTAAGTTAGAAGCTATTCCTTCGTATGTACTTTTAGTAAATCTTTTGTTTCCGTTTTTACTTGTATATTCATAATCTAAAACTACATCACTACCATAAAAAATAATATCCATTTCTTTTTTTGTTAGTTTATTTACTGGTTTATTTAAGTCTATTTTAAAATGATCTGCTACGGTTAGGACATTTGTCATAGCAATGTTATCATCTATGCTAAATCCTTTAACGGCACCTTCTAAAATACTTTTTGTTTTATCAGGAATTAGTAAATCAAGTGATATATTTTGTTTTACGCCAATTCCCTTACATTCACTGCATGCTCCGTATGGTGCGTTAAATGAAAATAATCTAGGTTCTAACTCTGGAAGTGAAAAGTCACAGTGAGGACAAGCATATTTTTCGCTCATTATTATCTTTTCTTTATCTATGATGTTAACCACTACTTTGCCTTCAGATAGGCGAGTACTTGTTTCAATTGCTTCAAATATTCTACCTCTTTCACCACTTCCAGTTACTATTCGATCTACTACTACTTCAATGTTTGATTTTTTATTTTTATCTAAAATAATTTCTTCACTTAATTCTTTTGTTTCATCATTTACTTTTACTCTAGTAAATCCATCTTTTCTTAATTTTTCAAATAATGCTTGATGAGTTCCCTTCTCACCATATGCTGCAGGAGATAATATTTCTATTTTTAATCCCTCATCAAGTGCCATTATTTTATTAGTCATTTCCTCAACGCTTTGACTTGTTATAGGAATTTTATGATTAGGGCAGTAAGGAATACCTATTCTTGCATATAATAATCTTAAATAATCATATATTTCAGTTACAGTTCCAACTGTACTTCTTGGATTTTTATTTGTTGTTTTTTGGTCTATTGCAATAGATGGACTAAGACCATCTATTGAATCAACACTTGCTTTATCACTTGTTCCTAAAAACTGTCTAGCATAAGCACTTAAACTCTCTACGTATCTTCTTTGTCCTTCAGCATATATTGTATCAAAAGCCAAACTACTTTTACCTGATCCGGATACTCCGGTCATTACAATTAGTTTATTTTTAGGTAAGGTTATATCTATATTTTTAAGGTTGTTTTCTCTAGCACCTTTTATTATTATTTCATTCATAATTGCCTCCACAATCTAGATAATTATTATAAACTATATAAGAGCAAAATAAAAGAGACCAGTGGTCTCTTAATGATCGTGTTCTGCTTCCATTGCCTCAGCATGAGTTACATGCACTGTTCCATGTGGATGTTCTGCTGGTGCGTAAATTGAATATAGTTTTAAAGGCTTATCACTATTGTTTACTAAGTTATGCCATTTTCCAGCAGGAATAAATAC
Source organism: uncultured Muribaculaceae bacterium (assembly GCA_964529195.1). Taxonomy (GTDB): domain Bacteria; phylum Bacillota_I; class Bacilli_A; order RF39; family UBA660; genus DUUS01. The sequence continues at coordinate 10,265 of CAZGWM010000012.1, read as the reverse complement.
CGCATAATCATCTTCTGCTTCTTCTTTGAAGCTTAAATTATCTTCAGTATCTCCCATTAGGACAGTTGCTTTTCCTTGTTCTATTCTTATGAACTGATCATGATCATCATGAATTTCTAGTCCAATATCTTCACCAGGAAGTATATTCATAACTGTTAGCTGCATATTATTTCCTGTCCATATAGTTGTTCTATAATTTTCATTATCTAATGTTTCTTTTTCTATGTCTATGACATATGGTTTTGGTCCAAAGTCTTTTGCCATATTATCTCCTCCTTTTTTATACGACATATTTATTATAACATTTTTAAAGTTATTTTTAAATGTAGTTTACAAATAAAAAACTTAAGATTAACTTAAGTTCCAAATACTATATATTTTGATTCTATTTTAGGTATATTTCCGTTTATTGCTTTGTAAAGTCCGTAAACAGTTATTAAATCACCTTCTAGAAGTCCGATTTCATAGTTTCTATCTAAGAAGTTTACTTCTATTAATTGTGAATTATTTCCTTCAAATAAATTTGCATCTATTATTATTTTCATCTCGTTACCAGCAGCTTTATCTTCTCCAGTAACTGATACTACTTTTCCAATAACTTTTACATTTTTGTTTTTATATTCTTTTGGTTTTCTTACCATATCTTCATATGAGACAAGTTTACTATTTTGTTTATATTCTCCTTCACTTACTTGTTTATCTAGTTGCCAATCAATAAAATAATTACCTAATATTGATAGGAATAATAAAACTAGTAATGAAGTTATTATTACTTTTCCTGAATTATCTTTTTGTGATTTATGACAGTGAGGACAGACTGTTAATTTTTTTTCAAAGTATTTTGAGCAAAATTTACATTTGTTAGCTTCTACATTATCTTTAAATACTTCTTCTTTTCCAGTAATAATAGCCTCTATCTTTTGTTCATCGATTTTTTTTACTTCAGGTTTTTTTACTTC
>CAZGWM010000012.1:0-9206 GCA_964529195.1 uncultured Muribaculaceae bacterium | reverse complement strand
CTTTTTTAGGTGCTTGCTTTTTTTTATTTGGGTTTTGTTTTTTAGGCTGCACTTTATTTGTTACTTGATTGTTTTTTTTCTTTTCTGTTTCCTTTTTACTCATTTTTATAACCTCTACTTTCATTTATTATATTATAATTTTTTTTGTTTAGCAATTATCTATATTCAAATGTGTATTTAATTTGATTTTCATATGTGTATAGAGTTACTTCTTTATCATATGGAATAATTGTTTCATATTTAGGGTGATCTTCATCTATATTTCCATCTTCATCAACCGATAGCATATATTTTGTTTTTATTTTTATATAATCTTCTCTTACGTTAGTTACTTTTATTAAAAGAGCACACTGTTCTTTTTTTTCTGCAAAGTTTAGTTCTAGGTTACTGTGAACTTCATAGCTTTCAGCTTGATTTGAGCATTTTACAAATAGCTTTTTTTCACTATTTATTTTAGGCTTTGAAGCAATTAAAACAAAACCAACAATAATTATTAATCCAATTGGAATTAAAAACTGCATAAAGTTCTTCATAATGGCCTACTTTCTATTTTTAATTATATCATAAAGTTTATTAATTAACATTTTTATTTAAACTTTTTGTTTGATATAATGTTATTTAAGAAAGCGTGAAATTATGAAAAAAAGAGATTACTTAAATATAAGCTTTTTAATTGGCTTTATTTTTATTTTTGTAAGTGTTTTATTATATAAAGGATATTTATTTGGATCTAATATTGACTGGGTTAGTCAGCATATTGTTTTTCCAGATTATTTTAGGGAAGTTTTTTATAAAACTGGTGAGATTATTCCAAAGTTTAATATGAATTTAGGAATGGGGCAAAATATATTTTATTTTACTTATTATGGTCTTTTCAGTCCTTGGATATTATTATCTTATGCTTTTCCTTTTATAAGTATGAGTTCTTTTATTCAAATAATAAGTATTATAAGTGTTATTTTAACTCTTATTTTATTATATAAATGGCTTTTAAATAACTTTAATAGTAAAACTGCTTTTATATCTAGCATTTTATTTATGTTATCAGGTCCTTTATTATTTCAAGCTCACAGGCATATTATGTTTATTATTTATCTGCCATTTTTAATTTCAAGTTTTATTTTAATTGATAAGTATTTTATATCTAAAAAGAAAGTATTTTATATTATTAGTGTTTTTCTTTTAATTATGAGTAGTTTTTATTACAGTGTTTTTAGTATTATTTCACTTGGTATTTATACTATATATAAAATATTAAAAGAAAATAAAAGTATTAGTATTAAATCTTTTAAGCCTCTTGGAATGGTTATATTTTATACTAGTATTGGAATTTTACTTGCTAGCTTTATTTTATTTCCAACTTTTTATGCTTTATTTAAAGGAAGAGGTTTTAATTTAGAAAATATTAATTTATTTAAATTAATGCTTCCTTCTTTAAGTATTAAATCTACTTTTTATTATTCATATTCAATGGGTTTTACTTTTATATATTTTATAAGTATTGTTTATTTATTTTTAAAAAGAAAAAAAGAGGATTTATTTTTAGGTATTATTTTATTACTTTGTTTATTATTTCCTTTTATTAGCTATATATTTAATTTCTTTATGTATGCTGATGGAAAAGGATTTATTCCGTTTATATTTTTAGGAGTATTTGCTATAGGTGAGTTTTTAGATGATCTTTTAAATAAGAAAGTTGATATTAATAATTTACTTAAATATTTAGTTATTTCTTCTTTAGTAATTATTTTAATTAGTATAAAAGAAAGATTTTATTACTTATTTTTATTAGATATATTTATTTCGTTATTCTTCTTATTTTTAATTCGAAAAAATAAAAAAAGTTATTTATTTATTATTCCGGTTATTATTATTTCTTTTTGTTCATTTATTATGTTAAATTTAGATGAAAAGTTTGTTAAGAAAAGTGACATTAATTATAGTGATTATAAGCATTTAGCAAGCTATATGGACAGAAATGATAGATATAGACTAGTAAGTAATGTAAATCTTTTAAATGATGTTAATAAGGTATACTCAATGAATCATTATTCTTCAAGTATATATTCTTCTTCATCAAATAAAAATTATTTAAATTTTGTTCGTAATATATTTAAAAATGAAGTTTATAATAAAGATTATTCAACTATCACATCATCATCAAATGTTTTATTTAATATATATGCATCAGAAAAGTATTTAATAACTGATAAAGATGCTCCAGCTGGTTATAATGAAGTTTTAAATAAAAATAATTTAACTTTATATGAAAATAAAGATGTTTTACCTACTGGGTATGCTTCTAGCAAGGTTATGAGTTTAAGAGAGTTTAATACTTTAAGTTATCCATATAATGTTGATGCTCTTTTAAATTATATTGTTGTTGATAAGTCGCATGATAATGTTTATAAAAGTAATATAAAAGAGATTGATTTATCTTTTGATATAACTAATTATAAAAATATCGATATAAATGATGATGGTCATTTAAATATTAAATCTAAAGATAATGGCTATTTAAATTTAAGTTTAAATAATCCTACAGAAAATAAAGTTTTACTCATTTCATTTGATATGAATAAAGAAAAAGACGGATCATTTTGCAGCACTGAAATTACTATTAATGGAATTACTAATTCATTATCTTGTTCTAAATGGAAATATCATAACCAAAATTATACTTTTGAATATGTTTTATCTAGTAATGAAGTAATTGATTCTTTAGATATTAATTTTAGTAAGGGTGAGTATGATTTAAGTAACTTTAAATTTTATACACTATCATATGATAGTATTAAAGATATAAAGGTCGATCCTTTAAATATAAATAATATTAAATCAACATCTAACTCTATATATGGTGATATTGATGTTAGTGAAGATGGATTTTTCACAATTAGTATTCCATATGAAAAAAAAGGCTTTAAAGTATATTTAGATAATTATCAAATTCCTTTTAATAAAACTGATGATGCGTTTATTGGTTTTGAAATCCCCAAGGGAAGACATGTTATTTATATTGTTTATGAGCCTCCATATTTAAAAGAAGGTATTATATTTTCACAAATTGGATTAGCACTTTTATTTATATGTATTATTTATAATAAAATAAAGTGGATATTTGATTATTTAAAAAAACAATTATATAAGTTATTTAGTTATGTAAAAGACTTTATAGTTAACTTTTCTAAAATAAATTACGGATATATATTTATGTTTGTTTCTTTATATTTAATGGACATATCGATTAGATTTGCATTTTATAAATCAGCTTTATTTTATAAACCTTTTAAACTAGTTCCTAATTTATTTAGTATTATATGGATTTTATTTTTCTTATTTTTAACTAAATTTTTTAAAAAGAAATCAGGAAGAGTAATTTATTTAACATTTTATATTGTTTCTTTAATTTTCTTCTTAGTTCATTCTTATTATTTTATATATTTTGATACTTTCTTTGATTTTGAAGTATTAAGATTAGCAGGTGAAGGTACTAGTTATATATTTTCAGTTTTACTTAATGTTAAGTGGTGGATGATTATTGTTTCTATAATTAGTATATATTTAACTGTTAAGGGATTAAAAAGTATTAAACATAGCGAAAAAGTAAATTATTTTAAAGTAATTATTTTAGTTATATTATTTATTTTTATTAAAGGAATGATTCCTTTATTACTTGGTAAAGTAAGTGATTATGTTTCATGGGATGACTGGAGAAATCCAAGAAGTGTTTATAGTTCTTATAATGACAGTAATAAAAGTTTTATGGTTTCTGGTTTATTTGAATATAATATAAGAAATTTTTATGTTAATTATATTAAAGATAAAGAAACGCTTACTGAGTATGAAAAAAAGGTTTTAGATAAAAACTTTAAAGAAAAAATAAAAGCAAAAGAAAATGAGTATACGGGTATATTTGAAGGTAAAAACTTAATTTTAGTTCAGCTTGAGAGTGTTGATGAGTTTTTAATTACTAAAGAGGTTATGCCAGTAACATACGGTTTAATGAAAAATTCAATTAATTTTAAAAATCATTATTCTTTTACATCTGGTGGAGGATCTACATTTAATTCCGAGTTCATGGTTAATACTGGTTATTCATCAGCTTATAATTACCATCAAAGTGCATATGCCTTTAGTCGTAATAATTATGATTATTCTCTTCCTAATTTATTAAGAAAAAAAGGTTATTCATCTAATGCTTTTCATATGAATACTGGTGAGTATTACTCCAGAACAATAAATTATAAAGCTTTTGGATATGATAAATATTATGGATTAAAAGATTTAAATGAATATGAAAAAAATGAATATACTTTAGATAGAGAGTTAATTAATAATAAATTATTTTATGAAAATATATTCAAAGACAAAGCAGTGAGTTACATTATTACTTACTCAGCACATATGCCATTTAGTAGCGATAAAGGTGTTTGTAGTCTTTTAACTGATAAAGAGGCTTTAACTGAATATGAGTGCTTAAAAATTCAGGCAGGTGAAACTGATTATTTTATGAAGTTACTTCTTGAAGGATTAGAGGAAAACAATATGATTGATAATACTGTTTTAGTTGTTTTTGCTGATCATTATTTATATACTCTTGAAGATAAGGAATTATTAGATCAGTTTAAGAAAACAGATAGTAATTTAATTAATCATACTCCATTTTTCATCTGGAGTAATGGTGAGTATAAAAAAACTGTTAATACTTTAAATTCACAGCTTGATATTCTTCCTACTTTATTAAATTTATTTAATATTAATTACTATGAAAATTATTATATTGGAAGAGATATATTTAGTGATAATTATGAAGGATTAGTTTTCTTTCCAGATGGTAGCTGGTGGAATGGTAAAACTTATGTTGATAGTGGTGAGTATTTATTCGGAAGTAAAATTTCAGATGAAAAAATTCATGAAATAAATGATTTAGTTATGGAGAAGATGACTATCAATGATGCTACTTTAAAATCAAATTATTTTAGTAATGTAAAATAGATTCTTAATGAATCTTTTTTTATGTATTTCTTTATTATTATATTAATATATTGTATAATCATTAACATAAGGAGTGTATATGAAGAACTTAAAAATTAATTTAAAAAAGACTAAAAAGTCTTATAGATATACTTTTTATTTAGTATTCTTACTTTATTTAGTTAGTGTTATTCTTATTTCTAAATCTCTTTTAATGTTAAGTGGAATTGAAACTTTACTTAGAATTATATTAATAATTATATTATTAATTGCATTAGCTCTTTATTTAGTTAGTAATTTAGCTTTTTTAATCTTAAAAAGACATAAAAAAGTTGTAATAGGTGCTATTTTATTTACTTTATTTTCATTAGTTAATTTAACTGGATTTTATTATATTAATTATGTTTATAATATATTAGATGGTATTAGTAAAGATGATATTATATACACGACTAATTTAATTGCATTATCTAGCAATAAAAATATTAAGACTGTTGGCATGATTTCAAGTGAAGATGATCTTGAAGGATATATTCTTCCGATGGAGTTTATATTAGATAATAAAAAAGACTATAAAGTAGAGTTTTATAATGAATATTCATCAATGATTGATGATTTATATGAAGGAATGATTGATGGGTTATTTATTACTGGCAATTACTCTATTGTATATAGTGAATTATATCCAGATATTAAATATGATACTAAAGTAATTGAAAAATACAGTAAGAAAATGAAGAATCAAGATTTAGTAATCGGATCAAATAAATCTGTTACTGAGCCATTTACAGTTTTATTAATTGGTGTTGATTCAGAATATGATGGACTTTCACAAAATTCAGCATTTAATGGAGATGCTTTAATGCTTATAAGCTTTAATCCTAAAACCCAGTCGGCTGTTATGTTTGGTATTCCAAGAGATACTTTTGTTCCAATCGCTTGTAATAATAATAAAGAAAATAAAATAAACTCTGCTGCTGGTTTTGGTACTAAGTGTATGATTAATACAATTGAGAATTTTACTGGTTTAGGAGTAGATTATTACGTTAAAATGAATTTTAAAGGCGTAGTTGACTTAGTTGAAGCTCTTGGCGGGGTTGATGTTGATGTTCCAGAGCCAGATTATAAATCAGCATACTGCGTTCAAGATAGTAACCGTATTGAAGGTAGAGTTTGTTTAAAACCTGGATATCACACTTTAAATGGTGAGGAGGCTCTTGCTCTTGCAAGAGTTAGAAATGCATTTGCTTTATCTGATTTCAAGCGTGTTCAAAATCAGCAACTTGTTTTAAAAGGTATAATTAATAAGGCTAAAACTCTTCGTTCTTTAAATGATTTTAACAGAGTATTAAACGCTATTACTAAAAACTTAGATACAAATATTGAAACTAAAGAAATGTTAAACTTTTATAACGTTATTAAAACAATGTTTTTTAAAAACAATTTAGATGATAAAGAATTTATTAATATTGAAAAGACCTATCTAACAGGATATAACTTAACTATTACTGGATATGGATTTACTTATCAGTTCTTTGATGAGAGCTTAGAGGAAATAGTTAATGCAATGAAAGTTAATTTAGAATTAAAAAATCCTACTATTATTAAAACATTTAGTTTCTCTGTTAATGATCCATATAAAGAGACTGTTTTAGGAATGAAGTATTCTAGTGAGCGTAAAAATGAAATATTACCTAATTTTGTAAATGAAACATATAGTTTCTTGGAAAACTGGAATTCTTCTAGAGGAATTTTAATTAATACTACTTTTGAAAATAGTAATACATGCGTAGATAATACTATTTTATCACAAAGTGTAAGTAGTGGATCTCTTGTATCAAGTGTGCCTTCTTTAACTATTAAAGTATGTAAGAACACAACTGTAAAAGAAGATGAGGTAACAACTACTAAAGAAATTATTATAGATGAGCCTATAGAAGATGATGACATAGAAAAAGACGATTAAATCGTCTTTTTAAATACTTGGATATGCTGTTATTCCTAGTGGAAAACCTGTTATATAAAATATCACTAATATTAATGCCCACATTAGTGCTGTATATTTAGCATATGGGAATATATGTTTAACATATTTTCTAAGTGATCCTTCATTATCTTGGCTATATAGTTCCATAAATGCTATATATATTATAAAGTATGCCATTACAGGAGTTAAAGCATACATTATACTTTCTCCAGCTCTAAATACTACTGTTGTAAATTCAGGACTCATTCCTGCATTCATAAAGACAGGTATTAGTGTTCCACTTAATATAACCCATTTACTTGCAGCATCTGGCACAAATACTGTTCCAAGTGCAACTAGTAATAGTGTCGTTAGTATAAGTGGTATTCCAGAGAAACTAGTTCCTCCAATAAAGGTCGATATTGTTGCAAGTATTACTGGTCCAATATTAGTTTTTTTAAATACTAATATAAATAAAGATGACATAAAGATTAATACTATTACTCTTCCTACTCCATCAAGTGAATGGCTTAGCTGAGTACATACATCTCTATGATTTTTTATTGATTTGTTAACTATTCCATAACTTAATCCTAAAATAATAAATAAAAATGTTACAACAAAGACAAATCCTTGATTGAAAAATGAATTATATCCAAATAGTTTATCTATATATAACTCATGTGAGTAATCAAGCAAATTACCTCCAAATGGTATTCTTGGTATTATATTGTATACAAATATTAATATATATATAAATCCACTAAATAATGATATTATTAACCCTTTTTGTTCTCTTTTAGTTAAATAGTCTTCTTCATCATCTTCAAATTGATATGGACCAATTTCTGGGATTGTTATTTTTTCTGTTATATTTGTTATTATTGCTGCTAATATTAAAGCAGCTATTAACATAATAAATATTACTCCAGTTGAGTTTATTACATAATCAGATGATAGTAGTTTTGTTGCGGACATTGTATATGGAAGAAGTGCTGATTCAACTGAGCTCATAGTTATATTTATTCCAATACCACAAGATAATGATGCAAAAGCACAGATTATTCCAGCTCTTGGATTTCTTTTTCCATACTTAAATAATAATCCTGCTAAAGGAATAAGTATTATATAACTAATGTTTCCCATTATTGATGCAATAATACATAATAAGGAAAGTGAATATGTAATTGTTCTTTTACTTACTTTTTTTGTTATTACGTAGAAAAATGAATCTAAAAAACCACTTTTATCCATTATTCCAATTCCAATTAATAATATAAGAAGCATTGATAGTGGAGCAAATGATGCAAAGTTTGATACTGCACTACTAAATATATATTTTATTCCGCTTAATGTAAGAAGTGATTCTACTGATACAAGAACAGTTTCAAGTGATCCACTTGCTGCTACTTTTGTATAAGTAGCACTTACATTAAATAAATTAAATATTCCACTAAGTACCATTACTACAATTATAAGTCCTACAAAACTCATTATTGGGTGAAGTAAGATATTATTTTTTATTCTTTTAATTCTCTTCATTTTCTACCTTCTTAAGTTTTTTTTCAAATTCTAATCTATCTAACATTATTTCTCTTCCACAATTTAAACACTTTAGTTTAATATCTACGCCCATTCTTGTTATTTGCCATTTATTAAATGAACAAGCGTGCGGTTTTTTCATGATAACAATGCTATTTAATTTATATTTTTTTTCCATGCTATTACTCATCATCTACATTTAAATTTAATATATCAAGTATTCTTAAAAGGTCTGCTTCACTATCATATGGTATTGTTATTTTATTTTTTATTATATTTACTTTAGTACCAATTTTATCTCTTAGCATATTTTCTATTATTGTTTCTTTTGTTGTTTTACTTACTTCTCTTGATACTGGTTTTCTTCTTTGAGGATCTTCTTTTACTATAAGTTTTTCTAATTCTCTTACTGAGATATGATCATCAATTATTTTTTTGGCTAGTTCTTTAGTTAAGCTTTCATCTTCTAATTTAGATAATATTCTAGCGTGACTTTGAGAAATCTTTTCTTCATTTACTAAATCAAGTACTGATTTAGGTAATGTTAAAAGCCCAAGTAAGTTCGTAATATAACTTCTACTTTTACTAAATTTTTTAGCTAGCGCTTCCTGGGTTATTCCAGTTTCGTCTATATAATTTTTAAATGCTTTCGCTACTTCAACAGGTGTTAAATCATCTCTTTGGATATTTTCAAGTAATGCTATATCCATCATTTCTTCAT
>CAZGWM010000011.1:0-19581 GCA_964529195.1 uncultured Muribaculaceae bacterium | reverse complement strand
ATCAAAGGTCATAAATGCTACAGTCATATTTTTACCAAGAGCAAGCTCTCCACCATCTGTTGATGGCCCATCTGCTATAACCATGCCTTTTTTAACTTTGTCACCTTTTTTAACTAGTGGTGTTTGATTTATATTACTTTCAGCATTACTTCTTTCAAATGTTGCTAAGTAATATGTTTCATCTCCATCTTTAGTTGTTATTATTATTTTTTTACTATCTGCATAATCTACTACACCAGCATTATTTGCAATTACAACTGATCCTGAATCACGTGCTGCTAAGTATTCAACACCTGTTCCAACAATTGGTGAATCAGTTTGCATTAGTGGTACAGCTTGACGTTGCATGTTTGATCCCATTAAAGCTCTTGTTGCATCATCATGGTCTAAAAATGGGATACAACTTGTTGTTATAGATACGATTTGACTTGGTGATACGTCGATATAATCAACTTCTTTTGATTTTACCATTACGTTATCGCCATTAAATCTAGCTACTACTTCCTCATCAGAAATAGTATTTCCATCCATATTAATAGTTGCCTGACTAATATAGTAATCTTCTTCTTCATCAGCAGTTAAGTATACTATTTCATCTTGAACGACTCCATCAATAACATTTCGGTACGGAGTTGTTAAAAATCCATATTCATTTGTTTTTGCATATGATGCAAGTGATGTTATAAGCCCGATATTAGCACCTTCTGGAGATTCAATTGGACATATTCTTCCGTAGTGACTTACATTAACGTCACGAACTTCCATTCCAGCTCTATCTTTCATAAGTCCACCAGGCCCTAGAGATGATAGTCTTCTTTTATCAGTTAATTCTGCAATTGGATTTATTTGATCCATGAACTTAGATAACTGACTTGATCCAAAGAATTCTTTCATAGCAGCTGTTACTGGTCTTATATTTATTAATGTTTTTGGAGTTACTGTTTCTATTTCTTGAGTAGTCATTCTTTCTCTGATTACTCTTTCCATTCTTGTAATACCAGTTTTAAATTGGTTTTGAATTAATTCTCCAACTTGTCTTACTCTTCTGTTTCCTAAGTGATCTATTTCATCTATTGATCCTATATTATCAAGTAAGTTTAAGTAGTAACTAATTGATGCATATATATCACTTATAGTTAATCTTCTTTCATTAATGCTTTGATCGTTTCCGATTATTTTAATTATTTTTTCTGGGTTTTCTTTATCAAATACTTTTACGATTTGAACTTTGTTATATATATCTAAATCATCATTTATTTGAACTTCAACTGTATTAAGTCCTTTTTCAAAGTATGGTTTTAATTCTTTTAATTTATCTTTAGTTATTATTTCACCGCGTTTAGCGATTACTTCTTTTCCATCTTTTAATGATTCAGCTAATTTACAACCTAGTAATCTATCTGTTACATTTAGTTTTTTGTTAAATTTATAACGTCCTACTTTAGCTAAATCATAACGGAATTTATCAAAGAATCTAACTATTAGTTGGTTTTTAGCACTATCTAGTGTTGCTGGTTCTCCAGGTCTTAGTTTTTCATATAATTCAATTAACGCCTCATCTGTGTTTTTAGAACTATCTTTTGCTAGTGCATTTGATAAATAATCGTTTTCACCAAATAACTCAAATATAGCTTCTGATGAGTTTAGCCCTAGTGCACGAAGAAAAGTAGTTATTGGTAATTTTCTAGTGCGATCAATTCTTACATATACTACATCTCTAGCATCTAATTCATATTCTAGCCATGTTCCTTTATTAGGTATTACTTCACCAGAAATAACGGGCCTTCCATTTTTATCTATTTCTTTTTTGAAATAAATTGAAGGACTCCTTACAAGCTGAGATACAATTACTCTTTCTACTCCGTTTATAATAAATGTTCCGGTATCTGTCATAAGTGGCATGTCACCTAAGAATACTTCTTGTTCTTTTACTTCTCCGGTTTCATGTATAAATACTCTTGCTTCTACTTTTAAAGGAGCTGAGTATGTTACCATACGTTCTTTTGCTTCTTTTACTTCATAGCGTGGAGCATCAAAAGAATAATCGCCAAATTCTAGCGATATATTACCAGTGAAACTTTCTACCGGAAATAGGTCGTCAAATACTTCCCTAATACCTTCCTCTTTGAACCAATTATATGATTCTTTTTGAATTTCTAATAGATCTGTTAGTTCTAAGTTGTTAGTTGTTTTAGAGAAAGATCTTCTTTCCCTATGGTCACCAAATTTTTGTACTTTGTATGCCACTAAATTTCACCCCAAACATATATTTTTTTTTACATGCCTTTCTTTTAAAAAAAGATACGGCTCCAATTTAAAATTTTAACAATTTACTTATAAAGTGTCAAGGACTATTTAACTAAAACCACATAAAAGCCTTTGTTTTTAGATAAAACTGTTACTTTTCTTGTTTTTTCTAAATTTTTAATAACAGTTTTGACTCCATGCTTTTTATTCATTACAAACCAAAGCTCACCATTTTCATTTAAATAATCAAAGGAATTGTTAATAATATTTAAATAAATTTCTTTTCCTGCTCTTATAGGTGGATTAGTAATTATTACATCATACTTAGAATCAATATTTTGATACATATCACTAAAAAAGCATTTTGCATCTACTTCATTTTTTTTGATATTCATTTTGCATAAATGAAGTGCTCTTTTACTAACATCTATCATATCTACTTTAGCGTTCATGATTTTACTTATTGTTATTCCAATGATTCCATAACCACATCCAACATCTAACATATTTACATTTTTTCTTCCACTAAGAAAATAACTCTCGATAAGAGTTTTAGTTCCAAAGTCAATTTTGTCTTTTGAAAAAACGCCTAGATCACTTGAAAAGGAAAAATGTGCATCTTCATAAGAATATTTTAATACTCTTATTTCACTTCTTAAGTCATCATTGTCAGTAAAGTAATGATTCATGTAAGTCCCCTTTGAACATTGATACTATTTTACACTACAAAAGGCTTCTTGTCAATATTTTATTCCAAACAAAAAAGAAGCTTTAACTTCCTTTTTATCTAATCGTTAATTAGTTTAAAGCATCTTTTAGTTTGCTTCCAGCTTTGAATGATGCAACAGTTTTAGCAGGAATATGAAGTTTTTCTTTTGTTAATGGATTAATTCCATCTCTTGCAGCACGTTCTTTAGCATTGAATGTTCCAAAACCAACAAGTGCTACTCTTCCTTCATTTTTTAGTCCTTCTGTTATACCTTCGATCATAGCATCTAAAGCACGAGTTGCATCTGCTTTTGTTAAGTTTGCATTTTCAGCAATAAATTCTACTAAGTCTTTTTTTGACATAACGATTACCTCCCATATATATTATTTATAAGACTGAAGTAGCCTTATAAGTATAAATTATCAGATTCTAGTTTAAAAAGCAATAGAAAGGCTGTTTATTTTTAATTTTTCGGTTTTTTTTCCTTTATTTATAAGGGGTTTGACACATTTAGTCTTCTAAATATTTAGTTAAGACATCAAAGAAGATATTTTTATCAATTGGTTTTGCTATGTAATCATCAAATCCTTGCTTTATATATTCTTCTTTATCTCCAACTTTTGCATTTGCAGTTAAGACTATCATAGGGATTTTATTTCCTTCTGATTTTAATTTTTGCATTAACTCAGTACCACTCATATTAGGCATCATATCATCTATTAGTAATAAATCATATGTTTCTCCAGCTTTTAATTTATCTATTACTTCAAATGGCGTTATGCACAGTTCTGGATTTATATTATATAGTTTTAAAAATCTTTCAGCTACTTTTAAGTTTACTTTATTATCATCTACTATTAAAACTTTTTTATTAGTTAAATCAGCTACTGGGATAAATGAATCTTCTGTTTTTATTTCTTTAACTTCTTCTTCAGTTCTTAAGTTTATTTTTTCATCAGGTATAAATACTGGTGTTTTATTTGGAGCGGGATCTATTATTTCTTGATTTACTGATGCGGTGAATTTAGATCCTGTTCCATATACACTATTTACTGATATTTTTCCGCCCATTAGTTCAATTAGTTGTTTACTAATGGCAAGACCAAGTCCAGTTCCTTCAGCTGTTGTGTTCATATGCTCTTCTAATCTGTTAAATTTAGTAAATAGTTTTTCAATTGATTCAGGCTTAATTCCTCTTCCGGTATCTTCAACTGATATTATTAACCTACATACATTTTTTTGGTTTATTGCATTAACACTTAAAGTAACTTTTCCTTCTGGGGTATATTTAGCAGCATTTGTTAGTAAGTTTATTAGTACTTGCTGAATTCTAGCTCTATCGCCATATAGTGTTGTTGGAATATCTTTTGCTATATTTATTGTGAATTTTAAATTCTTTTCTTTCATTCTTATGTTTATTAATTTACTTACATCATTAATAAACTCAACTGGGTTATATTCAGTATTAACTACTTCCATGTTTCCCGATTCTATTTTAGATATATCAAGAACTCCATTTATTAATTCAAGTAATATATCTACTGCTTTTAATACTTCTTTTGAGTTTTCATTTGCCTCAGTTATATCAGTTGTTGATGCGGTAAACTCGGTAAAAGATTTTATTGCATTTAAAGGTGTTCTTATTTCATGGCTCATGCTTGATAAAAAATCTGATTTAGCAAGATTAGCCATTTCAGCTTGATCTTTAGCAAGGGCTGTTTCTTTTAACATTTTTACATCGGGGTTTTCTATTGTATGATACATAAGTACATTTATAGCAGTCATAATTGAAGTTGTTAGTAATAGAGCTGGATTTATACTTCTTACTATGAAAGCAAGTACGCTTAATATTAAAAGAGCAAATATTGGTAAATATTTTTTGTTTTTTATTTTTTTGATACTTGTAAGTGATATTACAATTATAAAGAAAATAAATACGGCACAAGTAAAATATACTACATTAACACTAGGTCCATCTGTATACATTATCTCTAGGTTATTTATAAGCTCAATAGGAAGAAGAAATACTAATGTTGTTGATATAAATGAAATTACACCGAGTGAGTAAGTAAATACACATAATCCATTTTTTTTATCTGACATTGAAATATGCGCTATATATGAAGTGAATATTCCTGCCCAATATAATATATAAAGTAAATAAAACTTATTTAGTAGTATTAAAGATGGATGAAAAGGATGAGTATATGATAAATATACTATTATTAAATCAAGAATTATTCCTATCATGTTTAATACTGAAATAATTGTAAAAAGAACTGTTTCAACATTTTTAACTCTTTTTTTGGTAAAAAAAAGAATTATTATCATGAACATATATATGAAACTAAGGCTTTGTAAATATAAGTTGGACATAAAATACCTCTCTTTATTATCAACATTATAGCACAAACTTTATTTTATAATATAAAAAAAAGAATTATTTTGAACTTTTCAATATTAATTCTTTTTGCATTTGATCAACAAATTTATTTATATCAGCAGCATTTCCATACTGACTAACTATTTCTTCAAGTAAAGCTATTGTTTGATTCCTTAATTCTTCATTTGCAATACTTAAATCATCATGAATTGAAACTTTTATTGGGCTTCCACAGTTAACTATTTTTTTACCTGCTATTTTCTTTATAGCCATTGGATAAACTTCTCCACCAGATATTTGAGCTGATGATACAGCACCATAGTCAAAATCTAGTAAGATGCGATCAGTTTTATTTCTTGTTCCTTCAGGACACTGAATTGGTGTTTCTAAATGAAGCATTCTTTTAACAGCATTTTCTCTTGCTTGTTCTCTTACTGATTTATCTTCTCTTTTTACCCAAATTGAATTTATTTCAGTTAAAGGACCTTCAGCTATGGTATTTAAAAAGTCTGATTTTAACATTGGATGATAAGCACCCGGGCCTAATGTTCTTATTACTAATGGTATATCTATTAAGTCAGTATGATTTGTAGTAATAATTGTATTTCCTAAATCCTCTGGTATTCTATGAGTGTTTATAGTCTCATATTTTATTATTTTATCAAATAAAGGGCTGCCTCTTTTAATTAATTTATTTAATTTATATTTTCTTTCTAAAATTGCTTCTTTATTATATGAAGTGTTTTTTAAATATTTACGATAATCTTCATAATATTTTTCTCTTTCTTCATTAGTTAACTTTTCTTTATCATGTCTATTTAAAGTTTTAAATGTTTGATTATTTAGATACTTTCTTATTGCTGTATTTAAATCAAGCATTGATATATATCTAGGTACATCTTTTTCTTCCATACTTGAGTTGTTTCTTGAAGCGTATAAAAAAGATTTAGCAGAAGTTTTATTTTCAATTGCAATTGCATTTGTTTTTTTATCTTCAATCATTATATCTACCTTATGTTTTTGGCAAGCTGTTATTTTTGCTTCTGCTTCAGTTCCATTTGCATATGGACAAAACTCTATAGCATCATAAGGAATTCCAGCTATTTTTAATCTTAGTTTTACTATAGATCTTTGAATACTTCCGATAAAAGAATTTTCATCAGCTTTTGCTCTTGCTGTTATTATAACTATTTTATGATCTTCATCATAAAAATCTCCAATAACCGTTTTGACATCTTTTCTTGTTTTTGAAGTAAGTCCATAAGGAATCATATATTTATACCAAAATTCTTTTTGCTCATCAGCAGTACATAAAAATGTTTCTTTAATGTTATAACCATTTGAGTTTATTTTTATATATGGTTTATTTGGATCAAAAAGTTTATTTTCATAACAAGAATTAGTTACTTCATCAAATACTTGAACATCTTTGTATTTAATTTTCTTGCCTGTTTCTTTAAAGTGTTTTTCCACATATTTTTTTTGAAAAAATTTTATTCCATGTTTAAGTTGAAATCCTTCTTGGTCATAAAAAACTCCATCTAAGTCAAAAGCGATTGTTTTTTGTCTGTTCATTTTGTTTTATCCCCTTTTTTGACAGCTATATTATCATTAATTATTACTTTATGCAAGTTAAATTTTAATAACTTTCATTACACTATTTAACTAACCTTATTATTTCATTGTATGATAAATTCTTGGATCTATTTCGATTAAATCATTATCTATTACAATTACTTTTCGATTTCTATTTTTGAATTCTAATTTTTTAACAGGATTATTTATAATACCTGCTACTTCTTCGTAATCAACTTTTAAGTTAATTAAGTTTTCATCGCCATCTACTAATACACCACAATTTTCAAGCTTAGTATCATGCCATATTAATCCCTGGCTTCTTAGGTCGGAAACTAATTCATCTCTTTCTTCTATTGATACATCTCCAACATGTGCAAATTTCATTGTTTCAATATAAAACAGTTCCTCACCCTTATCATTGTGATAAAGTTTTCGATGGGTTGAAGATAGTATACGATGATTTTGATATATTTTTCTTGTGTATCTTGTTTCACCTATTTTTAAAACTTCATCACCTATTTTAAATACGACTGCAGTCGAGCCCATTCCAATTATTTTCACACTCTTATCTGGACTTAAATTAACATTTTGAAGTATTGAAATCCATTTTTCAATTATATACCAGTGGTTGCTTCTAATTAATTTAGCAATTATTGATCCACCAAGAAGCATATCTCTACCTTTAGCATAAGGATATGCTTCTTGATTTTTTTCAATTATAAATTCAGCAGTAGGGTGAGTTTTTTTCAAATATGTTTTAAAATCAACAAAGTAATTTAAATCAATCAATATTCTGGATGCATCATCTGTTCTTTCTTCATTAAGTTTTTCTATTATTAGATCATACATAGATTTTTCTAAAAAATATTCTTTTAACATTGTCTTTGATATTTTTTTTAAGAATAATAATGTTTTTGGTGAAAATACTTTTAAAGTAGTATTTTTAAATATCTTAGAGCATTTTTCTTTACAAAATTGAAAGTCTACTAGAAACATTATGACAAAGTAATCATATAAATCAAAGTTTCTTAAGCATCTAATTATTATTAAGTCGTGATATTTCATTAAAAATATGTATAAATGAGGATTATCTCTACCTATAAGTAAAATGTTGTATAATTCTCTTGATGAAATTTCATTTAATGTTTTTATATCTACATTAAATGCGTTTACTGCATTTTCAACTATTATATTTTGATACGACTTATTTTCTGTATTTACTGATATTAATTCGTTTTTTACCATAATATACCTCTATACGCGCATATCTTACATAATATACCGTAAAAAGTCAAATGGATTTTATACTCATAGTTGCCTTTAAATTCGGAATATAATCACCCACAGTGTAAATATATGTTCCACCCTGAAAAGCAGGTAAGTTATTTAAATTAGTTTGATAAGTTGAATTTAAGTTTTCAATTGTTGGTGTTTCTGTTTTTATGTGCATAACTGGATTATTAAGATTAAGCCAGTTTTTCATTTTATTTCTTATTTCGGTATTTGTCATAGAAGGATTAATATCTATTAGTGATTCATCAACTCTAATAAATAATCTTTTTGTTCCTTCATCTTTTATCTTCATTATCGTATTAGTTATACTGCTTTGAGAGTTATAATTATTAACCCAGTTATTGTTTATAAAATGACTTGATATAACAGGAGATATATTATCCATATTACTTAAATCATTTCCATATAATATAAAAGCAATTGTATTATTAAAGTAATAGTTATTTCCAGTTGATGCAATTACTGTGTCAACTGTTAAAGCACTACCAGTTACTTCTTTTATATTTCTTGATACCTTCCATATGTTATCTGTATCTTTAAAGACTCTGTCATATTCAAGAGCAGAACTTTTAAGTGAGTTATCTAAATTGATTTTTGTTTTATATACTCCTTTAGTTAAAGTATTATAAGGTATATCCTCTGGTGCTGGGGTCCATTCAGTATATTTACCTCCAAGCTCAAGTTTTGCTTCTTTAAATTCAAATGTACCAGTAATACCACTAAATCCTAAGTGTGGTTTCCAGTCACTGGTGTTCCATGTACCTGTATAATATATTGTAGACCAATTTGATGATACATTACCTAAAAGCATAACATAACTCATTCCTTCTCCAAAGTGAAGTGAAGGATTTTTTGTACTATCGCTACTTCTTATTTTAATTGAGAATGTAATTTTATCACCTATTTTTATATTACTATGAATATTTGCATTAGATGGAGTTAATCCAAAGTTACTAACGTAATTTCCATTACCAGATGCTGCTGTTATTACTAAGTTTCCTTCTGCGTTTATTTGCTTTGTAAGACCTGGTGCTACTCCTCCATCAGTTGTTAATTTTTCACTGTTTAAAAGATAATTTCGAGATCCTTTACTACTTATTAAATCAAAGTTATTTGAGTTAATAAGTGGATAAGGATTAAGAGGTGTTCCCTCATTTGCTTGATATGTTATTCCATTTATACTTAGAATTGGAGCAGTATTTAAAGTATTAGCAAATGCAAGTGATTTTCCATCTTGAGTACTTTGGTAAAAGTTTGTATAATTTGTGCTTTCTATTTTTACATATGCACTAAATGTTTTTCCTCTATCTAAGTTTTGATTTTCGTTTTTTTCATAAAAGTATACTGATAAATAATATTTATGAATTTTATTACCATTTGTAAACCCTTCAAAAACTCCGGTTCCAAGTTTTGTTGTACTTGTTCCTTTAGAGATTGATATTCCAGATAATAAGTTTGTAGTAGTTCCATTACCTCCTGGATTTTCACTTGTTAATTTAATGGAAATGGCATTTTCACTAAAACCATTAGATACAGTAACCAATGATAAATCATATGCCATATTTTGAGTAGTTGTATTATTACCAGTTACCGTAAATTCTTTTGTAGCCCACGGCTCTGCTCTAGGATAAATATTACTTACAGTTATATTTGCGCCTCCACTATAAGTTATATTCATAGTCCCACCACTTACTGTTATTGTCGCATTTGTTTCTGAGCCCGTTATAACTGCACTAAAATATGCAAAAGAAGCCCCTATTGATATTAGAAGTATTAAAATAAATAATATTAATGGGATTTTTATCTTCTTCATTTTTTCTCCTTGTTAATTTACTTTTGCTCTTCCTTTTAAAAAAGGATTTATATTACCTTTTGTATAAATATATGTCTCTTCATTATATGAAGGTATATTGTTTAATTTAGTTTGAATATTATTAGGTAGTACCTCAATTACTGGCGCGCTCATTTCATAAATTATTTTTAAAGGCCCAGTATTTGCTAGCCAGGTATTGAATGAATTTAAATCAGTAGCCGTTGTTGATGGAACCTTTATCCAAAAGTTTAGATAATTTCCATATGATGATATTGCGGCTCCATAACTTGAATAATCCCAGGCTGAAGCTACAAAAGGAGCATGAGTACATACTATATTAGGGGTATTTTTAAGCTGCTCAACATTTTCATTTTGATATCTAAATACAATAAATTTTCCATCTGGTGAATTATAATATGCTGATCTAGACCATTTATCTGATTGGGCAGATGAAAAAATCTCTTCTGCTAGTATTCTTCTTACTTTCCATAACCCATCTGTATCTTTAAATATTTCATCTTTAACTCCACCTGCACTTCTTAATGGTTCTGATAGTTCAATTTTTGTTTTATATACTCCTTTGGTAAAGGTATCATATGATACTTCTGCAAGTGAAGGAGTCCATGGAGTTGACCATTCATATCCTTCTTCTAGTTTTAATTTTTTCATTCTTACTATTGTTGTGCTCGGTAATGTAATATCATTATATCCAAAAGGGGTAAAAAATACTTCTTCGTTTATTGTTTTAAATCTTGCTACTATTGTATCCCATTTATTTGGTGTTAATATTTCATTGTTACTCAGTAATGTACTACTTGATCTTCCATCATGGTTCCCTGCATCTTTTTTCATTGTATGATAATGAAGAGGTACTGTCGGGTGAATCTCGATAGCAGCATTACTCCAAATTTCACTGGAAATTATGTAATTAGTTAGCCCCTTTATAGGATATAACCTATTTTGATTTTCTCCTCTAAAAAAAGTATCAATATAAGATGTTGCTTCGATATATTCACCAAATGCATCACTTCCCAAAATACTTCTTGGATTTACCCATCCATCTCCAAATGGTACCTCTCCATTATATATAAGGTTTTCTTTTCCGATTGAAGATATGATATCAAATTCTTGAAGTGAATTTAAAGTTGAGATTGATGTTGGTTCAGGAGTTTTATTTTGAACTGTTTTTCCATCTATTTCGATTATCATTTTACTTTCATTAGTATTGTGAAAAACTAAATTTTCGCCAGATAATACCAGTTCAGTAAATGATGGAATACTGTTTATTTCTATGTGCGCTTTTATTTCTTTTCCTTTATCATTGTTTTGATTGGTATTTGTTTCTGGAAAATATAATTTTAGGTTATATGTATGAATCTTATTACCATTTGTTGGGCCGTTAAAGTATCCTTCACCTAAGTTTATGTTTGATGATCCTGTTTCAATACTATTTAGCTCTATTATTGAAGGTAGTGTTTGTCCATTTGCTTCATTATTTATACTATTTAAGCTGTATTTTATTGCACCTGTGGTAAATGTATTTTTATCTATAACTAAATTTAGCTTATATCCCATTGATATACTAGTATTATTACTACCAGTTACAGTAAATGTTTTATTACTCCATTCTTCTGCTTTAGGATAAATATTGCTTATAGATATATTTGATCCTCCATTATAAGCTATATTCATAATTCCTCCGCTTGTAGTAATTGTGGCATTTGTTTCTGATCCAGTTATGACAGCGCTAAAATATGCAAAAGAAGTGCTTACTGATAAGATAAGCACTATAAGAAAAAAAACTATTATTTTAGTTATTTTTTTCATTTATTGTTCCTTTAGTATATTATGTATTAATTTTAACAATGTTTTACTCCTTTTTCAAGTAAGTAACATAATAAAAACTCTCCAAAGAGAGTTTAAGGTTTTATTATTTCCATATTACCCATGTAAGGTCTTAGTGGTTTGGGTATGTTTATTGTTCCATCTTCATTTAAGTTATTTTCTAAAAATGCAATTAGTCCTCTTGGTGATGCTAGGACAGTATTATTTAAAGTATATAGGAATTTGTTTCCATCTTTTGTTTTAGTTCTTATTCCTAATCTTCTTGCTTGAGCGTCTCCTAAAGTTGAGCATGATCCAACTTCAAAGTATTTTTGTTGTCTTGGGCTCCATGCTTCAACATCACATGATTTTACTTTTAAGTCAGCTAAATCTCCTGAGCAGCATTCTAATGTTCTTACAGGTATATCTAAATTTCTAAAAAATTCTACTGTGAAGTTATACATTTTTTCATACCACTTCATATGATCCTCTGCACTGCATAATACAATCATTTCTTGTTTTTCAAATTGATGAACTCTATATATACCACGCTCTTCTATACCATGAGCTCCAACTTCTTTTCTAAAGCATGGCGAGTATGATGTTAGTTTTATTGGAAGTGATTCTTCTTTTACTATTTTGTTTTTATATCTACCTATCATTGAGTGTTCACTTGTTCCAATTAAGTATAAATCTTCACCGTCTATTTTATACATCATATTTTCCATTTCAGTAAATGACATTACTCCTGATACTACATCTGATCTTATCATAAATGGTGGGATGCAGTAATTAAATCCTTTTTCAATCATAAAGTCTCTTGCGTATGATAACATTGCTGAGTGAAGTCTAGCTGCATTTCCAGTTAAGTAATAAAATCCAGTTCCACTTGTTGCGCCAGATGATTCTTTATCTAGTCCATCTATACTTGCAAGTATATCAGCATGATGCGGGATTTCAAAGCTAGGCACTAAAGGTTCTCCAAATCTTTCTAGTTCAACGTTTTCTGTATCGTCTTTTCCAATAGGTACACTTTCATCTATTATTTGAGGAATTAACATCATCTTTTCTTTTATTTTTAATTCAAGTTTTGTTTCTTCTTCTTCTAAATCTTTTAGTTTTTGATTTATTTCTTCAACTTCTTTTTTCATGTTTCCGACATTTTCCATCATTTTATCTCTTATGCAGCATCCAATGTCATTAGATATTATATTTTTATTACTTCTTAAGTTATCTCCTTCTTGTTTTAATTCACGATATTTTTGATCTAGTTTAAATATTTCATCTACAAGTGGAAGTTTTTCATCTTGAAATTTCTTTCTTATGTTTTCTTTTACTAATTCTTTATTTTCTCTTATTAATTTTATATCAATCATTTTTATCCTCTTTTCTTTTTTTTATAAAAAAAAGATAGTACTAGGAGTGCTTATGCACGGTACCATCCTTTGTTTATCTTGTTATTATAACGGTATTAACCGGGAGTGATTAGCTCCACTAATAGGTAGATAAATTAGGTTTATTAATTAACTCTCACCAATTGTTAACTCTCTTTGTAATAAATATCTAATTATTGTCCTATGTCCTTGCTTTGTAAAGACATGTTATCACATATTAT
Organism: uncultured Muribaculaceae bacterium; assembly: GCA_964529195.1. GTDB lineage: Bacteria > Bacillota_I > Bacilli_A > RF39 > UBA660 > DUUS01. The sequence goes on along the minus strand of CAZGWM010000011.1, from coordinate 6,119 downwards.
TATATTTTGCAATTGCTTCTCTTAATGCTTTATAAGGTAGTGTTGCACATGTTTTTCTTGATTCTTGTTTATATATTTCATCATATACAACTCCTTCTTTTAATGTTTCTTTAGTATACTCTTTTTCATTTACCATATTTTCAAAGTTGTTTGCATAGTCTAATGCTTCTTTAGTAGTTTTATTTATTATGTTTTTTAACATTATTGAAGTACTTGATGTGCTTACAGCGCACGCTTCTCCATCAAAGAAAGCTTCTTTTATTATATTATTTTCTATTTTTAAATAAAGATTTATATTATCAATACATGATTCTATATTTCCGTTTGATGTTATGTATGTTTTATCTTTTGTTTCTTTATTAAATGGATACTGATAATGTTCGATCATTATTTGTCTTTTTAATTCGGGATCCATTATATCATTTCCTTTATTATTTTATTTTTATCTTCAAGTAAAAAGCATAGTTTATCTATTTCTTCTTTTGTATTATAAAAATATAAACTTATTCTTAATGTGTTTTTTATATTTGTTTTTGTCTCGAGCATTTTAGCGCAGTGATTTCCTGCTCTTAGCGCAATATTATATTTATTTAAATAAAACGCAACATCTTGACTAAAGATTCCTTCTACATTAAAGGTTAATATTGGCCCTTTAGTGTTTTTATTTAATATGTTTATATGTTTAATTTTACTTAATTTATTTATTAAGTATTCTTTTAATTCTTTTATATATATTTCATTTTTTTCTATATCTAAGTATTTAATTGCTTCTTTTAGCGCTATGGCTCCTTCTATATTAGGAGTTCCTCCTTCTAAGTTTGTGGGTGGTTTTTTATATTTTAATGTTCCATCTATCATGAATGTTTCATTCATGCCACCACCTAGTTTAAAGGGCTCTATTTTGCTTATTAATTCTTCTTTAGCATACATAACTCCAATTCCAGTTGGAGCGCACATTTTGTGTCCTGAGAAGACTAAGAAGTCTATATTTAAATCTTTAACATCTGTTTTTAGATGAGGAATGCTTTGAGCTCCATCTATTAATGTATATATCTTATTTTCATTTGCTAGTTTAGCAATATTTTTTATATCTCTTTGATCTCCGATTACATTTGTCATGTGCGCAATTGAGATTACTTTTGTTTTTTCAGTTATTTTGTTTTTTATACTTTTTAACGTTAGTTCATAGTTTGAATCCAGATCTGCATATACTAGTTTTAAATTTAATTTTTTAGCTAAGTTAATCCAAGGTACTATATTACTTGCATGCTCGCTTACTGATAATATTATTTCATCATTTTCTTTTAATATGTTTTTAAAAAAGTTATTTACAATTAAGTTTATTCCTTCTGTTGTTCCGGATGTGAATACTATTTCGTTTGGTTTTGCATTTATAAATTCTGCTACTTTTAATCTAGATGATTCATATTCTTTACTTGCTTTATAACTTATTGAATAATCTCCTCTATGAGCACTTCCAGGATACTTTTCATAGTATTCTTTTATTTTGTTTATTACTTGATTTGGTTTTAAAGTTGTAGCTGCAGAATCTAAATATATTAAATCAGTTTCTAGTATTTTAAAATCTTCTCTATTCATTTTATCACCTTAAATTTATATTTTCTTTTACTTTAGTTTGAAGATCTTTATTTTCGAATATATTTATTAAAAATCCTTTTAATATTAATATTTCAGATGCTTCTTTTGATAATCCTTTACTCATTAAGTACTCTAGTTCTTTTTTATTTATATTTCCGATTGTTGCTTTATGATCAGCTACTATATCACTTACTCCAATTAATATATTAGGTATGATTGTACCAGTCCCACCTCTTATGTTAATTAGTTTTATGTTTTCAAGTAAGTAGTTTTTTTCTTTTGTTCCCATTATTCCATCGAGTAAAGCATGTGTTTTTCCGCCTGCATTTATTCCATGAATATTATATGTTATTTTTGAGTTTGTTCCTTTATATTCAGTTTTTATATCTAAGTTATATTCTTCTTCATTTATAAATGACTGATTATACAAAAGGCTAGAGTTATTATTCATTATAAATAATATTTTCGTCTCTTCATTTTTTATATTTCGGTAATCATTTATGATAATATTTACATTATCTTTTACTTCTATAATTAACTCTTTTAAATGGGTATCAAATATTAAGTATTCTGCATCTTTATCACATATTAAATGATTTTTTTCTTTAGTTAGTTTAATCATGATTTTTATAGCCTTGATTTTCTATTTTAAGTGCTAAATCTAAATCACCAGATTCTTTTATTGTTCCATCATTTAATATATGAACGTGGGTTGCTTTAAGCATTTTTAGTAATTTAGATCCATGAGTTATTATTACTACAGCTGAGTTATGTTCTTTTTGATATTCTTTTATATTTTTTACAACTGTTTTTATACTATCTACATCTAAACCACTATCTAATTCATCTAATATGATTAATTTAGGCTCTAGCATCCATAGATGAAGAAGTTCGTTTTTCTTTTTTTCTCCACCACTCATTCCTTCATTTATTCCTCTATGTATAAATGATAAAGGTATATCTAACTTTTTACATATATTTTCTATTTTAGTATTAAAATCAAATATATCAACAAATTTACCTGTTTTTTCACTTAATGAAACTCTTAGCATTTCAGCGTTTGTTACTCCAGGTATTTCGGTTGGAGACTGACTTACTAAGTATATTCCAAGTCTTGATCTTTGAGTTATATCTAAATCTAGTATACTTTTATCATTAAAAAAAATATTACCAGATGTAATAGTATAATCTTCATCACCTATTATTGTTTTACAAATAGTACTTTTACCTGTTCCATTTGGTCCCATTATTCCATGGATTTCTCCAGCTTTTACATTTATGTTAAAATCTTTTAAGATTTTATAATCTTCTATTTGAACACTTAAATTTTCTATTTTAAGCATATTTATCACCAAAATTATTTTATCATTTAGGTATATAAAAAGCAAACAAGTAAATAAAAACTCCTTATAAAGGAGTTATTCTTTTTTAGATAATACTTCTCTTGGTTTAGATCCATTTGGCGGGCCTATTATACCATTTTCTTCAAGTGAATCTAATATTCTGGCAGCTCTGTTGTATCCTACTCTAAATCTTCTTTGGATTAATGATGCACTTATTTTTTGCTCACTTAAAGTAAATTCTAAAATTTCATTATATAGTGAATCCTCATCATCATCACTTCCATATGTAGAAGTTTGTGATCCTTCGTTTACTGGTTCTAAAAATGTTTCATCATATAAAGGAGTATGTCCTTTTGATACATGTTTAATTAATTTTTCTATTTCATCATCACTAATAAATGTTCCTTGAATACGCAGGGGGTGATTTTGACCCATTGGAAGATAAAGCATATCACCTCTACCAAGTAACTTTTCTGCGCCTGTTTGGTCTAATATTGTTCTTGAATCAATATAAGATGCTACAGTAAATGCTATTCTTGAAGGAATGTTTGCTTTAACAACACCTGTTATTATATCTGTTGATGGTCTTTGAGTTGCAACAATTAAGTGTATTCCAGCAGCTCTTGCCATTTGAGTTATTCTCATAATCGAATCTTCTACTTCTTTAGCAGCTACTAACATTAAATCTGCTAACTCATCTATAATTACAACTATATATGGAAGAAGTGCTTGTTTAGAGTTATTTTTTTTATTATTTTTCATTATCATTTCATTATATGATGCTATATTTTTAGCACCAGCATCTTCAAATTTTTGATATCTTTCATCCATTTCTGCTACTATTTTTTGAAGTGCAACATTTGCTTTTTTAGGATTAGTTACAACTGGTGTTAGTAAGTGAGGCACTCCATTATAGTTAGATAATTCTACTTTTTTTGGATCTATTAAGACTAGTTTTACTTCATCTGGTCTTTTATACATTAAGATCGATGCGATAAAACTATTTATACATACTGATTTTCCTGAGCCTGTAGCACCAGCAACTAAAAGATGTGGCATTTTATTTAAATCAGCACATATTGTCTCACCCATTATATCTTTACCAAGTGCGACAAGTATTTTTGATCCTTGCATACTTTTAGGGATAGTTGAAAATACTTCTCTTATTGGAACTGCAGCTACTTGTTTATTAGGTATTTCAATACCTACGGTACTTTTTCCAGGGATTGGAGCGATTATTCTTACATCTTTAGCTGCTAGGGCTAGAGCTATTTCCTTATGAATACTTGTTATTCGGTTTAATTTTGTAGCAGCTTTTACTTCTACTTCATACTGAGTTACAGCAGGTCCTTCGTGAATTTCTACTACTTTACCAATAATTTGAAAGTCATTTAACACTTGCTCAAGTGCTGCTTTATTAGCGTTTATAAATTCAGTAGTATTTAATTTACCACTTTGTTTTGGTCTATCTAATATATCTAGAGGTGGAAGCGTGTATCCAAAGTTATATGTTTCTGGGTTTAATACTATTTCTTTTGTTTCTTCTTCTATGTATTCTTCATACGTATTTACTATTGTTTCAGGTTCTTTTGTTTCTCTTATTTTCTTTTCTTTTTTAGGTCTATTTTTTATACTGTGGTTTATTCTTTTAAGTGAGCTAAACATATCAATAAATGATACTTCTAAAAACATTACTAATCCAAATAAAACTAGGATAATAAATGATATATATGTTCCATTTATATCAAATGCTTTTATGAAAGCCCAAGCAAAAAGTGAACCAATAAGCCCACCTCCAGTTGAGCTTATATTTAAGTAGTGATTATCAGATACTGTATTTAGTATATTATCAATTGTATTTTTAATTGAATCAATAAAGCCTGCGCCTTCTTTTATATAATCTAAATGGAAAAAAGATAATAATACGATTATTAAAATATAAAAGCCGATTAATCTAGCTGTCATGAATTTTGGCATTTCCCTTTTTACAATCATATAAGCTCCTAGTGCTAAAAATAAGATTATTAAAAGTGCCCACCACGATCCCATTAAAAAAATTGAAAAGGATTTTATTAAGTAACCAACAGCACCAAATGATCCTATTCCTATTACACTTATTAATACTAGAATTAATCCAGTTAATTCTGTTTGAAACTTCATTTTATTTTCACTGTTTTTAACGGGTTTTATCTTCTTCATTAGTCTCACACCTTAAAATAATTATAAACTACTATGGGTTTATTTGCAAAGACTTTGACATAAAAAAAAGATAAATATGATTTATCTTTTACAATTCTTTATTTAAACGTTTTTCAACAACTTCCCAGTTTATTGCATCAAACATATTTAAAGCGTATTCTTTTTTGTTTGTGAAATAATCTAAATAATATGAATGTTCCCACATATCAATTGCTAAAAGTGGAATAAAGTCCCATACTGTGTGATCTTGATGTTTTTCTGCTTGAAGAATAATCATTTTACCAAGCATTTTACTATATCCTAAAAGTCCCCATCCTCCACCTTCAATATTAATCATATTATTTATAAAGTGATCTTTAAAGTCTTCAAATGATCCAAAGTCTTTTTCTAATTTTAATTTTAATTCATCACTTATTTTAACTTCATTTGGTGTTATATTTTCAAAAAATAAGTTATGAAGTGATGCACCAGCTCCCTGGAATGCTAAGTTTTTCTCTAGTGCTTTTATATTAGTATAGTCTTTTTCTAATCTTGCTTTTTCAAGTCCTTCTAGTGTTTTATTATAATTATCTACATATCCCTTATAAAGTATTTCATAGTGATTTTTCATTGTTGCTTCACTAAAGTTTTTAAATGCATCTAATTTATAAGGTAATTCCATCATTTTCATATTTTTTCCTCCTAAATTAATTATAACATATTAAGGTTTATTTCTTTGTGATTTTAGTTACTTAAATGAAAAAAGTTCTATTTCTAGAACCATACTCCATATAATATTCCAAGCATTGATAGAAGTAATCCTACTGTCCAAAATAGTTTTACTATATCAGTTTCACTCCAACCAAGTTCTTCAAAGTGATGATGTATAGGAGCTTTTTTAAATACTTTTCTTTTAAATTTTCTTATCGCAACTATTTGAATTAATGATGTTAATGTTTCTACTACAAACACACCACCAATTACAATTAATGATAATTC